>DATBCW010000017.1:0-14696 GCA_036270255.1 Chthoniobacterales bacterium
TCTTGGAGGTGATCGCCTGCTTTGTCGGTTTATCGGCCATCCGACAATTCCTTTATCGCGGGAAGAAACGTTTGTCACCCCAAGCGGAGTGCGGGCCGCGATTACGCCGACTGGTTAGGGCTGATTGATCTTGAGCAACTCGATGTCGAAGACGAGGTCACCATTCACCGGCCCTTGTCCTGCGTAGGCCAGCGATTCGGGAATCCAGAAACGGCGCTTCTCACCTACCACCATCAGCTGCAAACCCTCCGTCCAACCGGCAATAACGCGATTCAATTTCAGGGTTTGCGGGTCATGCCGGGGGTAGGTGCTATCGAACAATCTTCCATCCGTCGTCCACCCCGAATAATTCACCGTGACCGAACTCGTCGCTTCCGGATGCTCCGTGCCTGTGCCGCGCCGGAGGATTTTGTAACTCAGGCCGCTTTCGGTCCGCTTCGCATCCGCTGGAGCGCGCTGAACATCATCCGGCGCCTTCGTCGGATCGGACGGAGCTTCCTGCGGCGCCGGAGCCTTGAACGAGATCAACTGGACATCAAAGACCAGCATGCCGGAGGGGCGGCCTTCCTTGCCTTTGTAAGCCAGGTCCTCCGGAATCCAGAGCCGCCGCTTTTCTCCAGCGACCATGAGCTGCACTCCTTCGGTCCAGCCAGCGATCACTTTATCGAGTGGGAACGTCACCGGTTTCCCGCGCGACAACGAACTATCAAAATTTTTTCCGTCTGTGGTCCAACCGCTGTAATGAACCGTCACGAGATCGGTCCTTGCCGGATGCGTCGTCCCTTTGCCCGGCTCCAAAACTTTCGAAGCGAGGCCTGATTCGGTTTTCTCCGCATCAGCCGGCGGCGCAGCGACGTCGTCAGGAGCCGGAATTGGCTCGGCCCCGAATGCGACCCCGAAGATCAGGCTGAGAAGAAAAGGAACGGCAACAGTTCGGATCCTCATGATGCAATTCAGTTCGCAGTCGGCTCAATTAATCCAAAATCGCCGCTTTTTCGACGATACAGGACGTTCACGCGCGCACTGCGCGCATTCAGGAATACGAGAAATTGGCGGTGCGACATCTCAAGCTGCAACACCGCTTCGTCGACGAACATCGGTTTCACCGGCAACCGCTCCGTGCTCACGATCGCGTGTTCGTGATGTTCGTCCGCTTCGATCGGCTCGGGATGCAACACGTGCTCCTGGAGATGCTCGACAATATCCTTCCGCGGCCGGTGTTTTCGCATCAGCCGCGTCTTATACTTGCGCATCTGCCGCGCGACTTTGTCGGTCACGGCATCAATCGCGGCGTACATATCGTCGGTCTCTTCGCAGGCCTCGATCGTGATGTGGTTCGAGCAAACCAAAACGACCTCGGCCGAGTGCCGGTATTTCTCCACTTCCAGAATGACGTGGGCCTCGATGATTTTCGGATAATCGAGATGCAGGCTCTCGATCTTCCGCGTGCAGTAATCGTTGATCGCATCCGTGATCGTGAGATGGCGGCCGGTGACTTTGACGTGCGGATGAGCGTTGGTGGAGATCACGGTTTTCCTTTCGCTTACATTTGGAAACGTTCGCCCAGATAAAGCTGACGGCTGATGGGATCGTTGATCAGGAAGTCCTTCGTCCCCTCGCTCTCGACCCGTCCTTCGAAAATGAGATAGGCGCGATCGACGATGGAGAGGGTTTCGCGCACGTTATGGTCCGTGATGAGAATGGCGAGGCCGGACTTTCGCAAGTTCACCACGATCTGCTGGACATCGTAGACCGCGATGGGATCGACGCCACTGAATGGTTCGTCTAGCATGAGGAGGCTCGGCTGGGTTACGAGGGAACGCGCGATCGTGAGCCGGCGTTTTTCGCCGCCACTCAAGGTGATGGCGGTATTCTTGGCGATTCGCTCGATGCCGAACTGATGGAGTAATTGTTCGCAACGCTGCCGGCGCTCGTATTTGCTGAGAGGCAACGTCTCGAGAATGGCGAGGATGTTCTGTTCCACCGTCATTTTCCGGAAGATCGATTCTTCCTGCGGCAGATAACCCATCCCGAGACGCGCTCGTTTGTACATCGGGTATCGAGTCACGTCCGTGCCGGAGAAAATAACGCGACCGCTGTTTGGCCTAACGAGTCCAACGATCATGTAAAAGCTGGTCGTCTTGCCGGCGCCATTCGGGCCGAGTAGTCCCACGATCTCGCCCGCGCGTACCTTGATATCGATGCCATTCACGACGGCGCGTCCGCCGTAAATCTTCATCAGCTGCTCCGTGGAAAGGACATAATCCTCGGCTTCCGGTTTGCCGGAAATCGCAGACTTTGTTGGTGCGGTCGCGGTCGGGATGGTCACGGTTTCGGGGTTGGCGTCGGCGCGGGCGGCGGGGTTGGAGTTGTTTCACTCTTCGGCGGTTGCCGGATTTCCGTCCGGCTCGGCCCCGAGGTTTGCAACTCGCCCTTATCGTTCAAGACCATCACAGTATCGGGACTCGTCGCCACGTGCGTATTCAAACCCTGTTGCACGCGCGGGTTTCCCGACAACTCAAAGTTTCCAGTCTTCGAAATATAAACCGCCTTGTCCGATCGCCCCAGCATTCGACTAGGCGGTCCGCCGGCCGGATCGGGCCGGTCGCGCACGACCCCGACGTTTCCCTCGACCACCGCCTTATCGAGGCCGCCCTCCTGCTTGTTGTTGAGATAAATCGTCAGTTTGTCTCCCTGGATTTGAAAACGCGGATCGATCACGACGATATGACCAGTGAAAACGCCGATCGATTTTGTCGAATCGAACACTGCTTTGTCCGCATAAATTTCCGTTACGATTTCCTGCGCTGGCGGCGTGGGCGACTCGCCGGGCTTTGGCGCGGGGGTCGCACTCTTCTCCGGCTTTGGCTTCACGTTCTTCGGGGTCGCCGAAGGAGAACTATCCGGCTTCAAATGCGAGGAGAGCGACGGCGGCGCGGAACCCTGCCCCTGGGCGCTTTGATTCAGCGCCAGCAACGAAATCATCGCGCAAACCGCCAGCAAACTTCTCATTGCGGCGACTGCTGTGGCTGGGGCTGCTCCTCACCCGGCGTCCGCGCTTTGCCGTGGACGATCATCTTCACGTTCCCTTCGATCGTGCTCTGGCGCGTAAGCATTTCGAATCGCATATGGTCGCCGGACACTTCGAAATCCGAACGCTTCACGGTTGCGCGGACGTTCGAGGTGAGGACCTGCGTTTTGAGATTGAAGACGGCCGTGTCGACACTGATGTCCAAATTCGGCGCCTCGGTTTCCGGGATGAAGGTCGTAAATTTTACGGCGTGGAATTCTACATTCTCGGGGTCGAGCCGCCGGGTTACGCCGGCTTGAAGTTTACCGCGGAGCCGTCCCTGGGTGTCGTATTCCGGTAGAATCAACCCTTTTGCATCGTGGCCTTCAGGGATCGGCACATCCTTGATTCCCTCCGCCGGTTTCGGACGGGATTGCTTCTTCTGGGGCGCCGGAGTTGTCGTGGCCGCCGGTTTTTTCCCTTCGGACTTCGGCGCTTTCTTGTCGGCCGCGATGACGGCGCAGCTTAGCAAAATTACGAGCGAGAAAGCGGCGAAAGCGCTGACGATTCCAGCGCGACCGCTACGAAACGGCAGCATGGATAGTTTTTAACATGCGAAGATGCTTCGGCAACTGCTTTAGCGGAATCTGGTTCGGTCCATCCGATAATGCGCGCGCCGGATTCTCGTGCACTTCCATGAAAATGCCGTCGCACCCTGCCGCCATCGCGGCTCTCGCCAGGACCGGCGCCAGCGCGCCGTCGCCAGAAGTCGCGTCACCCGCGCCGCCCGGGCGCTGAACCGAATGGGTCGCGTCGAAGATCACGCGATAGCCGGCTTCCCGCATCCAATAGAGCGAGCGAAAATCCGCGACGAGATTGTTGTAACCGAACGTAGTCCCGCGCTCCGTGAACAAGAAGTTGTTGTTGCCGAACGCGCTCAACTTCTCGGCAATATTCTTCACGTCCCATGGGGCCAGAAACTGGCCCTTCTTCACGTTGATAACGCGACCGGTTTCCGCCGCCGCCTGGAGCAAATCGGTTTGCCGGCAAAGAAACGCCGGGATCTGGAGGACATCGATCACGTGTCCCGCGATTTCCGCTTCCGCCGGCGAATGAACATCAGTCGTGACTGGAATTTTCAATTCCGCGCCGATTGCTCCCAGAATCTCGCAGCCCTCCTCCACGCCGAGGCCGCGATACGACCGGACCGAAGTGCGATTCGCCTTGTCGTACGACGCTTTAAAAATGAAGGGCACCGATTCCGCCTTGCAGATCTCCGCAATTTTCTTCGCCATCCGCCAAACGAATTTCTCCGATTCAATCACGCACGGCCCGAGGATAAACACAGGCTTTGTGCCCCCGATAGCGACAGACCGAACTTTGAGCTGCTTTGGCTTCACGCGGACAAACGATTAGGCAGAAAGAGGTCTCACACAACGGTCACCAAAGAACACAGAGGAAAGTAAATCACCTTTGTGTCCCTTTGTGTCCTTTGTGTGAGGCTCTTCCGACCAGATCGTAAATCGCAAACGGCAAATAAAGGACGATAAAAAAGATCAGCGCCAGCAGATGCATTTCGAGAATGTAAAGGACCCGCTCGTGCGAGAGCAGATCGAGCAGCGACGCGGCGCCCGGTTGACGGAGCAGATAGCCGTAATTCTCGCCCGTCAGCAGATCGACGCAGAACGTGAGAACAAAATAAAGCTCCGACCAAAGAAACACCCGGACGATCGAGAACCAATGCGGCCGATATTTTTTCATGATCATCATGAACGCGATCGCGATCACGATGCCGGAATGGGCGACGAAGAACGTGATGAATCGAATGTTTGGGAACGCGTCTTTCAGGTCCGGCGTCAGGATCGCCTGGAGCGTGCCGCCGATTCCCCAGAAGTAGGCGACCTCCAGCCAGCGCTCGCGGCCGGTAAGCAAGGCCACGACGATCGAGATCATGGCCCAGTCGCAGAGTTGAAACGGCAACGCCTTTTTCCATTCCAGGCCCACCGTGAAGGCGAGATAGATTTCGTAGCCCGCGTAATTCACCAGCAGCATCGCGGCCAGCAATTGCCCGATGAGCCGCTCGCTCCGCGGCCAGCGGGATTTGCGGACGAACGCCGCTAGGACAAATGGCAACGCGACCGTGAGCGCGATCACGATGAGGTGCGTGAGTCCGTAAGGCCGAAAGGCTTGGGCGGCATCCATCGGCGCGATGAAATCAACCGGCCGACCGATCCACAAGCCCTAACGAATCACCCAGAGGTTGCACGGAATCACGTCCGTGATCCAGGCGACGTGAGGCGGCAAACCGTCCCCACACGCAGCGGGATCGACCGGGACCACGAGCAATGACGCGTCGATCGATTGGATAAAATCGAGCGCGGCGTAGCCGGTATTGCCGCGAATGCACCTCGCTTCGATCGGGACGTCGTTCGGGCCGGCCGAATCAACGAAATTTTCCAGCGCGATTTCTTCTTCTTCGAGCGTGCGCGCGCCGGCGCTGCCTTCTTCCGGCGCATCGATCCGCGTTTTCGCCCGCGCCTCGTCAAACGTCGTGTAAACGCGAATGACATAGAACCGCTCGCATTTCTCGGCCGCTCCCAGATGAAGCGCCTTCACCAGCGCGGCGCGTCCATGCTCGGAATAGTCGGCCAGGAAAACGATTCGACTGAACGGTTTCGGTTCGCTCTCGGGTTTGATGAAAAGGATGACGGAACAACCGGCGTTTCGGACAAGGGTCCGCGCCACGTTTCCGAGGAATGGCCGGAGAACCACTTCCTTCTCCAGCGCGCCCGCCACGAGCAAATCGATTTCGTTGGCTTTGGCGGCGTCGAGGATCGCCACCGCCGCGTCTTCGCCTTCCTGGTAATGAATCGCCGAATCCTCCGGGAGCGCGAGCGCGAGCAGCGCGTCGGCGAATTTTTTCGCGGTCTGCTCATCGCGGGCTCCGACATAGATGAGATGCAATTGCCGGCAAAGCCGATCGCGGACCCGCTTGGCTTCCGCGAGGACCTGGAGAAACCGCGGCGAAAACGTGCTCGCGACGGCGACGGTCCGGTAAGGTGGCTCGATCATTTCGGGCGAGCTATTGTGGGAGCGTTGGGCCTGCTCGGCAACTCGCCACCGCAAACTTCTGAAATTCGACGTTGGACGTTGGGCGTTGGACGTTGGACGTTTTCCCCTTTATGACCCGCCGCGCCATTTATCCAGGAAGCTTTGACCCGGTGACCAACGGGCACCTCGATGTGATCGATCGCGCCCGGAAGTTGTTCGACGAAGTGATCGTGGCCGTGGCCCACAACGATCAGAAGCACCCGCTGTTTTCACTCCAGGAACGGCTCGAGCTCATCAAAGGCGCACTCGGCAAAGCAAGAAATGTCGAGGTCGCGCCGCTCGATGGTCTGCTCGTCAATTTCGCGAAAACCCGAAAGGCGACCGCCGTGATCCGTGGCCTGCGCGCCATTTCGGATTTCGAGTTTGAATTCCAAATGGCGCTGATGAATCGAAAACTGGAAGCAACCGTGGAGACGATTTTCCTGATGCCGAAAGAGGAATACACCTATCTGAGCTCGCGCATTGTAAAAGAGATCGCGCGCCTCGGCGGCGACGTGACCGGGTTCGTGCCGGCGCGGGTCGCGAAGGCCTTGCGGACCAGACTCAAAGGATGAACTCGGAAAGGATTCGCCCGTGAAAGTCCATCTCCGACAAATCCAAGCCGACGGTCTTCATCTCGAAGGCGAAGAGGAATGCTCAATCCCAGATTTAACGGCGGAAGCTGTCGTCTGCACCGGGCCGCTGCGTTATTCGCTCGATCTCGGAATCTCGGAAGGCTCGCTTTGGGTCACAGGTCACCTGGCTCAACCAGTCGAACTGAAATGTGTTCGCTGTCTCGAGCCATTCCCGTACGACATCCAGGTGCCGGCGTTCTCGATTCACCATGAGCTGACCGGCCCGGAAGTGATCGATCTCGCGCCCTATATTCGTGAAGACATTTTGCTCAATCTGCCTGCGCATCCTCACTGCGACCGCGAGGGCGGCCGGCAATGTCCCGCCGCGGCAATTGCCGAGCCCGCGCCGCAGGCCGACGGAAAACGGGCGCCCGATTGGAGCGCACTGGATAAGCTGAAGCTGTAGCGGCGGTCTTTGACCGCCGGCCAATTTGCGCTTCGGCGGTCAGAGATCGCCGCTACAGGATTTGTCTTTTTCCGAAACGGTGCTTTCGTTCCCGCTCACCATGGGAGTTCCCAAGCGTAAAACTTCGAAAATGCGACTGCGGACGCGGAAAG
Source organism: Chthoniobacterales bacterium (assembly GCA_036270255.1). Taxonomy (GTDB): domain Bacteria; phylum Verrucomicrobiota; class Verrucomicrobiia; order Chthoniobacterales; family UBA10450; genus AV80. The sequence continues at coordinate 7,294 of DATBCW010000017.1, forward strand.
CGTCGCATCGCTGGCGTGCGCCGATCTTGAACAAGTGTCCGCAATGCGGCAGCACCGTTCAATCGCACACCGCCTGCGCTTCCTGCGGCTATTACAAGGGCCGTCAGGTGCTCAGCGTCGGCGCCTAAGAATTTCGTCATCCCGAGCGCTAGTCGAGGGATCCCGCGGCAGCATTTTAGGTGAACTCGGCGAGGTTTCTCGACTTCGCTCGAAATGACGGGTCGAATTTCGTTTTGCATTCGTCCGCTGATCGCCGCAAAATCCCGCTCCGATGAAAATCGCTCTGGATGCTATGGGCGGCGATTTCGGCCCGCCTAATATCGTCGGCGGCGCCGTGATGGCGCTCAAGGAGTATCCTCAGATCAGCAGGCTGTTTCTCGTCGGCGACACCCCTCAAATCGAAGCCGAATTAAGAAAGCACGGCTGCAACGATGGCCGTATCGAAATTTCCCACGCCACTCAGGTCGTTGAGATGAGCGATCGCGCGGTAGAGGCAGTCCGACGAAAGAAGGATTCGTCCGTGAGCCGCGCGGTTGATTTGGTGAAGAAAGGCGACGCGGAGGCGATTGTCAGCGCAGGGCACACTGGCGCAGCGGTCGCGGCCACGCAGATAAAATTGCGGACGCTTCCCGGCGTCGATCGTCCCGGCATCGCCGCCGTTATCCCGTCTGAAACCAATGTGTTCGTCCTGATCGATGCCGGCGCAAACAGCGACCCGCGCCCGGAACACATGCTCGACTACGCGATCATGGGCTCGGTCTATTCCCGCCACGTGTTGGGCTACGAAAAGCCTTCGGTCGGATTGATGTCGATCGGCGACGAAGATTCAAAAGGGAGCGATCTCACCAAGGAAGTCTTCAAGCTCTTGAAACAAGCTAACCTCAACTTTCGCGGTAACATCGAAGGCCACGATTTGTTCGCCGACCCAGTCGAGGTCGTGGTCTGCGACGGATTCGTCGGCAATGTGATTCTAAAAACGTGCGAGTCGATCGGCGACGCGATCTTCAAATGGCTCAAGCATGAGCTGATGAGAACGAAGATACGGATGGCGGGAGCGTACCTGGCGCGGAATGCATTTCTCACCATCAAAAAGAAAGTGAACTACGAGGAATATGGCGGGATGCCGCTCCTCGGCGTAAACGGGATTTGCATCATCGCCCACGGCGCCAGCACGCCGTTGGCGATCAAGAACGCGTTGCGCGTGGCGGCCGAATCGATTGAACACCAGGTGAACCCGCATATCGTCGAGGAGGTCCGCCGCCACCATGAAAAAGCAACCCCGCTCGAGCCCGCGCTCCGGTAAAACAAACCGGACGGTCTCGATCGTTGGCACCGGCAGTTACATGCCGGAGAAACGCCTGACGAACGAAGATCTGATGAAGATCGTCGACACCAGCGACGAATGGATCACGACGCGCACCGGAATCAAAGAACGCCGGGTCGCTGGAAAAGACGAGCTGACGAGCGACATGGCCACGAAGGCGGCGCTGAAAGCGCTCGAACAGGCGGAAGTCGCTCCGAAAGACGTTGATCTCATTCTCGTCGCGACCGCGACGCCCGACATGTTGTTTCCGGCCACCGCCTGTTTCGTCCAGAAAAAAATCCGCGCCAAGAACGCAGCTTGTCTCGATATCTCGGCGGCCTGCGCGGGGTTCCTTTTCGGCATCGAGATTGCGCAGCAATTTATCACCTCGCACACCCACAACACAGTGCTTGTCATTGGCGCCGAGAAACTGACGTCGATCACGAACTGGACTGATCGCAATACCTGCGTGCTTTTCGGCGATGGCGCCGGCGCGGCCGTCTTGCAACATCGTGGGCGCGCCCATGGCGTGATCAGCACCCACATCGGGAGTGACGGCGATTTCACCGATATTCTTTTCATGCCTGGGGGCGGTTCGCGTTGCCCGATCACAGCCGAAAACGCTCACATGAATTTGAACACGATTCATATGACCGGGAGGGACGTCTACAAACAGGCCGTGATCTCGATGCTCAACGCGTCCAAGATAGCGCTCGAGCAAGCCGGCTTAACGACCGACGACATCGCGTGCGTAATTCCGCACCAGGCCAATCTCCGGATCATCGAAGCGATCGCCGACCGATTAAAAATTCCGCTCGATCGGTTCTACGTGAATCTGGACAAATACGGCAACACCTCCGCCGCCGCCGTCGCGATGGCGCTCGATGAAGCGAATCGGAGCGGCCGAATCAAACGCGGCGATTACGTCTTGATGGTCGTGTTCGGCGGCGGGCTCACCTGGGCGAGCACGGTAGTGGAATGGTAGGGCATTGCAGAATTCAGATTGAAGATTGCAGATTGATTCTGCAGCCATTCTGAAATCTGCAATCTTCAATCTGCAATGCTAATCGAGACCCACGCCCACCTCGACTATCCGGATTTCGCGCCGGACTTTGAAGACGTTTTGCGCCGCGCCACGGACGCAGGCGTGACGCGCATCATTACGATCGGCACTTCCCTGGAGAGCAGCCGGCGCGCGGTCGCGCTCGCGGAAAAGTATCCGAATGTCTTCGCGGTGATCGGAGTCCATCCGACCTACGTCGAGGAATCAGGCGAGGACGTCATCACGCCGCTCCGGGAATTGGCGGCGAATCCACGCGTGGTCGCGCTCGGAGAAACCGGTTTGGATTATCATTCGTTGCCGAGCTTGGAATTGGCGAAGGCGCAGAAGAGCATGCAGGTTTTTTCCAAGGCGCTCCAGACGTCGACGGAGGATTTGCTCGAGGCCGAAATCCACGACGGCGCTTACAAATCGAAGCAAGCGAGTTTGTTCGAGCAACAGCTCGATCTGGCGGTCGAACTGGGACTGAACGTGGTGATTCATCAGCGAGACGCGTGGCAGGACACGCTCGACATTATGCAGCCGTACAGCGGCAAAGTGCGCGGCGTCTTTCATTGTTTCGGAGGCTCCCTCGAGCAGGCGAACGAAGTCCTCGATCTCGACCACCTCGTTTCGTTCACCGGGATCGTGACCTTCAAGAACGGCGCGAACGTCCGCGAAGTCGCGAGCCAGGTCCCCCTTTGGAAATTCATGGTGGAAACCGATTGCCCCTATCTGGCGCCGGTGCCCTTCCGCGGAAAGCGCTGCGAACCCGCCCACACGCGCATCGTTGCCGAGACGATCGCAAACGCTCGCGGGATCCCGCTGGATGAACTCGCTGCCGCCACGACTGAAACCGCCGAGAAGTTTTTCCGATTTCAACGATGAACGTCTCTTCTACTGGTAGGGTCGCCGCGCTGCGGCGACCGAGCGGCGCAGCGCGCCGTCCCTACCTTTTGCTTGTTGCGCTGGTCCTGGGTTCCTGCGTTGCACCCGACACGCGTCATCGGATCGTCGTTAGCATTCCGGAGCAGCGGCTGGCTCTTCTCGACAACGGGGCGCTCATCGCGACTTATCCAATTTCCACCTCGAAATTCGCAATCGGCGACGCGCCGGGAAGTCGCGGCACACCCTTGGGCGAGCTGGAGATCGCGAGAAAGATTGGCGACGGCGCTGCCCTCGGAACGGTTTTCAAAGATCGCCGACCTACCGGTGAAGTTCTCGTCCCCGATGCACCGGGCCGCGATCCGATCGTGAGCCGCATCCTTTGGCTGCGCGGACTCGAGACGCAGAACGCGAATGCATACGGCCGCTACATTTATATTCACGGGACCGCCGAGGAGCGGAACATCGGCAAGCGCGCCAGTTATGGTTGCATTCGGATGCGTTCCCGAGACGTGATTCAGCTCTACGATATTGTCGGGCCGCGAGCCCGCGTCACGATCGTCGACGCCCCGCTGTCCGCCGCGGTGCCGACGGCACCCGGCCCTGGAGGGACGACCGCCGTGTCGTCCCAATAGTTATAGCGACGGCGCTCAGTCGCCGTAAACCGACTTACGGCAGCCTCCCAAGCTGCTCTTGGGCTGAGCTGCGCGATAGCAACGCCACGTCGGCGTCCACCATGATCTGGACGAGTTCTTTGAAGCGCACCTTCGGTTCCCAATCGAGAATCTTCTTTGCTTTCGCCGCATCGCCGATGAGCAGGTCCACCTCCGCTGGTCGCTCATACCGATCGTCGTGCTTTACGAATTCTTTCCAATCGAGATCGACCCGCGCAAAAGCGGCTTCCACAAACTCGCGCACGGTGTGCGTCTCGTTTGTGGCGAGCACGAAATCATCGCCGGCAGATTCCTGCACCATCCGCCACATCCCTTCGACGTACTCGGGCGCGTAACCCCAGTCGCGTTTCGCGTCGAGATTGCCGAGGAACAATTCCTTCTGCAGGCCCAGCTTTATGGCCGCCACCGCGCGCGTGATTTTTCGGGTAACGAACGTCTCGCCGCGCCGCGGGCTTTCGTGGTTAAACAAAATCCCGTTGCTCGCCGCGAGCCCGTAACTTTCGCGATAGTTTACCGTCGCCCAGTAGGCGAAGACTTTCGCCACGCCGTAGGGGCTCCGCGGCCAGAACGGCGTCGTCTCGGTCTGCGGCACATGCTGCACCTTCCCGAACATCTCGCTGCTCGAAGCCTGGTAGAATTTTGACCGAATCCCCGTTTCGCGGATCGCTTCCAGAATCCGGATCGTGCCTACACCGGTCACGTCCGAAGTGTATTCCGGAATGTCGAAGCTCACCCGTACGTGGCTTTGCGCTCCGAGATGGTAAATCTCGTCCGGCTTCAATTCATAGAGGAGCTTCACCAGATTCACCGAATCGGCCAGATCGCCGTAATGAAGAAATAACCGGACGCCGTTGATGTGCGGATCGGCGTAGAGATGATCGATGCGCGAAGTGTTGAACGTGCTCGCGCGCCGGATGATCCCGTGGACTTCGTAGCCTTTTTCGAGCAGGAGATCGGCAAGATAGCTTCCGTCCTGCCCCGTAATTCCGGTGATGAGCGCGCGTGTCATTTGTTTCCCACCATCAATGATGCCAGCACCGCGCGCTGGGCGGCAATCAATTCTCCAATTCCTTTTCGGCCGATGGCGAGCATCTGCTCCAGTTCGTCGGTCGAAAACGTCGCTTCTTCTCCTGATCCTTGCATTTCCACAAACTCCCCGTCCTCCGTCGCGACCAGATTAAAGTCCACCGTGACCGCCTTGTCCTCTTCGTAATTCAAATCCACAACGCTCGTGCCATCCAGCACGCCCGCGCTGACTGCCGCCACCAGTTTCCGAATAGGCGAGGACGTGATCTTCTTTTCGTCCGTCAACTTCCGGCACGCGATCGCAACGGCAAGACTCGCGCCGGTAATTGCCGCGGTCCGCGTCCCGCCATCCGCCTGTAATACATCGCAGTCCACCCACATTGTGCGAGGTCCCAGTTTTTCCAGGTCAACGACAGCGCGAAGCGATCGTCCAATCAGCCGTTGGATCTCGGTGCTGCGCCCATCGAGCCGGCCTTTGCTGATGTCGCGCGGCTTTCGCGTGTTCGTCGAATACGGCAGCATCGAATACTCCGCCGTCAGCCAGCCGCCGGTGACGCTTTGCTCTTTCATCCAGCGCGGCACCGTTTCCTCGATCATCACCCCGCAGATCACGCGCGTGTTGCCCATCGCGACGAGAACCGACCCGCTCGCGTGCGGAGCGATGTTCAAATCGAAATGGACCGATCGAATTTGATCAGGCGCGCGGCCGTCGCTACGTTGCATTCGGCAATTGTAGGGCAGGCGCTCCGACTGCCAACCGAAACCTTGGCAAGCGGAGCACTTGCCCTACAACGCTCAGCCGTTGACCACTCGGCCGCCGTTCGGGTGCAGGACCTGTCCTGTCATGTAGGCCGAGTCGTCCGAGGCGAGAAAAACAAACGAAGTCGCTACTTCCTCGGGCTCCCCGGCTCGGCCTAGCAGCGTGTCCGACCCGAAAGTCGTTACCTCGTTCGCCGGATAGGTCGACGCAATCAGCGGTGTCCAGATCGGTCCCGGCGCAACGGCATTTACCCGAATTTTCTTTTTTGCCAGCCCCTGCGAAAGCGATCGAGTGAACGCGACGATCGCGCCTTTCGTCGCCGAGTAATCCAGCAGCTCCGGACTGCCCTTGTAGGCAGTGACCGACGCCGTGTTAATGATCACGCCACCTTTTTTGAGATACCGCATCACCGCTTTCGTCAGGAAAAACATTGCGAAAATGTTCGTCCGAAATGTCCGTTCGAGTTGTCGCTCGGTGATCTTGGTGATGCTTTCCTGGGGATGTTGTTCCGCCGCGTTGTTCACGAGGATGTCGATTGCGCCCAGCTCACGTTTCGTTTGCGCCACCGCTGCGCGACAGAAATCCTCGTTCCCGATGTCCCCGGCGATCAAAACACATTTGCGACCCTGAGCTTCGACCAACCGCTTCGTTTCACGCGCGTCTCTGTGCTCATTGAAATAGACGACGGCTACATCGGCCCCTTCCTTCGCGAACAGGACCGCCACCGCCCGCCCGATTCCGCTGTCGCCGCCTGTGATGAGCGCGACGCGGTCCCGCAGCTTCCCGGAGCCGATATAATCGCTGGTTCCCGATTTCGGCTGCGGCCGCATTTTGTATTGGCGGCCCGGCTGTCGCCGTTGATGTTGCGGTGGACGAACTTTTCTCTCTTTTGGCATGGCGAAAATGAATCGCTTGCCGGCGCTATCCCAGATGCGTCCCGGTTCGCGCAGTGGCCAGCCGCAAAAACGCAAAATTTATCAAAAAAATGCGTTTTGACGGTTGACGGTCGGATTTGACTGGCTACCTTGCTGACCCCGCTTGAAGCGGGACTCCCGTGTCGCAAGACAAGAGAGTTGGTTCTGGCCTGAATTTGGGACTGCAAATTGGAACTCAATTTTGTCCCGGTTTATCACGTCCCGCGCGAGCGGAACGAACATAGATCGGAAGACAGGATTGAGTTTTTTTGTGCGCTGAAGTCGGGCCGAGACCGCTGGTTCTTTGATATCTACATACAGGGTAGTAAATACAACTTTAAGAGCTGAGTCTGAAAAAACTGTAGCCCCGATATGGATCGGGGTTCAGGAGAGTTTCAGTTATCAAAGATCTCTGGTCCCGCAAGGGACTGGAACAGATTGATCAAGCTACAAAGAGCACATAATGGATGCCTTGGTGCCAATAGGCGATGAAGGACGTGGCTAACTGCGATAAGCCTCGGAGAGCGGTAAACACGCTGTGACCCGGGGATTTCCGAATGGGATAACCTGAGTGGGGTAATACCTGCTCGAGTTCCTGTGAATACATAGCAGGAACATCGCGACACCCGGTGAAGTGAAACATCTCAGTAACCGGAGGAAAAGAAAGCGAAAGCGATTCCGTAAGTAGTGGCGAGCGAAAGCGGAAGAGACCAAACCCCTGCCATTTCAGCATCCAAGCGAATCAAAGACAGAGAGGATTAACAGGATTGACAAGATTGGGAGAAGAGCTGCTTCTCCTGAT
>DATBCW010000018.1:0-9845 GCA_036270255.1 Chthoniobacterales bacterium
TAAGGCGAAGGCGACCGCTTCGCCAACCTGATCGGCCGAGAGCATTTTTTCGCGCGGCCATTCGCCTTCGATGCCTTTCCAGATTTCGGTGCTCGTCGCAGCGGGATAGATATTGAGGACGCGAATGCCGCGCGGCCGCACTTCCTCGCGGACGGCCTGGGAAAATCCTTCGAGCGCAAATTTGCTCATGCAATAACTGCTCCAATTCGGAAAGCCCGTCTTCGCCGCGATCGAGAGAATGTTCACGATTGTCGAGCCAGCTGACATGAGCGTCAGCAGTTTTTGAGTAAGCAGAAAGGGCGCGGTGACATTCACGGCGATGGTGGCTTGCCATTCTTCCAGCGTGATCGCGTCGAGCGGTTTCACGAAAGCGATGCCCGCGTTGTGAATTAGCCCGTCGAGAGGGCTCGTCCCGATTTCCTTCGCCATTTCCTGAATGCCGTGCGGATCGCGCAGATCGAAGCAAAGAGCGATCGTCTTCGCGGATTTTGCTTCGGCGGATTGGCAGGTTTTCGCGAGAGCTCCACGGTCGCGGCCGTGGAGCAGAAGCGTGTGGTCGGGACCGGCCAGTTTCTCGGCGATGGCGCGGCCGATGCCGCGGCTTGCGCCGGTGATGAGATAACGCTTCATGATTTCCGCAGGGTGAAACGGTTATTCGCGGTTTCCCACAGGCGCAGACGAACGAGACGGCCATCGAGTGCCGAATCGAACCGCGGCCAGAGTGACTCAACGATGTTTTCCCCAGTTGAAGTTCGCTGGCGAAATTCTTCCATTTCCAGATCGAGATGTTTGTTCTGCCACGGTTCGAGCGCGGATCTCGTCGCGGCCTGCAAGGCATCGAACGACATCAGCGTTCCGCTGCGCTCGTCAAAGTCGCCGCCGACGGTCGCTTCGGTGATGTAGAGATGACCGTGGCCTCGCGCGTTATTGCATTTGCCATAAAGCGCCGCGTTTTCTTCCGCGCTGAGTTGCTCGCTTTTCAAACGATGCGCGGCGCTGAACGGCGCCCGGAGCCCGAGGAAGAATCGGTCGTCCTTCCAATACTCCGCGAAAAAATCCGAGCGCTCGTGGAGGCGAACGCGAGACACCGGCGAGCTTTCCGCAGCCTTTTGATAGAGGTAGCGCGCCAGAACCTCGGTGGTTATCGGCTTCCCCGTCAGCCCGGGAACTTCGTTGTTCAAGTTCTTGTGATCGAGTTCGCCACGCAGGGAATCAAGAAAATGAGAGACTTTTTCCTGCACGACAGTCTTGCCGTCGAGCGTCAGTCGAGCCCGATAATTGTGGCCGTGCCCGAACGGTGAGGCGGCGGCGCCGAAAAGCTTATTGTTTTCTGATTCCGACAATTGCGGCGACACGGTTCGGCGCGCAGCAGAAAATTCGCACCAAAAATGCGCTTCCAAAGTTCCGCTCGCGTAAAAGGTCGCGCTGCGATTTTCTGATTCCGATAGATGACACGCTACCAACTGCGCTTTACCCCCGGCAAAGAGCGGCGCCGCGTCGAGAAACAGTTGCCGTGCGACATTCTCCGCGGTCGGCGGCAATGCCGCGAACGCCGGGTTGTCTTCGTTCAGAAATTTATGATCGAACCCGTCATGCAACACCTGGCCGACGCGTTCCTTGATCTCGCTGATGTTCATCAGCATCCCGGTCGCTGGATCGACCGAACCTGAAAAGACAAAGTAAGCGACGTAGTTTCGGCCCGTGCCGTAACGCGCGGAAGTCTCGGGACCGAACGCCGCGCGATTCTCAGCGTCGCTCCATTCTTTCACGAACAAGCGCCGCGACGCGGAAAATTCGAGCCGCTTGCTGACCATCAGAACCATGCGGTCGTCAGGCGAGAAGAGCGAGAAACTCCGAGCGCGTCCGAGCGTCTTCCTTAAACGAGCCGAGGAGGCACGAAGTCTTCATGGCAGAATTCTGCTTCTCCACGCCGCGCATCATCATGCAGAGATGTTTCGCTTCAATGACCACCGCCACCCCGACGGGGTGCAGCGTTTTCATCAGCGCATCCGCAATTTGGATCGTCAGATTTTCCTGGATCTGGAGACGGCGCGCGAACATGTCGACGATGCGCGCGACTTTTGAAAGGCCGATGACTTTCCCGTTCGGGATGTAAGCCACGTGCGCTTTGCCGACGAACGGAAGCAAATGGTGCTCGCACATCGAATAAAGCTCGATGTCTTTCACGAGCACGATCTCGCTCGCATCGGAATCGAAGATGGCGTCGTTGACGAGAGTGTCGAGACTCTGGCGGTAGCCGTTGGTGAGGAAATCGAAGGCCCGCGCCGCGCGGTTCGGAGTCCGCAGCAATCCCTGGCGCTCGGGATCTTCGCCGACCGATTCCAAGAGGTTGCGGAACGAATGCTCCATGCCTGCGAGCTTTGCAGCGCCACATGGACGCAAGCTCGCGATGCGACGCTCCGCCGCTTCGAGTTCAGTCTCGTGATTTTGACCGGCCACGCTTCTAATCCAACCAGCTCAGCGGATATTTCTCGTCGTCCATCGCAACAGCGGCCTCGGTTAGCTCGAGCGTGTGTTGGGTGTCGAACATGACGGCGAGCTCTTCGGTGCGCTGCGCGTCTTTACTCGCCATGATCGTGCCGGGATGCGGGCCATGTGGAATCCCGCGCGGATGCAGGGTGATCGAGGCTGGCTCAATCCCCTTTCGCGATCCGAAATTGCCGCGCACATAGAACAAGACTTCGTCGGCTTCGACATTGTCGTGGACCCACGGGATTTTCACCGCTTCAGGATGATAATCGAGCATCCGGGGAGCAAAGGTGCAGACGACATAGCCGCGTATCTCAAACGTCTGATGAATCGGCGGCGGCTGATGAACGGTGCCGGTGATAGGCTCGAAATCCCGCGCGTTGAACGTGAAGGGATACACGTAGCCATCCCAGCCGACGACATCGAACGGATTTTGCGCCATGGTCACACAGGTCCAACGCGGCCCATCCTTTACCAGAATTTCCGTGTCTTCTTCCTTGTCCACGACGTTCAGCTCCGTCGGCCCATGAAAATCGCGCTCCGAATAGGGCGATCCCATTTTGATCTGACCTTCGCTGTTTAAATAACGTTTCGGAATTCGTACCGGCCCGGTCGACTCGAGAATCAAATAGTCTTCCTCTTCGACGTTGTCCGGCACGAGCCGGTAGGTAATCCCGCGCGGAATAACAATGTAATCCTCGCCGCCGTAGCGCTGCTTACCGAACATCGTTTCGATTGTGCCCGCTCCTTTGAAAACAAAGATGATCTCGTCGGCGCCGCCATTCTTATAGAATTGGAACTTGCCGTAGGGCTTGGCCGGGCGAGCGCGCCACGCCGTCATGTCCTCGTTAAACAGGATCGGGACACGGCCGCTGTAGAGATCGCCGCGACGCTCCATGTTCGCCGTCTTCAAATGATGATGACGCAGAGGACTGTCTCCCGCTCTCTTGAGCTCCTCGCACTTCAATAACTTTACGCTCCGCACGCGAGTCGGCGGCCGGAGGTGGTACATGATGGAGAAGGCCTCATTGAAGCCTTCTGTCGTCACGACATGCTCGTAGTAGATGCCTTCATTCTTGTGACCAGGTCCCGCTCCGTTGCGGTGGAACCAGATGTGATGCTTCCGCGGGATCTCGCCGAGCTTTTGATAGAAAGGCATTTGTTATCTCCTATAAGTTACCGCGCGCTTCCTGTTCTTTTTCGAGAGCTTCGAAGAGCGCTTTGAAGTTACCTTTGCCGAAACTCTTGGCGCCTTTGCGCTGAATGATTTCGAAAAATAGGGTCGGCCTGTCTTCCACCGGCTTGGTGAAAATCTGGAGTAAGTAACCTTCGTTATCCCGATCGACGAGAATGCCGAGGTGAGCCAGCGGCCCCAGGTCTTCATCGATATGACCCACGCGCTCCGGCAACGTATCGTAATAGGTAGTCGGGATTTTGAGGAACTCGACCCCGCGGGTTTGCAGATCAGTCACGGTCTTGACGATGTCGTTCGTCGCCACGGCACAATGCTGCACGCCTTCGCCGTTGTAGAACTCGAGGTACTCTTCCACCTGCGACTTCTTTTTGCCTTCGGCCGGTTCATTGATCGGGAACTTCACGAAACCATTCCCGTTGCTCATCACCTTACTCATGAGTGCCGAGTACTCGGTAGAGATATCCTTGTCGTCGAAGGTGAGGATGTTCCGGAACCCCATCACGTCTTCGTAAAATTTCACCCAGGGATTCATCTGGTTCCATCCGACATTGCCGACGCAATGATCGACGTAGAGCAGGCCGGTCTCGGACGGGTTGTAGTCGCTCTCCCATTTTCGGAAGCCAGGCATGAACACGCCGTTGTAATCGCCCCGCTCGATGAACAAGTGGACGGTGTCCCCGTAAGTGTGGATGCCACTCATAACGACGCGACCGTTGTCATCCTTGAGCGTGCTGGGTTCCATATAACTCTTCCCGCCGCGTTTCGTCGTCTCTTTCCAGGCTGAGGTCGCATCTTCGACTTTCAAGGCGAGGCACTTCACGCCGTCACCATGCAAGGCGACATGATCGGCGATCGGGTTGTTCGGCCGAAGTGCCGTGGTCAAAACGAAGGTGAGCTTGTTCTGCCGGATCACATAACTGACACGATCTTTCACGCCAGTTTCCGGGCCTGAGTACGCAAGTGATTGAAAGCCGAACGCGGTCTTATAATAGTGCGCGGCCTGTTTCGCGTTGCCGACCCAGAATTCTACGTAATCGGTTCCTTGGAGCGGGAGAAAATCGGCTTCGGCAGCCAGGGTTGTTTTCGGAGCAGCGATGGTCGTTTCCATAAGCGTGAGCGATTCTCGGACGTTTCTTCACGCTAACGCGAAAGCGATTGGCTTTCAAACCCGCGAGACGGTCTTCGCTGGCGAGTAGTGAAAGTCAAATGGCGTCCCGAATAATCTGCCACACGCGGGCCAGATGTTCTTCGGTGGTTAGAACGTTGCCAAGGCCGAGCCTCATCACCGTTCGGCCGCGCAGTTTTGTCTGCATCAGGTAGGCTTGGCCGGCGGCGTTGATGCTTTCGACTAATTGGGAATTGCGTTTGTCCGATTCCGGGTCAGTCGCCGCTTTGAATCGGAAGCAAACCACGCCCATTCCGACCGGCGCGGCCAATTCGAAGCGCCTGTCCTCCTTTACCCACGCGGCGAAAAGTTCCGCCAACCGCAAATGCTCGCGGATACGTGCGGCGAGGCCTTCGCGGCCGAAGGTGCGCCAAACCATCCAGGCTTTGATCGCGCGGAAACGGCGGCCGAGCTGGACGCCGTAATCCATATAATTGATTTCGGCGCCGGCAGCATCGCCGCGCAAGTATTCCGGAACCAGAGTAAAAACACGTCGAAGCCGCTCAATCTCTCGAACATAGAGGACGCTGAAATCGAACGGCACAAACAGCATCTTGTGCGGATTGACTACGATCGAATCCGCCAGGTCGAAGCCGTCCGTCACCCAATCGCATTCCGGCAGCAAAGCCAATCCGCCGCCGTAAGCTGCGTCGATGTGGAGCCACATCTGGTGTTCGGAACAGACCGCAGCGATATCCCGCACCGGATCAACACTCGCGGTCGAAGTCGTTCCGACCGTGGCAACGACGGCCAGTGGCTTGAATTCCTTTCGCAAATCGGCCGAGATCGCTTCGCGCAACGCGGCGACATTCATCCGAAACGCGCCGTCGCTCGGGATTTTGCGAACGTTGTGCTCCCCCAACCCAAGCGCGATCGCGGCCTTGTCGATCGAGCTGTGAGCCTGATCGGAGACGTAAATTCGAAAGATCGGCAGCTCCGCGCGGCCAGATAATCCCTGGGTGCGGACCGAAATGCCGGCTTCTTCGCGCGCGACCGCGAGCGCATGCATGGAGCCGATCGACGCCGTGTCGTAGACAACGCCGCCGAACTCTTCGGGTAACCCGAGCCATTGCCGCAGCCAGCCGAGCACGACGGTCTCCAGTTCCGTGGCCACCGGCGAGGTGCGCCAGGTCATGGCGTTGACGTTGAGCGTCGCCGCGATCATCTCGGCGAAAACGCCAGGCGCCGTGGTGGTGCAACCGAAGTAACCCACGAATTGCGGGTGGGCCCAATGAACGACTCCCGGAACAATCAGCCGGTCGACATCCGCGAAGATTTGTTCAAGTGGCTCGGCTGATTCGGGTGGAGCCGCCGGCAAGGCGGAAATAATCGCGCCCGGTTTCGCCTCCGGGGAGATGCGCTGCTTCGCGATGTTCTCGCGATAGTCCGCCATCCAGTCGGCGAGCTCATGCAAATGTTTTCGATATTCTTCCGGCGGAATATCACCAAGGGAGTCTTTCATTCGTTAGGCTGATGGGCCGCAGCCCGCGCTGCAATCCGTCCGCCACTGATCCAATCGCGTCCAATCCCTTTCGACAAGATTTTGTCGCCGAACGGGTAGCCGCCGCGCGAGAAGTGCCAGTAGAGCGCCCAATAAGTGCTCGCGCTTCGCTCCAGGATCCAGAGCGGCGCGAACAAGCAGACGGAAAGCGGAAAGTACTGCGATGCGGTGCCGCGGAAGCGGCCGGCCGCGGCTAGCGCGACAGCAGCGATCGAAACCATGAGAAACCAGGCCAGGAAATTTTTCAAACCGAGGGCGAGGCCGATCCAGACTGTGAGTATCGGCAAACTGAGGAACAGCGCCGTTTTCGCGCGCAATCCAAAATCCTCGTAGGCTTGGCGCGGCCGTTGTTCGATCCATTTCCGAAACGTCGGCGGCCGCTTCCGGACAAAGAGATTCGCCGCGTAATTCACGGTCGCACCTGCTTTCGCGAAATGACGGATGATCTCCTCGTTATCAAAAAGCACGTCGCCGTCGTACGGTCCGACGCGGAGCATCGCACTGCGGCGAAAAGCGCACGTCCCCGGATAATCGCCCGTCCGCAGGGTTGCGCGATTGATGAGCATCCGGGCCGCTTCCATCCGCGCCCACCAAGGCAAGGCCGAAAGAAAGTTCTGCGGACGGACGACCTCGAACTTGTCGAGCAACTGGCAAACGCGCTCGATCCCGGTTCCGTCATAACGGATGTCATCGTCAGCGAGGACGATTTTTTCCGTGGCGGCCAGTCGCACCCCGGTATGGATTCCGTTCACCTTGTCATTGAGGTAGCCAAAGGAGCGGTCGACTTGTTCGTGCCTGCAAACGGAACGCCACGCGTCAGCGTGCTGTCCACGAACTTCGGCCGGCGAACCATCGACGACGAGCACGTCACAGCTGGCATCATTGAGATTCCCGAAGTAAACCGCGAGCCTGGCAGTTTCACTTTCGGAAAAATTCCCGCGACGGATCGGTAACAGATAGGTGCAGCGTTTCATCTTCCTGTAGTGGCGGTCCCGCCGTCGCGTGACCGCCGACATCCATTAAACAATCGCGCCGGCGGTCATAGACCGCCGCTACAGATTTTAGAACGCGAAGCCAAAACTGAAATGGAACGCGCCCACGTCCTCCCCGGGCTGTCGGTCGGGATTGTAACCGTAATCGAGCCGCACCGGCCCGATCGGCAATTTGTAGCGCAGGCCCACACCAACTGCGTATCGCATTTCCTCGAAACCCGCCGTCACGTTCTGAAAAGGATCGGTTGAGTTCGGCAGCAGGTTCCCGGCATCGAAGAAAACCGCTCCGAGAATTTCACCATAAACCGGGAAGGTGTATTCGACGTTGAAGACAGAGAAGAACTCTCCGCCGATCGGATGTCCGTGATCATGCGGACCGAGGTCGCGCTCCGCGAAGCTGCGCACGGTGTTGTTGCCGCCGTTGAAGAAGCGCTCGTCGATCGGGATTTCCGTGGGCCCAGTTTTGTTCTCGAGGCTGTGGATGATTCCCGCTCGTGCGCCGAGCGCGAGCAAAGTCCGATGATCGGGATGGCCCGCCGCCGGTTCGTGTCCGAACGGAATAAAATAAGTGAACCGCGCGGTGCTCCGGACAAAATTAACGTTGGAGCCGATGGTGTCCGTGGCGAAATCGATCGTGTGGTCGAGAACGAAACCGCGGCTCGGGTTCACTTTGCTGTCGCGCAAATCGAGCGTCTGGGTGAGCCCGATGGAACTGACGAAATACGAAGTATTGCCGAGCAATGTTTTGTCGATGTCGGCACTGGTTACATCGACGTGGCGTTCGGAAAGAACGAGGCCGACTTCGTACTGTTTGGTGATCTGACGGGTGAGATCGAGACGCAGGCCGGATTCAAATTTCGAGTAACCGTCGAAATCGAAAGTCAGCGCGCCCAGTTTTGCTTTAAACCCGAAATCACTGTCGAAAAAGTATGGGTCTTCCCAAAGAATTTCCCATTTGTAGCCGCGCTGCGACCATTCCGCCAAAGTCGAGATGGGCCGGCCGTAGCCAAAAGCATCCCGGTCTCGATAAGTCACGCCTACGATCCCGCCCGTGTAGGAGCCATAGCCGAGCGCCAGCCCAAGTTCCTTGGCCTTGGCTTCCTCAGCTGAAATGTCGAGACGCAATGCATTACCGTCGACCGGCGTCGGCTTGATCTGAAGCACAGTGAAGAGCCCGGACTTCATGAGCTCGCGGAACTTTTCATCCACCAATTCCGGGCTGTAAGTCTTGCCGGTAAACTTGCTGAAGCGTCTTGTGATATAGCTCGACCGAAGACGCTGCAAGCCGGTCACCGTCACTCCATCGAAATGATAAAGCGGTCCGGGTTTGACCGAGACAACCACCGGCACTCTGCCATTGGTTGCCGCTTCCGGATTGGCGGTCGCCTCCACTTTCACTTCGTAATAACCACGGGTCCGATAGTAGGACTGAAGCCGGCGCGGAATGTCTGAGACGCGGTTGTCGGTGTACGGTTGTTCAAGCAAATCGGAGAGCTGTCCCTGCAACGCCTCCGAGCCGTAAATAGTCTGGCCGGAGAACGCGAGCTGGCCGAACGAGTATTGCCGGCCTTCGGTAATCGGGATCGTGGCGTCGACCCGCGCCCCGTCATCGGAGTAGTGGAAGATCGGCTTCTCGACCTGCGCGTTGAGATAGCCATTCGAAACATAAAGCCGGTGCACGAGGTCCGCGCCTTCCTCGACGTCCGCCGCGACGAAGGGCAAATTCGATTGCATGCTCGAATAGCGTTCGCGGGTCGGGCCAACCGCATACTCGAAGAGCACGTCTGACGTTTCATGCTCGTTGCCGACGAAATTAACCGACCCGAGCGTCACGAGTGGACCTTCGTTGATATCCAGAATCAACCGATCGCCATTGACCGTGTAGCGGACATTGACCTTTGCGTAACCGTGTTTGCGATAAAACAGCTCCAGAAAAAACGCGGCGTCGTCCCCACGGGCGGCGGTTAATCCGTAATCATCGATCGTCGTGATTTGCTCCTTCAACTGGGAGCGAAGTTGTTTTTCCTCGAACGCTTTCTCCCCGCGGAACTCGATCACACTTGTCCGCTGCGCCTTCTTTTCCTGCTGCTTCTCAATCACCCGCTCCGCCTTGTCCTTCTCTTCCGGCTTCGGAACCTTGACCGTCGTTTGGCCCAGCGCCGCTACACCGACGAACGAAAGCGCGATCGCCAGGCCGAGAAGACCTAATTGTAGCCGCCCCGCTGCGTCGGGGCGCCTGGTAGGGACGCCGCGCTGCGGCGTCCGGTCGGCGCAGCGCGCCGACCCTACCTTTTCGTATCGCTCGCGGCTCATCTCACTTGAATCGGATCAGGTACTTTACCATGCCGCGAAAATCTCCACCCACCCCGAGATCGCCGATCAGGACAAATTGGTCGTTCACCCTCACCCGGGCCGTTACCGTCTGCTGGCCGGTCCGCGGATCCACATTGCCCACATCGACATCGAGTTTGTTGAAGACCGAATTGCTCTTGGTCGGCTCGC
>DATBCW010000019.1:0-25603 GCA_036270255.1 Chthoniobacterales bacterium
GTCACGACCCGGCGCGCTGCCGGGGAAAGAACCGCCTCATCTTTCGGAGGGACGCGCTTCTGCGCCTCCGCCTTTTCCACGGCCGGCTCTGCTTTCTTCTCCGGCTTGGCTCCGTCGCCTTTTTCAATCGTCGCCACGACATCACCGATCTTCACTTCCGCGCCTTCGGCGACGAGCGTCTGCAACACGCCGTCTGCATCAGCATTGATCTCGGTCGAAACTTTATCTGTCTCGAGAGTGAACAACGGATCTCCGGCGCTGACTTGTTCGCCCGATTTCTTATGCCACACGGAAACGACTCCGCTGGAAATCGATTCGCCGACGGCTGGGACTTTTACTTCGACGCTCATGAAGCGGTTATCTTATGCGCGTTACAAGCTAAACGCATCTGCGATCAACTGCGCCTGTTCGCGCTTGTGAATGGCGAGCGAACCCACCGCCGGACTCGCGCTCGCGTTGCGGCCCGCGTAAATGATTTTCCGGCCGAAGAGCGCCCATAGTCGTGGCTCCATGAAACTCCACGCGCCCATGTTCTGCGATTCTTCCTGGCACCAGATCAGTTTCGCCGTCTTCGGAAAAGGCTTCATCGCCTCGCGCAATTTCGTTTCGGCCAGCGGATAAAGTTGCTCGACCCGGATGATCGCCGCGTTCGTAATTTTCTCAGCGTCACGGTAATTCAGCAGATCGTAATAAACTTTGCCCGAGCAAAGAATCACGCGCTTCACTTGGTCCGGCGGACCGGCCTCGGGCGAGCCGAGAATTTCCGAGAAACGGCCCTCGGTAAATTCTTCCACGCGCGAAGAGGCCTGCTCGGCGCGCAACAAACTTTTCGGGGTCATGATGACCAGCGGCTTGACGAAATCGCGTTTCATCTGGCGGCGGAGGACGTGGAAATACTGCGCTGAGGTTGTCAGGTTACACACCTGGATATTGTCCTCGGCGCACGCCTGCAGAAAACGTTCGAGCCGGGCGCTGGAATGTTCGGGGCCCTGCCCCTCGTAACCGTGCGGCAGCAACAGCACGATGCCGCTCGGCCGTTGCCATTTCGATTCCGCCGGCACGATGAACTGATCGATGATGACTTGCGCGCCGTTCGCGAAATCGCCGAACTGCGCTTCCCAAAGGCAAAGCATGTTCGGGTAATCGAGCGAGTAGCCGTAATCGAATCCGAGCACCGCAGCCTCGGAGAGAAGGCTGTTGTAAATGCAAATGCGCGCCTGCTCTGGCGCGAGGTGAAGCAGCGGCATGTAGGGCCGGCCGGTCTTCGCGTCGTAGATGAATGAATGGCGGGTGCTGAAAGTGCCGCGGCGGCTGTCCTGGCCGGAGAGCCGAACGGGCGTACCATCGAGAAGCAATGATCCGAAAGCGAGCGCTTCGGCGTAATGCCATTCGTACGGACCGCCCGCCTCGAAAATTTCCCGCCGCCGATCGAGCACGTTCTTTTTGATCTTCGGAATCACTTCGAAATCGTCCGGCACGCGGGTCAAGCCATCGACGACCTGCTTCAGCATTTCGGGACTGATCGCAGTCGGCTCGCCCTCGGCGGTGTAGTGCGGTTGAAAGACGGCGGTCGATTCCTGGAAACGCGACTTATCCGTCGCTTCCTCGGCCTCGATCGATTTCACTTCCTGCAGGACCAATTCGAGGCGCATCTCGAATTCCGCTTCCAGGCTGGCCGCTTCGTCGCCGCTCAATTTCCCGGCGTCGATCAAGTCCTGTTTGAAAAGCTGCGCGACAGGCGGGCGTTTCTGAATTTTCGCGTAGAGATCGGGCTGGGTGAACGAAGGCTCGTCGCCTTCGTTGTGGCCGTAACGGCGATAGCAATACATGTCGATGACCGCGTCGCGCCGGAATTCCTGGCGGAAATCGAGCGCCAGCTCGGTGACGAAGTCCACCGCGATCGGGTCGTCGCCATTCACGTGAAAGATCGGGGCCTCGATCATCTTCGCGATGTCGGTGGCGTACATCGAGGAACGCGCGTCTTCCGGTAGCGTGGTGAATCCGATCTGGTTGTTCACGACAACGTGGACCGTCCCCCCGGTGCCGTAGCCGTGGAGCTGCGACATGTTCAGTGTCTCAGCGACCATGCCTTGTCCGGCGAAGGCGGCGTCGCCGTGAATCAGGAGCGGCAAAACTTTCCGGCGCGTTTCGGTATCTCCGCGCATTCGCTGCCGGGCGCGCGCTGTCCCTTCGACGACCGGGTCGACCGCTTCGAGGTGGCTTGGGTTTGCCGCGAGGCGAATCTCAACTTCGGCGCCGTTCTCCAGTTTCCGGACGGTGCGATATCCGAGGTGATATTTCACGTCGCCGTCGCCGGCCACGAGATCGGGAATGTAGTTGGTGGAAAACTCTGTGAAGATAACCTGAAGCGATTTCTTCAGGAAATTCGCGAGAACGTTGAGCCGGCCGCGGTGGGCCATGCCCATGCAAATTTCTTCCACGCCGTGGCGTGGGCAGCGTTGCAGGACTGCATCGAGAATCACCATGAGCGATTCCGCGCCCTGGAGCGAAAAGCGTTTTTGCCCGACGTAACGGGTATGGAGAAATGTCTCGAACGTCTCCGCTTCCAGCAGCGTCCGCAGAATTTTGATCTCCGCTTCGCGCGAGGCATGATGCGTAGTCGGGCGCGATTCGAGCCGGTGCCGGACCCAGTTCCTGACGCGCGGATTCTGGATGTGCTGGAACTCGGAGCCGATGGTGTCGGCGTAGATACTTTCCAGAAACGCGATCATTTCACGAAGCGTCATTTTTCGCCCGTCGAAAAAGAATTTGGAACCGACGACTAGATCGAGGTCCTTCTCGCTGAACCCGAGCTCGCGCAAAGTGAGGAGTGGATTCGAGGGCCGCTTATCTGCCAGCGGATCGATCCGGGCGATGGTGTGGCCGAGCGTTCGGTAGGCGTAGACCAAACCGTCGACCCGCGTTTGGAGCGGTTGTTCGCCGACATCGACCGGCGCCGCCATCGCGGCCGCGCCATTGCGCATCTGCAGATCGCCCAGCTCGAATCCTTCGAAGAATGCGAGCCAGCTCGGATCCAGCGATTCAGGATTTTCCTGCCAGCGCTGATAATTTTCCTCAAGCAAATCGAGATTGGCCCGAGTGGCGAACAAAGGGTGCATGACAATTTCAATCTGCGCGGCATCACGAGGCCGGCAAGTTGACAGTCCCAAAGCCGCTTCGTTACTTGCACCGCAGATGATCAACTCGGGGGTAGGGACGCCGCGCTGCGGCGTCCGGCAAGGCTTTTCTTATTTTGCGCGACGGACGGCGCAGCGCGCCGTCCCTACCATTATTGGTCTGGCGCTCGGTTCTTTTGCGTATGCCCAAAATGATCCCGCGTCGGAGCCGGCGGTCATTGCGGTCGCGAAAGTTTTGCCGGCGGTGGTCAACATCAACACCGAGCGGGTCGTTCGCCGCCGGGTGCGCGATCCGTTCGAAGATTTCGCGGCGCAATATTTTGGAAATTATCGAAGCGAACCCCGTGAGATCCGGCAAACCCTGCAAAGCCTCGGCTCCGGGTTCATCGTGGATCCGGCGGGCTACATTGTGACGAACGAGCACGTGGTTCAGCGCGCGGCCGATCTCAAGATCGAAGTGACGATGAACGACGGAAAGGTTTATAACGCGCGTTACATTACCGGCGACGACAAGAAGGACCTCGCCTTCATCAAGATCGAGGCGAAAGCGGATTTTCCCTTTATCGATCTGAACAACGTCTCGCCAAACCTGCTCGGCGAGACCGTGCTGGTCGTGGGAAACGCCCTCGGCTACGGCAGCTCGATCAGCCGCGGCGTCCTCAGCGGAACGAAACGCGATATCACGGTCGAGAACGTCGAATACAAAGATTTGTTGCAGACGGACGCTGCGATCAATCCCGGGAACAGCGGCGGTCCGGTGGTTGATCTCTCCGGCCGGCTCGTTGGCGTGAGCTCGGCAAAGATGGCGTTCACGCCGCAGGGCGTCCCCACCCAGGGGCTTGGCTTCGCTATCCCGGCGGAAACAGTGCGGACCAGTGTCACCCAATTCAAAGAGATCGCGAAGAATCAGCCGCCGCCAAAAAAATCAACCGAGCCGGAGGAACACGGTTCGAAGGCGCAACAGCTTTTTGGAATGCAGCTGCAAAATCTCACGCCGGACCTGACGGACGCGCTCGGCTACGCGGCGGGCAAAGGCGTGCTCATCACCGCAGTGGAGCCCGACAGTCCCGCGGACCGAGCGGGTATTCAGCGCGGGCTCGTGATTTATCGGATCGGCAAATACAACGTGACTTCGGTGAAACAAGCGGAGAGCCTCTTGGCGCGCGCCGGTTCCGGGAACGAAGTTGATTTTACCGTCGGCATTATTCGAGCGAACGGCGGCGGGCAGGCGATGGAGACGGTTCCTTTGACGGCGCGTTGAAATCGCAATAAATCAGCAACGCTTTCCGGCGTCGAGTTGTCTGAAAGCTTACCCCTTCAATGATTAAAGTCGAAAACCTAACGAAACGTTACGCGGGGCAGCCGGCGATTCAGGACCTTAATTTCGAGGTCGGCACAGGCGAAATCATGGGATTTCTCGGACCGAACGGGGCCGGGAAAAGCACGACGATGCGGATTCTTTCGAGCTTCATGCCGCCAACATCCGGCCGCGCCTCCATCGCCGGGTTCGACATTTTCGAGCAATCGCTCCAGGCCCGGGCACATCTCGGTTACATGCCAGAGAATGTCCCGCTCTACAACGACATGCGGGTCACCGAGTATCTCAATTATCGCGCTGCGCTCAAAGGCGTGCCGTCGAGACGCGTTGCCGAGCGGGTCGGTGACGTGAAAGAACTTTGCGGGCTGAAAGAGGTCGAAAAGAAAATCATCGGCACGCTCTCGAAAGGTTACCGGCAACGCGTCGGTCTCGCGGACGCGCTCGTCCATGAACCTGATCTTCTGATTCTCGATGAGCCGACGAGCGGTTTGGATCCGAACCAGATTCGACAAGTGCGCGACCTGATCAAGAACCTCGGCAAACAGCACACGATCCTGTTGTCCACGCATATTCTGCCGGAAGTCGAGATGACGTGCAGCCGCGTGATCATCATCAACCGCGGCCGGATCGAAGCGTGCGATACACCGGAGAATTTGCTCGGGCGAATCCGGACAGCTGGCGGAGTTACCGTCGAAGCAAAAGTCGGCCACGATGATGGTTCTGAAGAATTGAAGAAAATCGCCGGCGTGCGTGACGTGACGGTTTCAGCAGATGGCGATTGGCAAGTGTTCGCGTTGCGGGTCGAAGCGAACACGGACGTCCGCGAAGAAGTTTACCGATTGGCAAACGACCGTCACTGGGCGCTCCGCGAATTATCGCAGCGCCGCGCCACGCTCGAAGACGTGTTCGTGGAGATAACGCATCCGGACGAAGTATGAATTTGCTTGCGTCAGAAAAAGCGTGTCATCCCGAGCCGCGAAGACGGCGAGGGACCTCTCAGTCGCGCGAGTCGCTTCCGCGATATGCGGAGCAATGCTCGCAGAGTTCGCGCGGTTTTTTTGGAACTTCGAATTTACAACTGCGAGGTCCCTCGGCGCGCTTCGCCAGCCTCGGGATGACCCACTAGCCATGCGTAAATTCTACACGCTCCTCTCCCGCGAAGTTCGCAGCTACTTCTACTCGCCGATCGCGTACGTCGTCCTGCTCTTCTTTCTCTTTGTCGCGGGCGCGGATTTTTATTTCCAGCTCTCGTTCATGAACGGGAAACCGGTTTCGTACTCGGTCCAGGAAGCGTTCTTCAATTCGGTTTTCTTTTGGTTCGCGTTCGTCCTGATCTTTCCGCTGATCACAATGCGATTGTTCGCGGAGGAATTTAAGCTGGGCACAATCGAGCCGCTCATGACGGCGCCGGTGCGCGACTGGCAGGTGGTGCTCGCGAAATTTTTCGGCGCGCTGGTTTTCTACATCATCCTCTGGTTGCCGACGCTGATTTACTTCTGGGTTTTCCAATCGGTCACGCACCAGCCGGCGGCCGCATCGCGCGGCGCTTATTTCGGCGCATATCTGATGCTGCTCTTGCTCGGCATGTTTTATCTTTCGATCGGGTGTCTCGCATCGGCCCTGACGAAGAACCAGATCGTCGCGGCTGTGATCTCGTTCTGCGTGATCACCCTCCATTTTTTCTCGGGGCTGATTTCGTTCATCATGCAGGAGATCAGTTCGAGCACCCGGCAATTGCTCGGTTATTTCTCCGCCATTGAGCAAATGGGCGCGCTTTCGCGCGGCGAGATCGATACCCGCCCGGTCGTTCTCTACGTCAGCATGACGATCGTCGTGCTCACGCTCACCCACATGGCGTTGCAATCCCGCAAATGGAAGCTGTGACGATGGCGGACGAACAACCAGAGCCGGAGAAGCCGCAGAAGCCGCAGAAGATTCATCGCGTCCGCATCGGCGTTAACCTGATCGTCCAGATCGCGCTTCTCCTCTTTCTCGCGATCATGGTGAACTATCTCGGCTTCGAGCATTACCGGCGGTGGGACCTGACCCGCGACCAGAAGTACGCGCTTTCGGACAAGACGAAACGCTTCCTCGAAACGATCAAAGGCAAAATGCGGGTGACGGTTTTCTTCTCCGCGAACAACCCGATCAGCCAGGACGTCCAGTCGTTGCTGACCGAGTATCAATACGCCGCGAAAGGAAAGATCGATGTCGAGAACGTCGATCCGGACCGGAGTTACTCGCGGGCCAAAGCGCTCGTCGATAAATACAAAATCGTCAGCGACGAAAGCCAGATCATCCTCGACTACGATAATCGGAACAAAACGGTGAAAGCGTCGGAAATGGCGGAAGTGGACCAGGGCAATCCGATGTTCGGCGAGTCGCCGAAGATTAGCGCGTTCAAGGGTGAGCAGGCGGTCACGAGCGCGATGATCGATCTGGTGGAAGGCAAGAAAAACGTCGTCGGCTACGTCCTCGGGCACAAGGAACCGCCGATCGTCGATGCGCCGCCCAGTATCTCGCCATCGATGGCTCCCGAACCGGGCGCGCGCAGTCCGCTTTCGCTCGTGAAGACCGTGATCGAGAACGAGAACATCAAGTTCCAGGAGCTCAATCTGTTCGAGGTCCCGTCAATCCCCGCGGATATCAAAACGATCGCGATTGTCGGGCCGCAATACGATTTGTCCGATCGCGAGATAAAGCTGCTCCGCGATTTTTGGGAGAAGCAGGGCCGGATTCTGTTGCTTCTCGATCCGTCCGCGAAAACGCCGAAGCTGCTCGCGTTCCTTGCCGAGTTGGGTGTGAACGTGAACGACGATCGCCTGATGGCGATGGTGAAAACCGGCATTCAGGAAGTGGCGCGAGTGCGCGACGTCATTGGGCGTTTTTTACCTGACAGCCCGATTACGAAAAAGCTCACGGACGTGCGCGGGATTTTTGTGGGCGGCACTTCGTCGCTGACGCTGGACCAGAACCGGGTGCAGGCGGCCAATGTGAAACTGCAGCCATTAATCCAGGCGGAAAAAGGTTATTGGGCCGAGAAAGATTACAATTCCACTGACGAAGCCGCGCTCCAAGCCCATGCGTCGGCGGCTCCGACTACACCGCTAACGTTCGGCGCTTCGATCGAAAAGGGCGGGAGCGCGGACGAACACGTTCAGACCAATTCGGCGCGAATGGTCGTGGTCACGAACGCGACCTTTATCCAGGACAGCTCGATCACGCAGGACCAGCAGGCGCTCGATTTCATGTCTGGCAGCATCAACTGGCTGTTGAGCCGAGAGCAACTGATCGGCATCGCGCCGAAAGTGCCAAAGACGCTGACCTTCACCCTCGACGACAAAGCCTTGAGCAGTCTGCGCTGGTTGATTTTGGTCTTGCTGCCGCTCGTCCCGGCGGTCCTTGGGTTCGGCGTCTGGTGGTATCGGCGGGCATGAAATCTCTTTCTTCGGAGGGACGTGCTTCTGCGCGTCCCATTTCTTCTCTGGCTGCCAAAATTTTTGGGACGCGCAGAAGCACGTCCCTCCGAGCAAAATGAAAACGAAGACGACGGTGCTCCTCTTGATCGTGGCGATCGCGGTCGCGGTTTACATCAAGTTTTACGAAAGCAAAGGGCCGAACACCGAGGAAGCGAAGCGTCAGGCTGGGAACGTCGTTAACTTCGAGCGCGATAACCTGGAAGGCATCGTGATTCAGAACGGCGACGACCGGGTCGAGCTAAAGAAACAAGATCAGAAGTGGCGGATTGAAGCGCCGTTCAAGGACCAGGCGGACCGCGGCGCGGTCGAGAACCTGATCAACGATCTCGATAACTGGCAGAAGTTCGATTCGATTCCGGCGAGTGAAATCGCCAAGAACAAGAACCTCCTGGACGAATACGGACTGAGCAAAGGGAAGCTAAAGTTGAAATTGCTCGGCAAGAATGCGCCGCCGGAAATTTCGTTTGGCAACGACGCGGCATTGCAGGGAAAAATGTACATCCGCGCTGGCGACAACGGCGACGTGGTCATTGCAGCGCAATCGGTCCGGAACGACATCGCCAAAAAGCCGGAAGATTTTCGCGACAAAAAGCTGACTGACCTGACGACCGCGCAGGTGATGCGGGCACTAGTCAAAACGGCAGCCGGCGAAATGGAGCTGGAAAAGAAAGCGGACCACTGGGAGATCGTGAAACCGCTCCGGGCCCGCGGTGACGACCAGAAGATCAACGATCTCCTCGCGCAGATCACCACGGCGCAGATCCAGCAATTCGTGGCGGAAGATCGCGGCGACTTGCGGCCCTACGGTCTCGCAGAGCCGCGTGGTTCGGTCACGCTGTTCGCGGTCGACGACAAGACCGGCCAGACACTCCAGATCGGCGGCGTTCCCGAAAAGGAAAAGGAACAGGTCTATGTGCGGTTCACCGCGCGCAACGCCGTTTATACACTCCCGAAAAAGGTCGAGGAAATCCTCGCCCTCACGCCCGCTGATTTGCGCGATCGCCATCTCGTCCGGATCGACACGAACATTCTCGATCGAATCACGATCGACGCGCCGGGCAAAGGCAAGACGGTGTTGGCGCGGAAAGACGAGAATTGGACGATCGCGACCCGGAATAATCAGCCGGCAAATTCATCCGAAGTGAATCGGATGCTCGATCTGTTGAAAGTCGAACAGGTGACCAAGTTCGTCGAAGATGTCGCCGCGGATTTGCCAAAGTACGGGCTCGATAAGCCGCAACTCCAGGTGACGTTTTCCTCGTTCGCCTCGGAGAACACTCCGGAGAGCACCGCGGGCGAACAGCCCTTTGCCACCATTGCGTTTGGGAAAGTCGACGGCGACAACGTTTACGCTCGGCTCGGCGAAGAGCCGTTCATCGTCGCGGTCCGCCGCAGTTTGCTCGACAATATTTTTGCCGATCCGTTGCAATGGCAGGAGCTCGCAGTCTTCAGGTTCAAGCCGGACGAAGTCCACAAGCTGACGGTCACGACCGATCGCGAGTTCGGGCTGGTGCGCAACGAGAAGCAGGAATGGACGTGGGTGAAAGGCAACGAGCCGATCAATACGGTCAACGTTCAGTCGCTCCTGAATACGCTGACCGTTTTGCGCGCGGTCCGCTGGGCGGGGGCGACCGCGCCCGCGCATGGTTTCGATAAGCCGCAGGTCACGATCACGTTCACTACTTCGCCGGACGATAAGAGCGTGCACAAACTGTTCGTGGGCGGACCGGCCGGCGAAGGAATGTGGTTCGCACGGACGGATGAGCGCGAAGGGACGTTTGTCCTCAGCAATCCGGATTTGAATGCACTGAAGTTGCCGTTGGTGGCGATGCCGAGCCCGAGCCCGGCAGGATCGCCCTCCGGAACGCCAGTACCTAGTCCTGCGGCTTCGCCGAAGCCCTGAAGCGTCAAAGAGAGGGGGTCTCCAGACCGCCGACGTTTTCAGACGGCGGTTTGTAAACCGCCGCTCCTTGTTTCAAGTTTCAGCGCTGAGCGCTGTAGATGGTGGCTATACCTCCGGTCAGCGATTCCATCGTCGCATTCTTGAAACCATTTCGCTCGATCAACTTGAGCATCGCTTCGCCGCTGGGAAATTTCTCGATTGAGCCGCCGAGATAATCGTAGGCGGCCTTCTGGCCAGTCACGATTGACGCGAGAAGCGGTAAACAACGATGCAAATAAAAACGATACGCAGGCCGCAAAGCGCCTGACGGCAAAGAAAAGTCGAGGACGAGCAAGTGGCCGCGATCGCGGAGGACCCGCGACATTTCCGTCAGCGCGCAATCCCAGTCCGCCATGTTTCGCAAACCGAAGGCGACGGTGACGCAATCGAAGGATGAATCGGCAAAGGGCAGCGCGAGCGCGTCCGCCACCATCGCGTTCGCCACGCCTTTTCCGCGCGCGATCTCGATCATCTCGGGCGAGAAATCCACGGCAACGATTCTGGCTCTTGGCAGTTGCCGTTGAATCGCCAGTGCGAGATCGCCACTCCCCGTGGCAAGATCGAGCACGTCGCTCGGTTTCCAACCCGCCACAATTTTTGCGGCGCGGCGCCGCCACAAAAAATCCGCGCCGCCGCTCAGGACGTGGTTCGCCAGATCGTAGCGTCGCGCGATCCGGCCGAACATCGCGCGGACCGATTCGGGATCGCGCGAGATGTCACCGTCGCCCGAGGTCACTCCAGAGGTGGCTCGACGTTATCCTCTTCGCGAGCGACAAGGCGATTTTTCTCGATGATCCGAGCGCAGGTATTCCAGCGAAGCAGCGCGTCGTCGTTTCCCGCCGGCCGGAGCGTCTCGGCTTTCTCGAACCAATTCATGGCGTCCCGAAAACCGTCGTAGGCATAATGACGAGAGCCGGGCGTTCCTTGAGCGAGCTTCGCTTTGGCGCGGCGCTCCGCGAGAATGCCGCTGTAGTAGGCGCGCTCGTAATCGCCTTTCACCCGCGAAAGAAGTTCCTTCGTCTGCGTGTCGCCGACGCCGTAACCTTTTCCAAAGCGATCCGTCACAGCCAGCAGCAAGGTGATCAGCGCCGACTGATTTTCCGGATCAGCGTGCAGGATATCGAGGCAAATGCTTTCCGCTTCCCCCGGCTCATTGAGCAATCGATAGCGCTCCGCTTTTTCCAGCGCTGCCGGAATCGCTTCCCGCGAAAGTGGCTTCAACTCGGACATCGTCAGCGGTTCTTCTTCAACTTTTTCCAGATCCAACCCAGGGGATCGTGGTGATCGTCCACGACCCGTTCCTTCAACGGAATGATCCCGTTATCGGTGATGTGAATGTCCTCCGGGCAAACCTTCGTGCAACATTTCGTGATGTTGCAGTAACCGATTCCGTGCGCCGTGCGCAATTCCTCGAGGCGGTTCTCGGTATCGAGCGGATGCATCTCCAGGGCCGCGGTGTAAATCAAAAAACGCGGACCGATAAATTGCTCGTGCTTCCGGTGATCGCGGAGGACGTGACAAACATCCTGGCAAAGGAAGCACTCGATGCATTTCCGGAATTCCTGGACGCGATCGATGTCTTCCTGCTGCATCCGCCAGGTGCCGTCCGGCGCGTCAGGCGGGCGCGGCTTGAAGCGCTTGATCTTTTTCTTCACCCGAAAATTCCAGGACACATCCGTGATCAGGTCTTTCTGGATCGGGAACGCTTTGATCGGCTCGATCGTCACCGGTTTATCAAGCGGCAGGTCGTTGAGACGCGACATGCACATCAATTTCGGCATGCCGTTTACTTCGGCGGAACACGAACCGCACTTGCCGGCTTTGCAGTTCCACCGGCAGGCCAAATCGTTCGCTTGTTGCGCCTGGATATCGTGGACAGCATCGAGCACCACCATTCCCTCGGAAACTTCCGTAGTGTAATCTTCGAACGCTCCGCCCTTCGCGTCGCCGCGCCAGATCTTGAAGGTCGCCGTGCTCACTTCATCTCCTCGATCACCTGCTTGAGATAATCCGGCATTTCAGCCAGAGGCTCCAGCCGAACTTCCATGGACCCGTCGGCTGTCTTCCGAGTGATCGTGTTCACCTTTGAAAACTTGTCGGCCTTGTCCGGATAATCTTCCCGGAACTGGGCGCCGCGACTCTCTTTTCGTTCAAGGGCAGCGCGCGTCACCGCTTCGGAAACGGTGAGAAGATTTTTTAGATCGAGAGCCGTGTGCCAGCCGGGGTTGAATTCCCGATTCCCGTGAGCGCCGGTCTTGCCGGCGCGCGCCCACAGCTTTTCCAACCCAGCGAGCGCACGCTGCATTTCGTCTTCGGTCCGGACGATTCCGACAAGCTCCTGCATCATCTCCTGCAAGTCCCGCTGCACTTGATAGGGACTCTCGCCATCGCGGTCGAATGGTTCGAGAGCCTTCCGCGCCGTCTCCTCCAGCGCCGCATGATCAACCCCGCCTAACGAATTTTCCTGCGCGAATTTCGCCGCGAATTCGCCCGCGCGTTTTCCGAACACGAGGAGATCCGAGAGCGAATTGCCGCCGAGCCGGTTCGCGCCGTTGATCCCAGCCGCGCATTCGCCGCAGGCGAAGAGACCGGGCACTCGCGACATCTGAGAATCCGGATCAACCCGGATTCCTCCCATCACGTAGTGCGTCGTCGGCCCAACTTCCATTGGCTCCTGCGTGATATCGATGTCGGCCAGTTGTTTAAACTGGTGATACATGCTCGGCAGCTTGCGCTTGATGTATTCTTCGCCGTTCGAAAGCTTTTTCTTGATCCACGCGATATCGAGAAACACGCCGCCATGAGGACTTCCTCGCCCGGCTTTGATCTCGCGGACGATGCAGCGCGCCACGTGATCACGCGTGAGCAACTCCGGCGGCCGGCGCGCGTTTTTGTCGCCCTGGCAATAACGCCAGCCTTCTTCTTCGCTGTCCGCGGTCTGCGCTTTGTAGTTGTCGGGAATGTCTTCGAACATGAAACGCTTCCCTTCCTTGTTCGTCAGGATCCCGCCTTCGCCGCGCACGCCTTCGGTCACGAGAATTCCGCACACGCTCGGCGGCCAGACCATTCCAGTCGGATGGAACTGGATGAACTCCATATCGATCAATTCCGCGCCGGCGTGATAACCGAGTGAGTGTCCGTCGCCGGTGTACTCCCAGCTGTTGCTCGTGATTTTATAGGCGCGCCCGATCCCGCCGGTCGCGAGCACGACAGCTTTCGCCCGGAAGATCAGGAACCGGCCGCGCTCGCGATCGTACCCGAATGCGCCGACGACGCGGTCGCCTTCCTTGAGCAAGGACAAGATCGTGCGCTCCATGTGGACGTCGATCCCCTGATGGACGCCGTGGTCCTGGAGCGTCCGAATCATTTCCAATCCAGTGCGATCGCCCACATGCGCGAGACGCGGATAACGATGTCCGCCGAAATTCCGTTGCAGAATCCGGCCGTCTTTCGTCCGATCGAAAACAGCGCCCCACGCTTCCAATTCGCGAACGCGATCCGGCGCTTCCTTGGCGTGGAGCTCCGCCATTCGCCAATTATTGACGTATTGCCCGCCGCGCATGGTATCGGAGAAGTGGACGCGCCAGTTGTCGCGATCGTCCACATTCGCGAGCGCCGCGGCGATACCGCCTTCGGCCATCACGGTGTGCGCTTTTCCTAAAAGCGATTTGCAAACAAGCCCGACCGAAACGCCCGCCGCTGACGCTTCAATCGCGGCCCGTAATCCTGCGCCGCCTGCGCCGATGACAAGAACGTCGTGCTGAAAAGTTTCGTAATCGGGCATGCGTCAGAAAATTCTCACGTCATGCCAGATTCCCATCGAGCAAAGGCGCACGTAGAGATCGGTAAAGCCGACCCAGAAAAGGCTGAGCCACGCCCAAAGCATGTGGCGGCGATTGAAGCAGCTTACGCAGCGATAAGCCTGATAGCAGGCGGTCGATCGCGAAAGTTGATCGCGAAAGCCGCCGACGACGTGGCGCAGCGCATGACAGCCGAACGTGAAGCTGCCAAGAAGGACAACGTTGATCAGCAACACCAGCGTGCCGATTCCAAGACCGAACGAATTTTTTCCGGTTGCCGGATTCGCGAACCAAAACGCTTTCCAGGCATCGATCGAAAGGACGACGATGAAGAGCAGCGCGAGATACAGAAAGTAACGATGCACGTTTTGCATGATGAGCGGGAACGAGCGTTCGCCGAGATAGGTCTTGCGCGGCTCGCCCACGGCGCACGCGGGCGGATCGGCCCAGAACGCTTTGTAGTAAGCGCCGCGATAATAGTAGCAGGTCAGGCGTAATCCACCCGGCGCCCAAAGAATGAGCAGCGCCGGCGAAAACAAAAGCCAGCCCGGCCACCACGAGGGCTTGGGCCCGAACCAGCTGTGGGGCGACTCACCGAAAAGTTCCGGCGAATAAAACGGCGAAAGATACGGCCCGAAATAATAATGGTTCCCCTGAAACGCGGCCCAGGTGGAGTAAACGATAAACGCTGAGAGCCCGATGAAAACAAGGAGCGGCTGCGTCCACCAGACATCGGGCCGCATGGTTTGTCCGAACTTGCGCGGCGCAATCGTGGTGGTCGCTGCTTCAGCCATGATAATAGATCTCGCCGTTTAAATAGCGACGCGCGTTTCGCATTTCAAGTGTCATCCCGAGCCGCGCAGACGGCGAGGGACCTCGCAGTCGCAGAAGACCAACTGTGCCACACTTCGCAATCCACGAATCGATCATGTTGGTCATGCGCCAGCCCGGTTTGGGTAATCAGTAAGTTTCGGGAGGTCCCTCGCCGTCTGCGCGGCTCGGGATGACACGCCCTTTCAACGCAACGGCTGAGTCGTCGGCATCTCTTCAACGGGTGGCGTCGGAATAGGTTCGAAGCCCGCGAACATTGTCTCCGATTCAGGCACGGTCTTGAGCGGGACGCAATCGCAGATCGCGAAGAACTTGTCCCACATCGCGAGGACGCGCGGATTCTGGTGCGCTTCCTCGATGGCCTGTTGCGATTTCCATTCCGACACTTCGATGATGGTGTTGTCCTTCGCCCGCATTATCACCGGCACGCGATCCGTTACGAGCCCTTCCTTGCGCAGGCTGGGCACGCGGCCGCGCACCAGTTCCAGTAACTCACTTTCATGTCCGGCTTTCGGACGATACGCCACGATCACGACGATGCCTGTCATTCGAATTAAAGCTTACAACTTCATCGGAAGAGATTCCGGTTTTTTCTTGACTGGTCGATTCGGGGTCGCCACAATTATTGGTACCCCGGATGCATTTCTCCCCTCTTGCTTCGTCCTCTACCGCTTTTGTCTCGCTAGGGTCCATGTTGATTCCCCCAACTCCACTTTCTCCGACCCCAGAGTGCCCCCGGAACCCCAACCCCAAAAAAAGGAATACTCCATCATGAAAAAAGAAATCGTTTCCCGATCGAACCCCGACGAGTCAGCTCATAGAATGCTTGGGATTTGTCGGCCATTGGCTCCCTTGATGGCGGTGGTTGCCTTCATCGCCTACACCTCCTCTTCCGCGCTCGCTCAGCAGTGCGAAGCGGTGGAGTTTACCGAAAACGGAAACCAGTATCCGCAGACCATTTACGTTTACGCCAATACCCCAACTACCGGCGCGACAATTTTCGCGACGATGGGCAATTATTTCATTCCGGCCGACCCCACCCACAATGGCGGCACCCCGACCGGCACTACTTTCATTTGCGGTGGAACTTTTGCCGTTTTCTCCGGCCAGCATAAGTGGTTCAAGGCCCTCGCTTATAAGGCGGGTCTGACCGATTCGGCAATTGAGATTTACGAGGTAGACAACAGCGGCAACTAAGCAGCGAACAGGCGACTACATCGCGCCGGAGCGGACCGAGGTCCTGTCCTCGTGCCTCCATCTGCTCCGGCGAAACAGCCGTTTGGGACCCTCGGCGCCAGCCAGGAGTTTTGCCCCGCATCAGGCCTATCGTCCGCGTCTGCTGCCAGGCCTGGTTGCGGCTCGACAAAAACTTTCGCGGCTTTGTAACCTCGGGCCATGGCCACGAAAGATCCTCGCATCGACGCTTACATCGCGAATTCCGCCGAGTTCGCGAAACCGATCCTGAAGCATTTGCGCAAAGTGGTGCACGCCGGCTGTCCGGACGTGGTGGAAACGTTGAAATGGTCGATGCCGCATTTCGATCACAAAGGCGTGATGTGCGGTATGGCCGCGTTTAAGCAGCATTGCGCCTTTGGATTTTGGAAAGCCGATTTGATTCTCGATCGCGGGCCGACCGCGGAGAAGAGCGGGATGGGAAGCTTCGGCGCGATTCGATCTCTCGCCGATTTGCCGAGCGAGAAAACGCTCATTGGTTATGTAAAGAAAGCCGCGGCGCTCAATGAAACCGGCGTAAAAGCGCCCGGCCGCACCCAGCCGAAAAAGCGGAAGCCGCTTCCGATGCCGCCTGATTTTACAGCCGCGCTGAAGAAAAACGCGAAAGCGCAGAAGGCTTTCGAGAATTTCTCACCCAGTCATCGACGCGAATACATCGAATGGGTCACCGAGGCGAAGCGCGAGGAAACCCGCAAGGAGCGTCTCGCGCAATCGGTCAAATGGCTCGCCGAAGGCAAAGCGCGGCACTGGAAATACATGCCCGCGAAAAAATAGCGCTACTGATGGGTTGATTCCGAGAGGCGATTCTGCTCACGAGAGGAGTCGAACCTCCACGGGTTTCCCCATACGGTCCTGAGCCGTACGCGTCTGCCATTCCGCCACGTGAGCGAGAGCGGTTGCTAAGGTGCGCGCATCGCTAACCCGCGCAAGCGCAAACCCGATTGAGTCGCGCCTTCAGCGCTAATTCTACTGGTATTTTCTTAACCTGGGGCGATGCCCCAGGCTTTTCTTGAAGAGCGCCCTTGGCGCTCGCGACGCTGCGATTGGCTGAGACCAGCGCGAAAGGCGCGACTGACTTTAGCCTGAGGCAACGCCCGAGGGGATCGGACACTGGGACGCCAAGCGCTGAAAGCGCAACTCAACCAGGGCGACCAATCGCGCCCTACCCCGATCGCCGTTTCTTCCGGGCGCGTTCTTCGAGCTGGTTTGCCTGGCGCGCTTTGCCTAACGAGCGGAGAAGATCGGCGTAATTCGAAGCGACGATCTCGTAATCTTCCGGCGGTTTCTCGGTGGCGGCTTCCCAGGTCTTGATCGAGGCCCGGTAAAG
Organism: Chthoniobacterales bacterium; assembly: GCA_036270255.1. GTDB lineage: Bacteria > Verrucomicrobiota > Verrucomicrobiia > Chthoniobacterales > UBA10450 > AV80. Next base: position 17,068 of record DATBCW010000019.1, read on the forward strand.
TTCCGAGGCCCGGGCGTAATCGCCGTTCGAATGATAAACGACCGCCAGATTGCATTTCGACTGGGCTATGTCGGGATGCGTGGGCGGATGAAATTTTTCGCGAATCGCCAGAGCGCGCAGATGTGTTTTCTCCGCTTCGGCAAACCGCCGCTCATTCGTGTAAAAGACCGCAAGATTATTCAGGACGGACGCGACGTCGGGATGTTCGGGCCCGAGTTGTTTCTCGTAAATTTCGAGAGCGTGCAGATAATAGGGCTCGGCCGCTTTTTGCCTGCCCGTCTTTCGATAAATCAGCGCGACGTTGTTCAAAATCGTGCCGAGATCCGAGTAGGGAATGTCCGGCAACCGCGCGCCCGCTTTGAAGGCCGCCTCGTAATATCCGAGCGCCGCTTCCGTTTCGCCGAGATTATCGCAAACAAATCCCAGCCGCCGCGCGGAACGGAACAGCGCGCGGTCGTCCACCGGTTCGCCCTTTTCGACAAAGCCGTGCGCCTTTACCAGATATGGTTTCGCCGCAGCCCGGTCGCCGGCTTGATCGTGAAGCTGACCGAGTTTCTCGAGGCTGAGGGTGTAATTTGGATCGCCGGGCTTAAAGGCGCGCTGGGCCAGGGTCAACGCCGTTTCGCCGACGCGAATCGCTTCGGGCAGCCGGTTGCTCGCCCGCAGCATGTCGAGTTTGTCGTTGAGAATCCCCCACAGCTTTTGATCGCCTTTCATCGCGCATTACCAACCCTCGCTCAGCTGGCTCACCAAATGCCGCGCCAATTCCTCCGCCGCCAGCGGCATTGCCTGCCGTTGGTCCGTGTTCACGTCGAGTCCCACAAAAAAGCTCGTGCTTCCACTGACCGCGCCCGGAGAGCCGAGAGTCTTTCCGTCGCGCCCCATCAGGGTGTACTTCACGACCATCGTTAGTTGGAACTCAGTGGTCGAAAGAACATTTCCGCGGACCGAACGCGCCGGCGCTCGGTTGATCCCGACGATCTCCGCCTTCAAAGTCGCGTCCGCCGCGTCCTCATTCACGATCCGGAACGTGCCGTCCTGCTGAAATTGTTTGATCACGGTATTTGTGACCAGGACTTCGATGCGCGGAGTGAGGGTCGTGTTTCCAAACGTAGGGACGGCAATGCTGTGAACCTCCCGAAGATAACCGGGCTTCGCCGGCCCGAGTTGATAACCGGCGCATCCAGTGAGGACGAACGCCAGGAAAAGAGGAGCGAATGCTTTTTTCACTACGGCGTGGCCGCGGTTTCTGGCGAAGGCTGCGGCGAGGCCGAAGGCGCGGGAGTCGAGTCGCTGGACGAAGAGGGCGGCGCGGTCGTGTTATCGGGCAGGAGCGAAGCAGGCGGTGGGAGCGACGTATCGGTGTCCGCCGGCGGCAGCGGCGCCATCTCATTCGAGGAGGGCGGTGGACCGCTCTCTTCCACCCGCGTTTTCTTGCTCTTTCTATCGGCGGCGGCCGCGGTCACCTCAGGCGCCTGCAGTTTTTTGTCTCCTACTTTCGCGCGCAGCTCGGTGATTCGTTTCTTCGCTTTCTCTCCCTCGGTCGAACCGGGTTGAGTGCGAATGACTTCATTATAATAAATGGCCGCGGCCCGGTACATCTTCTGTTTGTCGTAAAACTTCGCGATGTCGTAGGAGCTGCTCGTTTGTTTGTGCTCCATCCGCTTTAGGGTTTGTTTCGCTTGCGCGGATTTCTCGCTGTTCGGGTAACGCGAAAGAAAATCTTCGAACGCGATTTTCGCGTTCTTGGCGGCGTTAGGATCGTAGGTCCCGGTAGCCGAAGCCTTCGACCAAATGTAACCGATCTGATACTGGGCATCTACGGCGATCGGGTCGTTAGGAAATTTTTCGACCACGGATTGGTAAGCGGCAATGGCCGCCTCATTTTGCCCCTGCTTTTCGCGGGCCCGCCCTAGATCGAACTGGGCCCGGGCAGTGTATTTTCCGTAGGGCGCCGTCTTGATAATCAGGGCAAAAATCTGCGCCGCGGCCTCGGTTCCGGTCTTGACCGTAAACACCCCGAGAAGCTTCATCTTTTGCCGCGTCAAATAGGTTTCTCCGAGGCGAAACATGGCTTCCATGGAGTCTTCGAAGTGGTCGCTCTTGGGATACTTTTCGCAGAGAACCGCGTAGCCTTCGGCGGCGGGCAGATATTTGTTCGTCTGCTCCAGCAATTGCGCCATCCGGTAACAAGAACCGGCCGCAAGGGTGTCTTTCGGATGTTTTCTAACGATTTGGCGGTAGTCCTTTATCGCACCGCTGAGATTTCCGCGCCGCTCCGCTTCCTGGGCCCGGTCGAAAAGCTGCTGGGCGGTGCCGCTCATTTCCTCTTCGCCCGGGGCTCTGAACTTCGTTTTCTCGCCCGGCTTGAAAACGACGGAGGCGTTCACTGGCAGGGGCGCAGCGAGACAAAGCAAAAGCGGCAGAAATAGGATGCGAAAGGAGACTTTCATCGCGTTGCGCAGGGTATTGAACTTACTCGCCCAGTCAAGTTGGACCACCCTGGAATACTGGCCGGCTCCGGGCGACGGCCAAGGCTTCCTTCCCGGTGGGATCCGATTATTCTGCGAGGAATTTGAACCTTTCGGCACAGCAAAAAATCCGGCTGGGCACCTGCGCGTGGAGCTTCGAGGAATGGCGCGGCAACTTTTTCCCGGTCGACCTCCCGCCCGCGCGCTGGCTGGAATTTTACGCCCGCTATTTTCCGGCTGTCGAAGTCGATTCGACCTTTTATCACGCCCCTTCCGAGACCACCATCCATCGCTGGATGGAGGCGACACCGGCCTCGTTCCGATTCGCGTGCAAATTACCGAAGGCGATCACCCACGAACGGCTCCTGCGCGATTGCAACGCCGAGCTCGCCGCGTTCCTCAAGGCGATGGAGCCGCTGGCTCCGAAGCTCCACGTCATCCCGATCCAACTGCCGCCCGCATTCGCGCCCAAGCCGGGCCGGACATTGCTGCGCTCATTTCTCGCACAACTCCCGCGCGATTTCCGGTTCGCGATCGAGTTTCGGCACAGCGGTTGGCATCGGCCCCAGCATATCCATCTCGTGGAAAAGTATCGCGTCTGCTGGGTCTGGGCTGACACCAGCCCGCTCAATGAACGCAACCTCGCGCCGTTCGAATTCCTTCCGACCACGACCGACTTCATCTACCTGCGGCTCCTCGGCGATTACTCCACGAAATACGATCCTGAGGGCCAGCACATCCATCGCTACGGCAAATTGCTTTGGAAACGCGAGGCCGCGCTGGAAAGCTGGGCGCTTAAAATCGAGCGGCACCTGGGTGAGACGCGTAGCGTCTGGGGTTTCGTGAACAACCACTTCGAAGGCTTTTCGCCCGAAACCTGTCAGCGCCTCGCGAATCGTCTCGGCTTCGAACTTCCCCTTCCCTCCTCCGAAGAAACCGCCTCCGCCGATCCCGGCCAACTGGATCTCTTTGCCGGGAAGGATCAGGCCGATTAATCCTGCTCTCGATCCTGATCATGCTCCTGATCTTTTTGGGTTGGCGGAGCGGCTCACAGGATCATGAGCATGATCAAGATCAGGAGCAGGAATTACCGAATGTCCGTGGCGCCGAAATACGGCTGCAGCTTCTCCGGAATCGCGATCGATCCGTCCGCTCGCTGATACGTCTCGATCAACGCCGCGAACAATCTCGGCAGCGCCAACCCCGATCCGTTGAGCGTGTGGCAGAACCGATTTTTCCCTTCCGCGTCCTTGAATCGCAAATTCATCCGGCGCGCCTGGAAATCCTCGAAGTTCGAACAGCTCGACACCTCGAGATAGGCGTTCTGGCCGGGCGACCAAACTTCCAGATCGTAAGTCTTAGCCGAGCCGAAACCGAGATCGCCGGTACAAAGCTCGATCGCGCGATAATGCAGCCCGAGCAGTTGCAAAACTCGTTCCGCATCCGCCGTGAGCGACTCGTGCTCGGCATAGGATTCTTCCGGCGCCGTGATCTTCACCAGCTCGACTTTATCGAACTGATGAACGCGAATGATCCCACGCGTCTCCCTTCCAGCTGAGCCCGCCTCGCGACGGAAACAGGGCGTGTAGGCCGCGAATTTTTTCGGTAACTCCGCCGCCGCCAAAATTTCTTCGCGATGAAAATTTGTCACCGGCACTTCCGCTGTCGGGGCGAGAAACATCTGCTGGTCTTCCAGCCCGTACATGTCTTCCTCGAATTTCGGCAACTGCGTCGTGCCGATCATGCATTCGCGCCGGACCAAAAACGGCGGGCTCATTTCGAGATAGCCGTGCTCGCGCGTGTGGAGATCGAGCATGAACTGGATCAGCGCCCGCTCCAGGCGCGCCCCCGCTCCGGTGAAGCAAATGAATCCGCTCCCGCTCAACTTCGCCGCGCGCTCCAGATCAAAAAGTTTCAGCCTCGTTCCCAGCGCTACATGATCGAGCACGCCGCTTAAGTTTGGTTTCTCCCCCCACATCCGAACCACCGGGTTGTCGCTCGCCTCTTTTCCGACCGGCACGGATTCATGCGGAAGATTCGGTGTCCCGAGCAGCAACGCTTTCTGTTGTTCGTCGAACGCCGTCGATTGCTCGCTCAGCCGCGTAATTTCGTTTCCGATTTCTCGAACGCGCGCCTCGATTTCGTCCGTCGCTTCGCCTTTGGCGCGTTTGCCCCCGATTTCCTTGCTCAATTTTTTCCGATCGGCGTTGCACTGCTGAAGAGCCGTTTCTGCTTTGCGTCGTTCAACGTCGACGCGCAGCACTTCATCGATCTTCGCCGCCTCATCGCCGCCGCGCGTGGCCAGCCGGCTTTTCACAAAGTCCGATTGTTCGCGGATGAGTCGGATATCGAGCATGGCAGAAGAAAACAGACAGGATTAACAGGATTAACAAGATTAAAGCCGCTTCAATCCTGTAAATCCTGTTAATCTTGTCTAGATTCCGCCGTGGATCGTTTCAACCCGATCGCCATCGCTCTCAGCCTCGCCTGCCTCGCCGGCATCGATCTGTATCTGACCGTTTTCGTTACCGGCCTCGCGATTCATCTCCACTGGATCACCCTCGCGCCCAGTTATCAGTCCCTCGAAGTTCTCGGCCAGCCCTGGATCATCATCATCGCCGGCATCCTCTATCTCCTGGAATTTGTCGCGGACAAAGTGCCCTGGCTCGATTCGGCGTGGGACACGGTCCACACGATCATCCGACCAATCGGCGGGGCGCTCCTCGCCATCCAGGTCCTCGGCCACCATTCGCCCGTCGTCGATGTTCTGGTGCTTTTGCTCGGCGGTTCCACGAGTCTCGTGACTCACACCGCAAAAGCTTCCACGCGGCTGGCCGCGAATAGTTCGCCTGAGCCCGCTTCCAACATCGGCCTCAGTGTCATCGAGGATGTCGCCGTCTTCGGCGGACTGGTCCTCATTCACTACAACCCGATCCTGGCCATCTCGATCTTCGCTCTGGCCATCGCCGCGTTTCTCTATTTCGCGCCGAAAGTTTTCCGCTCCATGAAAGCGAAGATTTGGCTGGCCTTGAACAAACTGAACGCCGCTCCGGATATCCATCGCGCCGCGACATTGCCGATCGCGTTGCCCTCGCGCCTCGCGCCCATCTTCAGTAAACAGAATCTTCTCAGCGAAACCATCGCCTGGGCGGTCCCTTGCCTCAGCGGCCGCGGCCGGCGGATTCCTGCGAATCTCTTCGGCGCGCTCGTCGCCACGAACGAGGAACCGCACAAGCTCGTTTTTGTTGGGCGGAAGAATTGGAAACCGTTTTGCCAGACAATCGATCTGGAAAAGGCGACAGTCGCCCGCGAACCGCAGTTCCTTTCCGAGAATCTCGTCATCGTTCCGCGCGAAGGCCGCGGCCCGAAATATTCCTTCCTCTTCACCCGCTCCCGCGGCCCGCTTGTCGAACTGATCGTCGAAGATTTGCGCGAAAAACTGAACGCACCCGCAGCATCCCCGCTCGCACGCGAAACGACCCACGCCTGAACCGGGCGTCATCCCGAGGCCGGCGGTAGCGCGCCGAGGGACCTCTCAATTGGAAGTTGCGTCACACAAGCCAGGCGCATCGTCTGATTTGACGAAGACGCTCACCATTTCGCGGTAGCGAATGACCGCCTGAGAGATCCCTCGGCGCGCTTCGCCAGCCTCGGGATGACAACGCTTTTTTGATCGCCAACCTAGCGCCTCTTGCACCATTCTTCTCCTCCTCTCCCCAGATGCAGCTCGCTACTCGTTACTCCGAGCTTCGTGATTGCGCCCGCATCCACGAACGCGCCCTCTTTCCCCTCTTCCGCACGCCCGGCGAGCTGGAACTTCAGGCACGCTGGTTCGCCGGCGATTTCGGACGCCGCTTCACTTCGGTCACCGGGGACGAAATCGAGATCGTTCAGTTCGGTACCTGGAACCGCGAAGCCGGTCCCGATTTTTCCGATGCGGCCATTCGCATCAACGGGAGCGAGCCAATCCGCGGTCCGATGGAGTTCGATCTCGCGGATCGCAATTGGGAAACGCACGGCCACTCCACAAACTCCGCTTTTGACGACGCGATCCTTCACGTCTTCGTCGAGCAAAGCGATCGTGCCTTTTTTACCCGCACAAGATCGAACCGGAACGTGCCGCAGGTCCGCGTCGATCCCGCGGCGTTGCCTGATAAGTTTTCGGCCGTCGTCCCGCTGGCGCGGCCCGGCCGGTGCCAGGCCCCGTTGAAAGATTTGTCGCAGGACCGGCTCGAAAGCATCCTCACCGCCGCTTCGCAGTTTCGTCTCCAGCGGAAAGCGGCGCGCATCAGGAGCATCCTCGAAAATCACGGACGCGACGCCGCATTGTTCCAGGAGCTCGCCGCCGCGCTCGGCTACAAACAAAACAAGCTCGCGTTCACTCTTCTCGCTCAGCGATTACCGCTCGTGTCGCTTCGGAAAGAGCCCGACGACCTTGAGGCAATCCTGTTTGGCGTCGCCGGCTTTCTCACCGCCCCCGATCTCGCGGCATATCGTGACGAAACTCGCAGCTACGTGCGAAATCTCTGGGACCGCTGGTGGCCGCATCGCGACGGAATGCAACGGCTCGTTTTGCCAGCAAAACTTTGGCGGCTCGGCGGCGCGCGGCCGCTGAATCATCCTCAACGTCGTCTCGGCGCTCTGGCGATTTTGGCGCAGCAATGGTCCGCGTTCCTCAAAGCGATCGCGCGCCGGGACACGAAGCGGTCTCACGCGTTTTTTCTCGAGCTCCGCCACCCCTTTTGGAGCTTTCATTACACGCTCACCTCGCAAGCCGCTCCGCAGGAAATGGCGATCATCGGCGACTCGCGTATCGCCGACATTCTGGCCAATGTTCTTCTGCCCTACTTTCTTGCCGAAGGAGGCGACGTCTGGTCGGTCTACGAAAAACTGCCGGCCCGCCTTACGAATCGCCGTCTCGAGACTGGCGCTACCCGCCTCTTCGGTAACGACACGCGCCGGCCCCAATTCACGAAAACCATCGCGCGCCAACAAGGTTTGCTTCAGATCTACGAAGATTTTTGTTTGCAGGACAATTCCGATTGCGCCCAATGCCCTTTCCCTGAGCAAATGTTGAAATGGAAATGAAGTCGCGCGCTTTCACCCTCATCGAGCTTCTCGTCGTGATCGTGATCATTACGATCCTGATCGGGCTCGCCTTTCCCGTTTACCAAACCATCCAGAACCAGGCCAAGAAAACGCAGGCGAAGAACGACCTGCTGCAAATCGTCACAGCGGTGAACGCCTTCTACACCGAGTACGGAAGGTATCCGACAACAGAAACGACTGATGTTTCCGCGACGTATGGGACGGCAAATAACTCGGGCGCGCTGTTCAACGAACTAAGAGGCAAATCGACGACGCTTAACACGCGACAGATTGTTTTCATTTCGCCTCCTGAAGATCCGACCCAAGCCAACCCAAAAGGAAAAATCGGAAGCGACGGTCAATTCTACGATCCCTGGGGCTCCGCCTATTCGATTCGAATCGACGCTGACTACGACAACCAGGTCGTCAACCCTTTCGGAGCAAAAGCCGGCGCAGGCCCCGATCCGATTCGACAAGGCGTCATAGCGTGGTCGCTCGGAAAAGACCTGACTCTCGGAAAGAACGGTAAATTCACCGGCTCGGACGACGTGATTTCCTGGCAGTAACTTTTGCCGCTTGCAATCGGCACTAGAAAATCGACAATCGAAAATTCTTCGCGGGTGTAGTTCAATGGTAGAACGCCAGCTTCCCAAGCTGGACACGAGGGTTCGATTCCCTTCACCCGCTCACTTTCTAAGTCCGTGCACTTGACGGATAACTCGCCGATTCAAGAAACCGTAGGCTCGATTAACTCTGCTTTGCCTATGGTAAGCCGGTTCAGGCAACGCTATAGCCTTCTTCTGGGCCTGCTAGCCCTTGCCTCGTTCAAGCTCTGGGTCGTTCATACCGAGGCAATCTACGGGAGCGCGACCGAATACGACGCGCTTTGGTATGTCGGCTCAGCCAAGCATTGGTATTGGGGCGCGCCGTATAGCATGCTGGCGTTCGTTAGGCCGTGCGCCTATCCGCTCTTCATC
>DATBCW010000020.1:0-71080 GCA_036270255.1 Chthoniobacterales bacterium
ATTAGCTTTGTGGGAATGCGGGTTCCACAACGACCTGAACATGCGATTAGCGACCGAAATTCAGGGCGAAGATGCAGCCCCAAAAAACCATTACCGGGCCGCCCACCCGACGGCCCACCAAACCCATGAAATTCCTGCTGACCTTACGCGCCGCTCGACTGAAATCTCGCAACATCTTGCGCTCGCTGCCGAAGCTACGCATGATGCTGTTCGGGTTTGGACTGTAGCCACGGGCGCGCTCTCCTGGCCCCAGGGCCTCGAAGCGCTCCTCGGTTTGTCCCCTTCCCCCGCCACGAACAACATCGGTTTCTGGCAAAAACAATTGCATCCCCAGGATCGCGCCCGAGCCGGTGCCGCGATTCATGAAGCGTTAGCAGGCGAAGCAGATCATTGGGCGGGCGAGTACCGCTTCCGCCATAATGATGGTTCCTATCTCGATCTCCTAGAGCGCGCTTACATTGTTCGCGATTCGTTAGGCCGTCCCGTGCAGCTCGTCGGTTCGTTGATGAACATTACGGCGCGCAAACAACTCCAGGACCAACTCGTGCGTTCGCAAAAGATGGAAGCGTTCGGTCAGCTCGCCGGCGGTGTTGCGCACGACTTCAATAACTTTCTGACCACCATTCTAGGCTACAGCGATCTGTTGCTCGACGAGTTGGAGACGAAGGGCGAAATCGCGGAGCACATCCGCGAGATTCGCGGCGCTGCGGGTCGCGCCTCCGCCTTGACCGGCCAATTGCTCGCCTTTAGTCGCAAACATCCGTTGGCTCCTGCCGTCGTGGATATCAACACGCTGCTGACCAATCTCGAACGCTCCCTTCTTCGGTTGCTCGGTGAAAACATTGACGTGCAATGCGAATTCGGTCGCACCAAAGAAGGCATGCACACGAAGGTCGATCCTGGCCAGCTCACCCAGATCATCCTCAACCTGGTCGTGAACGCACGCGACGCGATGCCGAACGGAGGATGCCTCGCGCTGGAAACAGCGGCCGTCACAGTCGAGCCGGCGGCCGATCATGAATGCACCTCAGAGGAACTTCTGGCTGGCGAATATGTTCGCATCAGCGTCACCGATAGTGGCAATGGCATGACGGACGAAGTGAAGCATCATCTTTTTGAGCCGTTCTTCACCACGAAACATGAAGGCGGCAGCAGCGGACTCGGTTTGGCGACGAGTTACGGAATTGTCCGACAAAGCGGCGGGCACATCTGCGTCGAGAGTGAACTCGGCAAAGGCACCACCGTCAGAATTTTTCTGCCGAAAGTTCAGGCGCCGGCGCCGCCTTCTTACAAAAAGCCAGGCGCGAACAAACTCCCCACCGGGACTGAGACGATCCTCGTGCTCGAGGACGACATTAGCGTGCGGCATCTGTCCGTGCGCGTCCTCCGCAGTCTCGGCTACGAAGTGCTCGAAGCTGCGAATGGCGACGACGCTCAGCAATTGATCGGCCGCCGCAACGGCAAGAAACTCGATCTGTTGCTGACCGACGTGGTCCTGCCGCAAATGAGCGGCCGCTGTTTCGCCGATTGGATGAGCAAGGCGAGCCCGGAAACAAAAGTCGTGTTCATTTCCGGTTATCTTCAGGAATCTCTCCAACCCGGCGACCGCCAGGATCAGGAAATGTTCTTCCTGCCCAAACCGTTCGACCCCGAACAGCTCGCCACGAAAATTCGCCAGGCCCTCGACGCGTAGGTCACATAGGTCTTATATGACCTATTCGTGATTACGTTCGCAGATATCGAAGCCGCCCGAAAACGCATCGCCGGCGCCGTCTATTATTCGCCCTGTCCTGAATCGATTCCGTTGATCGAGCTCACCGGGATGAAGATTTTCACAAAGCTCGATTACGAGCAGCGGACCGGCAGCTTTAAGGAACGCGGCGCGCGCAACGCACTCGCACAGTTATCAGTGGATCAGCAAAAGCGCGGGGTTATCGCCGCCTCTGCCGGAAACCACGCCCAGGCGCTCGCCTATCAGGGAAAACTTCTCGGCATTCCCGCGACTGTCGTCATGCCGAAATACGCTCCGCTCATTAAGATCGGCAATTGCGAAAAACTCGGCGCGACCGTGGTGCTGCATGGAAAAGATTTCACAGAGGCGAAAGAGAAAGCGCACGAAATCGGGAAGGAGCGCGGGCTCGCTTACATCGACGGCTATGACGATCCCGCAATCATCGCGGGCCAGGGCACGATGGGTTTGGAGATTCTCGAACAGGTACCCGATCTCGACGCGGTCATTGTTCCGGTCGGCGGCGGCGGTTTGCTGGCGGGTGTCGCGCTCGCCGTGAAAACTTTGCGGCCGCACACGAAAGTCATCGCAGTCGAAGCGAGCCACGTGGCCAGTTTTTCCGCGGCGATTCAGGCGGGAAAACCAGTTCGCATCGAAATGCAGCCGACGCTCGCCGACGGACTCGCGATCGCCCAGGTTGGCGCGAACGCGTTCGCGACCGCCGCGCTCCTGATCGATCGCATCATCGTCGTAACCGAAGAACAGATTGCCATCTCTGTTCTCCGCATTCTGGAGCTCGAAAAAGGCGTGGTGGAAGGCGCGGCCGCTACGCCGCTCGCCGCGTGCCTTTCTGGTCAACTGCCGGAGCTCGCCGGCAAACGCGTCGTCCTCTTGCTCTGCGGTGGAAACATTGATCCTAACGTCTTGAGCCGCGTCGTCGAGCGCGGCCTGGTTGCCGATGGCCGCCTCGCGCGATTCACCGCGATCATCAGCGATCGGCCGGGCGGTCTCGCCGATCTCGCCGCGAAAATAGCGTCCGCCGGCGCGAGCATCAAACAGGTCGTGCACGATCGCGCCTTTGCCGGCTCGGACGTTTCCGCGGTCCATGTTCAATGCACCGTCGAGACCCGGAACCACGGGCATCTCGCTGAACTGCGCGCGCGCTTGAAGGAAAGCGGCGTTCAGACACTCGATGCTTGAACGGCTAAACGCACTTCGTAGTTTGGCGGATGCCCAGCGCCGAAACGGAAAAAGATCGCGTTGATTCGTTCGCCCATCGCCACATCGGCCCGAACAAAGCTGCGCGCGCGGCAATGCTCGCCGACCTCGGCTTTGAAAATCTTGACGAACTGATCGACGCCACGGTTCCCCAGAACATCCGACTCGATCACCCACTCGATTTATCCGCCGCGAAATCAGAAAGCGAAGCATTGGAAGAGCTGCGCAATCTCGCGAAGAAAAACATCGTCGCCCGCTCGTTTATCGGCGCCGGTTATTCCGACACCATTACGCCGCCGGTCATTCAACGAAACATCTTGGAGAACCCGGGCTGGTACACGGCCTACACGCCCTATCAGGCGGAGATCGCGCAAGGCCGGCTCGAAGCCCTCCTGAATTTCCAGACGATGATCACCGACCTGACCGCGCTCGATATCGCGAATGCGTCTTTGCTCGATGAAGGCACCGCCGCTGCCGAAGCGATGACGCTGTGCCGGGCATCGGTGGGAAATGATCGAACAACATTTTTCGTAGCTGACAACTGCCATCCCCAAACCATCGAGATCGTGCAGACCCGCGCGAAGCCGCTCGACATCAAAGTGATCATCGGCGATTTCTCCAGCTTCAAATTCGACGAGACCGTTTTCGGCGCTCTCGTCCAATATCCCGCGACCGGCGGCGCGATTTTCGACTACGAATCATTCTCGAAAGCCGCACACGAGGCCGGCGCGTTACTCGTGGTCGCCGCGGACATTCTCGCGCTGACGCTGCTTAAACCTCCTGGCGAATTTGGCGCGGATGTCGCCGTCGGCAGCACGCAACGTTTCGGTGTGCCACTCGGCTTCGGCGGCCCGCACGCCGCCTACTTCGCCACCCGTGACGCTTACAAGCGGCACATGGCCGGTCGCCTCGTCGGCGTTTCGCACGATGCGACTGGCCGCCCCGGTTACCGCTTGTCGATGCAAACGCGCGAACAACATATCCGTCGCGACAAAGCGACGAGTAACATTTGCACGGCGCAAGTCCTCCTCGCCGTCATCGCGTCAATGTACGCGGTTTATCATGGCCCTCGCGGTTTGCGTTGGATCGGTGCCCAAGTTCATTTGCGCGCCCGAATCTTGGCGGCCGCGCTCGAACAGCGCGGACTTGAGATCGGCTCGGCGCCGTTCTTCGACACGATCACCGTCCGCGCGAAGACAAAACCTGCGACTGAGATTGTCGATGCCGCCATTCAGAGACAAATCAACCTGCGGCTGATCGATTCCAACACCATCGCGATTTCGCTGGATGAGACGACAACGATCGATGACCTGGTAAAGATCGGAGAGGTTTTCGCTGTCGATCTCGATGCGATCGTGTCCAAATACATTGGCGAAACCGAAAAGAATCTCGCTCGGCTACTTCAGTCAGCCGAATCAAGCGATACCACGCTTTTCTTCGATGAAGCGGACGCGCTCTTGGGCAAAAGCACGGAGATAAAAGACTCGCACGATCGGTATGCCCGAAGGTCGGAGTTTCTTGCGCATCCGGTTTTCAACACGCACCACACCGAGACCGAGATGCTGCGATACCTGCGCCGCCTCGAGTCGCGCGATTTGTCGCTCACGACTTCAATGATCCCGCTCGGCTCTTGCACGATGAAGTTGAACGCGACGGCAGAGATGTTCCCGATTTCCTGGCCGGAATTTTCGAAGCTGCATCCGTTTGCACCGAACGATCAAACCGTCGGTTATCGGGAAATGTGCGGTCAATTGGCGAAGTGGCTCGCTGAGATTACCGGCTTTGCCGCCGTCGCGCTTCAACCGAATGCCGGTTCGCAAGGTGAGTACGCGGGTCTGCTCGCGATTCGCGAGTATCACGCCTCGCGCGGCCAGGCCGCTCGCAATATCTGTCTGATTCCCACTTCGGCGCACGGGACCAACCCGGCGAGCGCCGTTATGGCCGGATTCAAAGTCGTCCCGGTCGCGTGCCTGAAAGATGGCGACATCGATCTCGCCGATCTCCGCGCCAAGGCCGACACCCACAAGGACGACCTCGCCGCGCTCATGGTTACCTACCCTTCGACCCACGGCGTTTTCGAAACCACCATCCGCGAGATCTGCGAGATTGTTCACTCACACGGCGGCCAGGTTTACATGGACGGTGCGAACATGAACGCCCAAGTCGGTCTTTGCCGCCCGGGCGACATCGGCGCCGACGTTTGCCATCTCAATCTCCACAAAACCTTTTGCATCCCCCACGGCGGCGGCGGCCCCGGCGTCGGCCCCATCGGCGTCGCCTCACATCTAGTTCCCTTTCTCCCCACCCTGTCCTCAGTCGAAAATCGAAAATCGAAATTCGAAAATGCCGTAGGCCCCGTCACCTCCGCGCCGTATGGCAGCGCGAGTATTCTTACCATCTCCTGGATGTACATCCGCATGATGGGCGGCGAAGGCCTGACCGAAGCGACCAAGATCGCCATCCTGAACGCGAACTACATCGCGAAACGCCTCGATGGTTATTTCCCGGTGCTGTTCAAAGGGAAACGCGGGCTCGTCGCGCACGAATGCATCGTCGATTTGCGCCAATGGAAAGGCGGCGGCGTGGAAGTCGAGGACGTGGCGAAGCGGCTAATGGATTACGGCTTTCACGCTCCGACGGTTTCGTTCCCGGTCGCCGGCACAATGATGATCGAGCCGACCGAGAGCGAATCGAAAGAGGAGCTGGATCGCTTCTGTGAGGCCATGATTTTGATTCATGGCGAAATCCAGGCTGTTGTTTCAGGATCGGCTGATAAGAAAAACAACGTCCTGAAGAACGCGCCCCACACCGCGCAACAGGTCACAGCTGATAATTGGGACCGGCCGTACTCCCGTGAAACAGGCGCGTATCCGGCGCCGTGGACGCGCGAACACAAATTCTGGCCCGCTATTGGACGAATCGACAGCGTTTACGGCGACCGCAATCTGTTCTGCACTTGCGTGCCAATGGACGGATTGCCGGAGTAGCCGGAATCGACATCGTTCGAAGCAAAATTATTACCTCGCCCCGGTGTTACCGCCGCTGCGGCACTACAATCGGAACAATGGCCGTTCCCGACTCCGGTTGCGTTAGCAATGGACCTTCGGCGACATTGGAAACAATTTGATTCGTTCCGAGATCACGGACGTAACCTTTCACGGCAACATCAGTCGATTCACAAACGACTTTGTACCGATGTCCTGCCTCTAGTCGGGCGTTCACCACCAGGGGCACTGACGTGTAAGTCTCGGCCAAAACTCTTTTGTTTCCGTGGTAAATCAGCGCCAGCCTTCGCAGCCCCGGATCGATTCGCCGAAAATCCTTATCAGTCATCGGCATCCCCATTGTCTCGCCATCCACGGCGACCAGATCAAATGAATCTCCCACCCCAAGACCAAGGAAGTCTCCTCCATGCGTCACGCGCGGAACTTGAACAAGCGCCGGACTGGAAGAAGTGGCGCGATAAAGGTGACCGCACGCGGAAAGGGCAGAACAAACTGCGGCAAGCAACAGCCAGCAATAGCGCGTCGTCACGTTTCTACTCTCGGACCTAACGCACGAATTTCTACATCTCGGAGGCCAGCTCTGGAGTCGCGGTCACGCGTGTCGGCACATCGCGGAGCGCGGTGCCGTTCGTTGCTTCCGCGGCAGCTTCGCCGGCTTCGTGATATTCGGCGTCGCTGTTCACTTCCCAGAGATCGTAAAGCTTGGTGTCAGCCAGAATGTTTTCCACGCACAACATCGCGGTCATCATGGCGTGGTCTTGGTTGTTGTATTTGTGCATCCCGTTGCGGCCCACCAGATGCAGGTTCGGATAACGGGAGTCGAGTTCTTCGCGGACCGTCTCGACGTGGGTCGCGTAATCGTCATCGTAAACCGGATACGCTTTCTTCTGGCGAACGACCGTGCCGTCGAGCACATCGCCGGATTTGGCGAGGCCGATCTGGAGCAATTCGCGCTCGGCCAGCTTGATCAGATCTTCGTCTTTCGCGTCCCAAACGCCGTCGTGCTCGAAGCAAAAATACTCGAGCCCGTAGCAAGCCTTGTCCGCATCCGGCACCATCTCAGGCGACCAGGAACGGAAATTCTGGATGCGACCGACTTTGACCTTCGGGTCGTGGATGTAGATCCAGTTGTCGTGAAACGCGTCGCGGTTCTTAACGATCAGCATCACAGTGAGGAAGTCGCGATACTTCAGCGAATCGGCCGCTGTCTTGGCCGCTTCGGAAACAGCCGGCTGAATTCCCCGCACGAGCTCGCGCATCGGCGCCGAGGAAATCACATGTTCGGCTTCGAGCTTCTGCGTCTCGCCGTTCGGATCCTTGAACGACACCGTCCAGGTTTCGCTGGCCGCGTCGTAATCGAGCCCGACGACTTTGCAGTTCATCTCGACTTTCCCGCCCATCGCCTTGGTCTTTTCCGCGCATGCTTCCCACATCATGCCGGGACCGCGGCGCGGGTAGCGGAACGAATTGATCAGCGTCTTGATGACATGGCTCCGGTCGCCGTTGTAACGCTGCGGAATCAGCGCGTTCTTGATCGCACTGCCTAACGACAGACCCTTGATTCGCTGCGCTGCCCAATCGGCGGAAATTTCCTTGCAGCTCATCCCCCACACCTTCTCGGTATAGGTCTTGAAGAAAGTGTTGAAGAGACGCTTGCCGAACTGATTGCTCACCCAATCCTCGAAGTTCTTCGGGTTTTTGACGGGGAAGAGTTTGGCTTTGAAATAGGAAAGCAGACACAACGTCGATTTCACGACGCCGAGCTTGATCAGCGCTTCGAACGCCCGCAGCGGATAGGCGAAGAATTTGCCGTTATAATAAATTCGCGAAGAGCGCGGACGCACCAGCATGTCGTCCGGCAAGATCTCCGTCCAAAAATCCTCGACCGCCTTCGATTTTGAGAAAAACCGGTGACCGCCGATATCGAAATGAAAACCCTTGTAGGTGGCCGTCCGCGAAATGCCGCCGACATAGACAGGGTCGGCCTCGAGCACAGTGACCGGCACGTTGCTCTTCGACAGCAGATACGCCGCCGTTAAACCAGCCGGTCCCGCCCCTATAATCGCTACGTTAGTTTTCATTAGTCCTTAAGCTACCCAATTGCCCCTCGTAAAATTCCACACGTACCACCCTTGCACGCTGAGCCCAGCCGCGCTGAGCAACGCCATGGCCGCCATGCCAGTGGCGCGCACCCACAGTCGCGGGGTCGGTAATTGATGCAAAAAATGAAGAATTGCCAGCACGATTAACGCGTGGACGCAAAATTCGTAACGAAGCATGCTCTCCATCTCGACCGACGCCACCCCGCTGACTGAGATGTAATAAATGACCGCGGCGCAGAAATAGAGGCCCACCCGGCTGGTCCAGGCGAACTTCCGGCGAACGATCGGGACCAATTCGCAGAGCATCAGCGCCAAGAGGAGGATGCCCCCCAGCGTCATCGCCATCTGGCTCGCTTCTGTCGGATTTTTCAGGGCCGGGATAAGCCAGCGATAACTGGAAGGCCTAAACACCGCCAGGTAATCCGGGAAGATCGCCCAGCCCGACTGTTGCGTGAGCATGTACATATCCCAGCGGCCCCAGCGCAGAAGGCAATAGAAAAAGAACACGCCGGCCCCGAGCGTGGCGCCGAACATCATCAGAACCGCCGGGCCAAAGCGCCTGACCCACAACCGCACTTCGGCCAGCCCGCTCCAGCCATTCTGAACGACTGCCTGCACGACCGGATAACCGGCGCACGGGATCCCGACGATCCGCGTCGCCGACATCAAAAAGCCGTGAAGCACGGCAAGGGCCCTCGCTCCCTTTCCCTCCGCCGTGCTCCAGAACATAAAACCGAAGAGCCCCATCATGAAGAGCGACTCCGAATAAGCCGCCACAAGAAAGAACGCCGCCGGGTGCGCGAGAATCGCCAGGGCACCGAAGAATTGCGAAAGCGGCGAGATATTCCAACGCTCGCAGAAAAGGAAAAAATAACTCCAGAACGCCCAGGCCGCGGCCTGCGCCGTGACGAGGAGCGCATTGTATATGCTGAGCCGCGCTCCGTAATGAAGGATTGCCGCAATGGCCGGATACGCCGGGAAGAAAGCGACGTTGGAAACTTCCATCATTTTGTGGCTGATCGGCGGCACGGTGGTCTCGTATCCGCGGTCGACGATGTTCGCGAACCAGAAGCTGTCGTGTTGGACGAGGGTGTCGTAGCGGAAAGAGAGCGGACCTTCCGGCGCGATGAGGAGGGCTGCGACGAGCTGAAGGAGCGTCATCATCAATCCCAACGCCCACGGTCTGAACAGGATTGGCTTGGGATTCATCGGCGCCCGTTTCGGAAGGGCCGAGGAGACACGAAAGCCATCCTCAATACAAGGCTTAGTCAGGAGCGGCGTCCCCACAGGAGAAAAGCGCATTGGCTCCAGAAGTTGGATGTCGTTTCCTGTTTTCAGAGGAAACTTGGACGACGGACCGGCCTGTTTATTCGGCACCGCGCGATTATCCAAAGCAGCGTGTCATCCCGAGCCGCGCAGACGGCGAGGGACCTCTCGGGCGCTCAATCGCTTCCGCGTTACAACACGCGCACATCGCCAACGAATGTCATGTTTTTCGCGGAAGCGCTGGGTTGCAACTGTGAGGTCCCTCGGCGTGCTCCGCCAGCCTCGGGATGACAACTGCTATTGCGCCGTCGCTAATGCCCGCCGGTTACCGTGTACCCCTCGTTCCGCAAATCCTCCGCCAGTTCCAATTCCATCTGAAGGGCCGCTTCGTACGGCATCGGATTCAGATGTTCGTACAGCTCCGGCAACAATCGGACTCCATATTTTTCCACCACCCACGCCGCCTTGTAACCGTGCTTATGGTTCTCGAACCGATGTTCCGGCGGCAGCCCACTCATCCCGACATACACACTCGGTTTTTTCGGATCGCGCTTTGGGTTCATCCGCAAAATCGTCGGATGCTTCGCCACCTTCGAATCGAGCAGGATCACATAGACGTTGTGATGGAACTTCGCCCGCGCCGATTCCGTCGGATCCTCTCGCCTGTATCGCAGCCGCGCCATCCGGCTAACGATAGCGCAAGGCTGCAACCCAGCGATCTATTGCAAATTGTAAGCTTCGATGACGGCGATTCCGGTCGTACCGTTCGTGCCGCGAACCACCGCGGTATAAGTGCCGGGAACTAACGTCGCCACAATCGCTGCTTCGTCGTCGCTGGTCGGCGGGATCGTTGTCGCGATGATTTCGCTCTCCTGAGTGCTGCGCCATCCGTCGTTCGAAATCACGTCGCCGTTCGCATCGTGCAATTCCAGCGTCGTCGCCGGCAACGGATTCGGAATGCCGAACGCCGCTAGCGATGGACCAATTGCACGCACAATTATCTTTGCCGGCTCTGTTCCCCCAATAATGAATCCGCCGATCAGCACGTTATCCCCACTCTGGACCAGGCCACGCGTGGCCACATTGGCCAGCTTCGCGGAGGATGCGCTTTCCAAGTCATACACTTCCGCCAAGCCCACGCCCGTCTCACCATGCGCGCCTTTGACCAGGGCTGAATAACTCCCCGGCGTGAGTGTCGCCACGATCACTGATTCTCGCGAATCACTCGGCGCGAATCCATTTGGGATCTGGCTCGTATCGCCCTGCGCCCAGTTGTCGTTCACAACCACGCTTCCATCCGGTGTGTGCAACTCGAGGAGCGGATCTGAAATCGCCCCAGCCACGCCGAGGTTCGTGAGGGACGGCCCGAGCCCGCGAATGAGCACCTTCTTGGTCGAACCACTTGGACCCGTCACAATAAATCCGGCGATTAGCAGGTTGTCACCGCCTTGAATGGCTAGTCGGGTGGCGATATTAAGCGGCTGGCCGCTCGTTGGTGAAGGGGCACTGGGACTAAGCGTCGCCAGCAATCCATTTGCTGCCACGGTGACTTGAGCGTTCGAACTAACGGAGGAGAAGGAACCTGTCACGGAGCCGAAACCCAGAGGATTGAACGAGTCGTTAGGTAGTGGCACAAACCCGTTGATCGTTTTCAGATCGAGCTTGCCGTCTAACTGGCTGGCCCCACCGACCTGGACTTGATCGAATTGATACGGTTCCCCGCCCGCCGCCTCCAGGATGAGAGTGCCGTTGGCTCCTTGGGTGAAGTTACCAGTTACGGCGAGGATACCAGGAGAAGAAGTGCCGCCCGGCGCAATGTAGCCGCCGTTGTTGGTCAGGCTGCCGCCGATGGCTCCCCTGCCGCTGAGAACCCCACCATTGAGAGTTACTTCGCCGATCAGACTGAAAGCGTTCAGATTTGTTTCTCCGCCACTCTGGACGAATCCGGATTGAGCGCTGTCGGTCTGCGCTCTGGTGCGCGCGGAAAAATTGCCGCCACCCGCAGCGATGACGTTGCCACCGCCAGCCGCAACAATGCCGGCAGAGTTAGTACCGATGATGTTGCCGCCACCCGCGGCGATGACGTTGCCACCTCCCGCAGCGATGACGTTGCCACCGCCGGCCGCCACAATGTTGCCACCGCCCGCGGCGATGACGCTCGAAGAATCATGGCCGATCAACCCCGCGGAATCGCTGCCGATCAAGCCCGCGGAATCGCTTCCAATCAGACCCAGCCCATTGTCGCTCACCACGCGCGATGGAATACCCGAAATTATCCCGGAGTTCGAGAATGAGGGGGTCTGCAGGATACGGATCGCCGCATCAGGATCGATATCCGCATTGATAGGAATTTGCAGGGCGGGAAGAAATTGGATCGTGCCTTGATTGATAATCCGGCTCGCGCCAGTAACTCCTCCGCTGCCGTGAACCAGGAGTGTTCCAAAGTTCAGGATGAATCCTGTATTTTGAAGACTGTCGGGATGGAACTGGATGTTTTGCGCATTCAGCAGTTGGCATTTTGTTGGGAGCGCGGTGTCGGCGTCGTTAGTCTTTACCACAATGCCGATGCCTCCATTGATCGCACAGTCTCCCATCGTAAGTTGGAGACTGACATTTATGATTGCTCCGACGTTTGCCGGCGTGGTGAGGGTAGCGTTTATAACAGTAAGAGACCGGACGTTAAGAATGGCTTGAGCGTCGGTGAATGAGATCGTGCGCGATGCGATAGTGACGAAGTCATGGCCATCGGGAATATCGTTTTGATCCCAGGTGCCTGGATCACTCCATGCGCCATCCCGAATAGCATTAAATACTCGCGGTTGAAGGCTAGCTGCCTGGTCCTCACGAGCCCTCTCTGCTTTGCCAGCAGCGGGAACCACGCGAATATAAGTCGCGCCTGTTCCGGCTCTCGCTCTGGCGCCGAGATCGTCCACCGCCACCGCTTCCAGGACGTGATCGCCGACCGGAATTCCGCCGAGAACATAATCCAGATGCTTGCTCCCATCGCTAAGTTCGAACTTCGTTTGCCCATCCACTTGAAGAGTCAGCTTTTTCAGAGAACGATTCGTCTGGGCGTTGGCGCCCACACCAAAGGTGCCTTCTGCTACCAGGATGGGACTATCAGGGCTGGCCCCGCTGCCGCTGTTCGGCAGACTCGTGGAAGGCACGATGCTAACCACCGGCGGAATGTCCGCCGTTACATCAAGCGGCCCCACGATATTGGAGATGCTATCGACGAGGCCGCTCGCGCTACCTACCGCCCGAAAGTAGATTCCCTGGGTAGCCGGATAGTTGTTAACCAGGAGAATAAATTTCGACGGATCCGTGCTTTGCCCCATGTGGCCTGAGTTACCGATGGTAAGATCGCTCCAACTTCCTTCGACACTCGGGATAGTGGTGGCCTGAACGCGGACCGAGAGGCCGTTCGGAGAGGCTGATTCAAGCGCGAGAAAATATAAGTCGGCGATCGACCCATTGCCGGTAAACAGCAGCCGCGTCGTGCCAAGGCGCGCCTTATTGCTAGTCAGGTTAAAGGGCCCGACGACATTAGAAATGCTATCCGGGTGACCTTGCGTTGAGTTGACAGCTCGGAAGTAAACCGGATCGGCTTGCTGGAATGGATAATCATTCGAGCTCAACGCGAATTGTCCGGTAATGATATCGAACGTCATCCGGCCCTTGGTAGCATTGGTAAGATCGGTCCAGGAACTTGCGACACTTGGCGTGGTCGTCGCTTGCACGTGCATAAGACGGCCAGCGACCGTTCCGGGTTGGTTAGCTAGAAACCTAAGCACGGTATCCGCCAGCCCCGCGACGGGCGTTGCCGAGGGGTTGGGGTATGCAGGCTGATCGCTTCCGTTCACGGTGAGGATCGGCGCGCCGTCGCCGATTGTGAGTCGCAGAACTAGCGACGCTGTGTCGACGCCATCGCTAGCACTTAAAGTTATGATAATCGGTTGGATCGTTTCGCTTCCTACGGCCGGCGCTCCAGAAATTACGCCGGTGTGGGCATCGATGACAAAGCCCTGCGGCAGACCGGTGGCGTTAAAGGTTAGGTTCGCCGGAATGGAAAAGAAAGCCGCCTCGATATGATAAGCGAAGTGCTGACCCACCACGGCCTCGGCCGCGTTGGAACTCACAATACGAGGGGACGAAGCCTGGATAGCAAGGGTCGGAAGATCTGGCAGCTGGTACGTGCTAAGATCGATTATTTCGAAAACGGGATCCGGGCTGCTGCTTCCGGTAGGGCCGTAGTTCGCAGGCATGTAATAAGAAATCGAAACTGGTGTTTGTGGACCGCCACTTACGTTGATGGTACCAGGTGATTCGTCGACCTGTGTGCCGGAGAAGTTGCGAATGCGTCTATTAGCATCCGTTTTCACCACCCACCAATCGGGCTTGGACGCCGGGACGCCAGTGTAGTAACTCGTGGTCGTGCAGGCCAGGCCATATCCGCCATCAGCAGTGGCAATCCCGTAGGTGCTGCCGGGGCCGTTAGAATAAGGGCCGCCCTCGTTATCCGGTCCTCCCAGGGCCGTCATGAATGCAAGATTTCCATCTGTTTGGATTTTAATAAGACTCGCATTTGAACCCGTGCTGTTACTTATTAAGAGTCCGCCATCGGCCGTCTCGGCTAGGCTAAGTGGCCGGATATCGAACGAGGCGCCCTGCGCGCGCGAGACCGTTCTTTCCAAAGTAGTCGCTGAGCCAGTGGAGTTAAACTTACGCACGGTGAAGCCGGAGTAGTTGTCCTCAACGCTTAGAATGGCGAAGCCTCCACTCGCGGTCTGGATCATGTCCACCGGCGTTTCATTCGCGCCATCGAGAGATGGCCAGCCATGTTGGGCCAGCACGTTACCACTCGCGTCGAATACAATGAGACCCAGCCCATAGGCGGAGCCACTATTGGTGGTCAAGGGATAGCGAATCGCGGTGAAATACTTCGTCCCATCAGCCGACTGACAAACTGGGCCATACTCTGTGTATTGATTCGGTTGTTCGTAAACGCGAAAGAAACTAAGCGAACCGTTGCCGGCGAACTTTGCCAGGACGGGCACCGAGCCACCGCCGGGCCGCGATTGCGAACCGGTGAGAATTGCTCCGCCATCGGACGTGAGGCCCATGTAGGAGTTGGAATAAAAGCCGGTAATGCCATTCTGCCAGACCAGGCTTCCATCGGAAGCGAACTTGGCCACAAAAGGAGTTACACCGTTATTGTCCGGGTTACCTTTACCGCCGCTCACGAAAATATTACCTTGCGCATCAGTCGCGAGGTGCTGGATCTGGCTTGGCGCGGGAGAATAGTAACCGTTCGAGAAGCGACCCGCGTTCAGGTGGAGCGTGATCTGCCAGATAATTGTGCCATCACTGGCGAAGCGGACCAGGCTTCCATCGGAAGTGCCGCTGGTGTGGTCCGAGAACAGATCGCGATAAAGGCGTGGAAGGTCCAATTGCCCGGCCACAATAAAGCCGCCATCCGGCATTTTCGCGATCCCGGTCGGATAATCGAAACCGGAGCCGTAGAAAGGATCACCGTTTGACTGGCCGGTGGTATCGTAACTGCCCACCCCATAACTTTCCGCCCAATTAGGAAGGGCTCGCGCGGAAGTAGCGACGAACATAAGAGCGAGCGCAGCCAGAACAGGACGAAGACTCCTGAGAAATCCTGTGGGCATAATCCCTCTTTTCCGCATTCTCGCAGCGCCAACAGTCGAGTAGTGCCCAAAATTCTTCATAAATTTCTCCGCTTATCGACTAACGCGGCAAAGGCGGATGAAACTCCTCAGAAAACTTTTGGAAATCTGTTCAAACCTTCCAAAAAGAGCGTAATATCCGGCGGAATGGCTGCCGTTTCGCTCACTCCGGCGTTCCTCGATGATCTCACCTCAACCCTGTCTGAGGCCGATGCCGTCACGCTGCGTGGGATTTTGCCGGCCGTTTACGACGATTTACGCCGCGTCGCTGCCGGATTTATGCAGGGTGAGAGACTGGACCACACTCTCCAGCCGACGGCGCTGGTCCACGAAGCCTATCTGCGCGTAGCTGGTCAGCGCCAATCTACCTGGCAAAACCGGGCGCATTTGCTAGGCGTTTTTGCGCGGATGATGCGGCGCATTTTGATCGATCACGCCAGCGCGCGTTTCGCCGCCAAGCGTGGCGGGAAAGAAGCGGTCAGGATCATTCTCGACGACGAGTTGGAAATCTATCAGAACCAGGAAATCAACGTCCTAAAGGTCGATGAGGCGTTGCGCAACCTCGAGCAACTGGATCCCACCCAGGCACAGGTCGTCGAGCTGCGTTTCTTCGGCGGACTAACGATCGATGAGATCGCTGAAGCGTTATCAATCTCCCCTGCCACCGTCAGCCGCGAATGGGCGATTGCCAAACGCTGGCTCCAACGAGAGCTATCACGCGGCGCTTGAAATCGGACAAAGCAATTCCCCTGACGGCGGAGCGCTGGCAGCAGGCCAAGGCGATCGTCGCTGCGGCCCTCGACGAAGAATCGTCCACCGCCCGCGCCGCCCTTGTCGCGGAACGATGTGGGAGCGATGAAGAGCTCTTGCGCGAAGTCGAATCGCTTCTCGAACAAACGAGCGGCTCGCTCGATAAGTTTGAAAACGCCTCGCTCTCACTTAGACGCCGCCCAACGACTCTAGCTCCCGGTCTTCGGATTGGCGCTTATGCGATCGTGAGGGAACTCGGACGCGGCGGGATGGGCGCGGTTTATCTCGCGCAACGAGCCGACGGAGTTTTCGACAAGCAGGTTGCGATCAAGGTTCTCAAGCGCGGCACGGACACCGACGAGATTCTGCGCCGGTTCAATGCCGAGCGGCAGATTCTGGCGCGTCTCGATCATCCTAACATCACCCGTCTGATCGACGCCGGCACAACGGGCGATGGTCTGCCCTACGTCGTCATGGACTACGTCGTCGGAAAGCCGATCACGGAATACGCGAGAGAAAAACAGCTTTCAGTTACCGAGCGGTTGAAACTGTTTCGCTCCGTCTGCTCAGCCGTGACTTACGCCCATCAAAATCTGATCGTTCATCGCGACCTTAAGCCGACTAACATCTTCGTGACCGAGACCGGCGAAGTCCGCCTCCTCGACTTTGGCATCGCCAAGCTCCTTTCCGACGCCGAAGGCTCCGGAATCGACCTGACCATTACGGCGCTCAGGGTGATGACGCCGGACTACGCGAGCCCGGAACAAATCAAAGGCGAATTGATTTCCACCTCCAGCGACGTCTATTCGTTAGGGGTTTGTCTCTATGAGCTGCTCACCGGGGCGCGACCTTACAAGCTCACTCGTAAGACATCCGACGAGCTAAGCAGAGCTATCTGCGACCAGGAGCCACAAAGGCCCAGCACGGCCGTCACCAAAGCCGACGGAAAATCGAGAATCGAAATTCGAGATTCGAAAATCCTTCGCGGCGATCTGGACAATATTGTGCTCAAAGCGCTGCGGAAGGATCCGTCCCGCCGTTATCCTTCCGTCGACCAATTCTCGGAAGACATTCGCCGGCACCTTGAAGGCTTGCCCGTTCTCGCTCGGAGGGACACACCTGCCTACCGCGCCTCTAAGTTTGTTCAACGGCATAAAGTGGGAGTCGCTCTCGCGACTGTCTTCGTTTTGGCGCTTGTAAGTGGCACCATCGCCATAGCTCGCGAGGCGCACCTGGCCAGACAACGTTTCAAAGACGTCCGCGAATTAGCGCATTCGGTCCTGTTCGATTACCACGATGCTATTGCGGCTCTCCCAGGTTCAACCTCCGTTCGGCAGCGCCTGGTGAAAGATGCCCTGGCCTACCTCAATAAATTGTCCCGGAGAGCGGGCAACGATACTTCGCTCTTGCGAGAACTTGCGGGGGCCTATGAGAAGGTAGCGATGGTCCAGGGTGGGGCCACGGTCTCGAGCCGGGGAACCGCGCTTTCCGCGTCGCACCTCGGGGACACGAAGGGCGCCCGGGAGAACCTGAACAAAGCCTTGGCGATACGCCAGCGAGTGTCGGCTCTCGAGCCAAACAACAGCGCCGTCCGCCAGGAACTGGCCTATTGCTATGAGCGAATAGGAGTCCTCTACGTGAACAACGGCCCCCCGGATCAAGCCGTCGAAAACCTTCGTAAAGCAGCGCCCATTCTGGAATCGCTCCTGGCCGCCGATCCCGCGAACGAAGACCTCCAATACAACCTGGTTGATAACTACGAGGGAATGGCCAAGGCGTTGGGCAACCCCATTCTGCCAAACCTGGGAGATACTCAGGGAGCATTGGATTACCTGGCCAGGGCTCAGCCAATCATAGAAAAATTGGTAGCCGATCATCCTTCGAATCTGGCTTACCAGTTATACCTCGCGGCCCATCACAATGCGTATGGATGGGTCCTGGGCAGCGCCAGCGGCAAATTGGCTGAGGCTTTGGAACATGCTCAGAAGGCCGTGTCGCTCTTCCAGGCACTTAGCCGGGCGGATCCCGGTAACACGCTCTATCGGAGCCAGCTCGTCCAACAGCTGAGCGCCACTGGCAGGATCATGCTCAACATGGGTGACAAGCAGGGGGCGGTCGAAGTCTTTGAACAAGGTTTGTCGCTTTGCGAATCCCTCCTCCTAGCGGACCCGCGAGACGCCTACAATCGCAAGTCCGTTGCCCTCGCTCACCGCAATGTAGCTGAGGCGCTGGGTGGACTGGGCGATCATTCAGGCGCGCTGAGCCATTTTCAGAAGGCGCAGCAAATGTTTGCCGAGCTGGTGGCGGAAGATCCGGCGAACGCGGATTCCCAGTCGAAGTGGGCCTATGTCTGTTTAGCGATGAGTCAGGTTCAGGCAGACACCGGAGATTTGAAAAGTGCCAGCACCAGCGCTCTGCAAGGCATCAAAATTGACGAGACCTTGCTTGCGACTTCGGCAGCGAACGCCCTGGCCCGCAATACTCTGGCCCAGTTGTGCGAAAAGCTGGGAGACTATCAGGCCAAACTCGGCGAGGAGATGACACCTTCCCGTGAAGAGCAAACGACATACTGGCAGGCGGCGAAGGAGGCCTATCAGAAAAGCCTGGAGAACTATCAAGAGATGAAAAAGGAAGGAACGCTCAAGGCCACAGACTCAGGCAAACCCGACGAGGTCGCGCGCGCGATCGCGAAGTGCGATACGGCGCTAAAGTAATTCCTTTCTGTAGCCGCTCGCCGCAGCGAGCGGCTGCAGAAGAATCGTCATTTGAGATTGTAGGCTTCGATGACGGCGATGCCAGTCGTGTCGTTCTTGCCGCGAACTACTGCGGTGTAAGTGCCGGGAACCAGGGTCGCCACAATCGCGGCTTCGTCGTCGCTAGTCGGCGGGATCGTCGTCGCGATGATTTCGCTCTCCTGAGTGCTGCGCCATCCGTCGTTCGAGATGACGCTTCCATTCGCATCGTGCAATTCGAGCGTCGTAGCCGGCAACGGATTCGGAACGCCGAACGCCGCTAGCGATGGACCAATCGCACGGACAATCACCTTTGTAGGCTCTGTTCCCCCAATAATGAATCCGCCGATCAAGACGTTGTCTCCGGTCTGGACCAAGCCGCGTGTAGCGACATTCGCCAGCCTTGCGGTGGACGCGCTTTCCAGATCGTAAACTTCCGCCAAGCCCACGCCGGTCTCGCCGTGCGCGCCTTTGACGAGGGCTGAATAGGTTCCCGGCGTGAGCGTCGCCACGATAACCGATTCCCGTGAATCGCTTGGCGCAAACCCGTTTGGGATCTGGCTGGTATCGCCTTGCTGCCAGTCGTCGTTCACGACCACCGTTCCGTCCGGTTCATGCAACTCGAGCAACGGATCTGAAATCGCCCCCGCCACGCCGAGGTTCGTGAGGGACGGCCCCATCCCGCGAATGAGCACCTTCTTGGTCGAACCACTCGGACCTATCACAATAAACCCGGCAATGAGCACGTTGTCACCGCCTTGAATAGCAAGTCGCGTCGCGATATTGAGCGGCTGACCAGCAGAAGGATTGGGCAGGGAAGGATTAATGGTCGTGGTAATGCCCGTCGCATTTACCGTCGCGCTTATATTCGCGCTATTCGCCAGCGAACCGGTCGCGGATGTGTAGCTGATCGGATTGAAGAGTTGGGCGGGATCGGGCGTGAAGCCGTTGATCGTCTTGACGTCAAGCTTGCCGCCAAGACTGGCGGTGCCGGCTACTTGGAGGCTGTCGAATTGTTCGCCGCTTGCTCCACCAGCTTCGATGATAGTGGTGCCGTTTGAGCCTTGGGTGAAGTTCCCAAGCACAGCGACAGCGCCTGCCGAGTGTCCCGGCGTGATGTAGCCGCCGTTGTTCGTCAAGTTACCTTGAATGAAACCCGTGCCGCTAAGGGTGCCGCCGTTTAGTGTTACCGGTCCTACAATGGTGCAAGCGCTTAAGTTAGTCTCGCCGCCATTTTGCGTGAAACCCGAATCCGTTGGGGCATCAACACTCGTGCTTCCGTTCGAGTGAAAATTTCCACCGCCTGTCGCAACGATGTTACCTCCGCCGGTTGCGACGATACCCGCGCTGTCCCTGGAAATAACATTCCCCCCGCCGCTCGCGACGATGTTACCCCCTCCCGAAGCCACGATGCCGCCGCCATGCGTGGAAATGATGGTGCCGCCAGAATTACCGACCAGGCTGTGGCCATCATTGGAGATGACCGTGGCGCCGTCATGGGTGATTAGCGGCGATATCGTTCCCGTGATAAGGCCATTCCCCGTGAATGATATTGCCCCCACGATGCGGACCGCTGCTAGCGGATCCGTACCTCCGTTCGCCGGAATTTGGATTGGCGGCAGCCAATTAATGGTGCCGGTAAAGTCAAATTCGGTCGCGCCGACAAAGCCGCCACTACCATGGACATTGAATGTGCCATGGTTAGCGACACGTCCGCCGAAATTAATATCCTGCGGATTCAGGAGGTTCGCAGTCGCTGAGTCAAGGATAACGAGGGTTGCGCCGTTAACAAAAGATCCACCAAACAGCGTGATCGTTTTATTGACCTGGAGACTGCCAAATCCCTCGATGACACCGCCGCTACTGAGACTAACCGATCCAGCCTGAATACCGACCCCCTCGGGAGTGTGTAGAGTTACATGCGACGATCCCACAACAGCTAGGTCGTTTAAGCCTGGCACTCCCGGCTGTCCATTTTCATCCGCCCAGGTCGACGCTGTAGTCCAGTCGCCGCCAGAGTTAACCACGTGGAAAACATGTCCGGTCGAAGTAGCCGCAGCAGGGCTATCCGCGGCCCGCGCAATTCTCGCCGCATTTTGCGAAGGAACAACCCGCACATAAATCACCCCCGTGCCGGCTCGCGCCGTGGCTCCAAGGTCGTTTATAGCCACCGCTTCGTAAACGTGATCGCCGATAAGAGGATTAACGAAGTCGACGTAAAGCGTGTTCGGGTTTGGGTTCCCGGGAAATTCGTTTACCGCGTGACCATCGATCTGGAGCTGAACAGTCTTTACAGGACGGTCGCTTTGCACTCGGGCGGCAAAGCCAGCGCTATCGGCACTGAGAAGGATCGGAGAGTCAGGACTGTGCCCGTCGCCACTTCCTGACAATTGGTCAGCGACCGTGACCTCGACGACCGGAGGAACCGTAGCTGTAACGTCGAAAGGCCCCATAAGGTTCGAGATACTATCCGCATAACCCGGAGCAGTTGCGATGGCCCGGAAGTAAATGCCTTGAGTAGTCGGATAGTTATTTACCAGAAGGAGGAACTGCTTCGGGTTCGTGCTTTGAGTCATGATGCCCGAGTTACCATTTTGCAGGTCGCTCCAGCTTCCTTCATCATTCGGAGTGGTGCTTGTCTGGACGCGAAGTGAGATACCTGAAGGCGTGGCGGATTCTGTAGTGCGGAAGTAAAGGTCGGCGATGTTGCCGTTGCCGGTGAAGTCGAGCCTCGTGGACCCAAGTGGAGCTTTGCTGCTCGTCAGGTCAAAAGGTCCGACGACGTTGGAAATGCTATCGGGATAGCCGCCACCCGAAGCGACCGCCCGGAAGAAGACACCGCTCTGAGGCGGATAAGCCTTCGAGTTAAGCACGAAAGCCTGCAAAGCATCGCTGTAGGTCAGACGGCCACCGTTGCCATCATTCAGGTCGCTCCAACTGCTTTCAACGTTCGGCGTTGTAGATGTTTGGACTCGCACTTGCAGGCCGGCGGGCGTGCCGGCTTGCTGCGCGGCAAAGCGCAGGGTGGTGTCAGCCAGATTACCGGTAGCGGAGTAGCTACCATCCACTGTGAAGTTCGTCGTGGACAGACCGCCATTCGCTGGGGCAACCGGCGGAGGCGGCGCCGAGAAAGCGAGCGCGATGCTAACGCTAAAAGAGCCAGTGTTGTTGTACCACCCCGTGCCATCCATCGCGCCGAGAAACAAACGGGTCGCGCCGGCCGGCACGGTGATGCGTTGCGGCGTGCCAGAGCTCGTAAGCCCATCGCCGATGAAGAACGGCTGGGCGATAGCCGGAGCAAGGTTCGTGTAATCAATGTTTCCCGGGACGTTGCCGTTCGGCGCAAAGTTTAGAAATGAGGCAGGCAAACTGTCCGGACTGGGCGCGTTCGGCCCCAGGAAAACCCCGATGAGCGCGTCAGCCGGAGCGTTCAACCCAGCGATCCCGTTTTCCGGGCCGCCGTTCGCCGAATCAGACAAATGGTAGAGACTCCGGAAGCCACCCCCACCGTTATCACCATCGGGAGGATCTGTTGGCGTGAAACCCGCATAGCTCACAGACCCAGTCGCCGAAAAAGTGATCTCGTCACCCGCTTTGAGATCGACCAACTGGACGAGGACAGGAGACTCGGCCGGCGCGGTATCGCCCGAGGATGCACTCGAAGCGTCTGCCAACCACGGGTTGGCAGTTCCCGGGACGGGTATATTGCTACTTTGTCCTGCGGAAGTGAGGACGCCGATTTGCAACGCACCCGCCACCAGAAGGACGGAAGTAATTCTACGAGTGAATCGATGTTTCATGAGTTTGTGTTTGGTTCGCGGTCTGTTTCCAGAATTCCCCTTTTCCTAGCTCTCGCGGAAAGCGAGGCTCGATTGGCTCATGAATTTTTCGGAAAAAAATGTCCGACTCGACATCGGCCCCGAGCAGATTACGGTTTTCGAGTGAATTCCCCGGCAACGAAGGTGGCGGAGCCCACCCTCTCGGCTTTTCTCGCTGATCTGCTTCCGTCTCGAGAAGCTCCGTCGATGAACGCCGCGCTCCCGGCCGTGTACGACGAGCTCCGGGAACTGGCCACAAATTACCTGCGCCGCGAGCGATCGGATCACACCCTTCAGCCGACCGCTCTGGTTCACGAATCCTACCTCCGGTTACTCAATCAAAAGACCGTGGATTGGAGTAATCGCCTGGAATTTCTTTCCATCGCCGCCCGAATGATGCGACGCATTCTTTCCGATTACGCGATCGCCCGCAAAGCGGAGAAGCGGGGAGGCGGCGCGCCCAAGGTGCAATTGGACGCGGCTCTGGATTTTTGCAATGACCGCGCCATCGATGTGACCGCGGTGGACGATGCGCTTCGTGATTTGGGAGTGATGGATCCGCGCCAGGCGCAACTCGTCGAGCTCCGTTTCTTTGGCGGTCTAACCATCGAGGAAACGGCGGACGTCATGGCGCTTTCACCCGCCACTGTGAAACGCGAATGGATGACGGCGCGCCGCTGGCTCCAACGCGAGCTGAGCGCGAGTTAGCGTCATGACTCCAGAACGCTGGCAGCAGGTGAAGACCACTCTTGCCGCTGCCCTCGAGCAACCGAACGAAAGCGAGCGCACCGCGTTTGTGGAGCGAGCCTGCGCGGATGACACCGCACTCCGCCGCGAAGTAGAATCGTTGCTCGCGCAGCCGGAAGGCGAATTTGAATCGGTCAGCGAAATGATCGGCGCCGCGAACGCAGATGGTCTTGTTTCCCCGGACAAAGGCCGCCGGATCGGAAACTACGAACTTATTCGGGAACTCGGCCGCGGCGGAATGGGAACTGTCTGGCTGGCACGGCGCGCCGATCGGCAGTTCGAGAAACTCGTTGCGATAAAATTGCTGAAGCGGGGGACGGATACCGACGAGGTTCTCCGGCGATTCCAAACCGAACGCCAGATTCTGGCGCGTTTGGAACATCCCAACATCGCCCGTTTGCTCGATGGCGGCGTTACCGACGACGACCTGCCCTACTTCGTAATGGAATATGTCGATGGGCGGCCGATCACGGAATTCTGCCGCGACCATGCGCTCACCATCGAAGAACGGCTCCGCTTGTTTCTCAAGATTTGCAGCGCGCTTCAGTTCGCGCACCAGAATCTCGTGGTCCACCGCGACCTGAAGCCGGGCAACATTCTTGTCCTGCCGGACGGCGAACCTAAGCTGCTGGATTTCGGCATCGCCAAGTTACTCGGGCCGGACGAGGCGAGTCTCGAAGTAACTATGGCCGAACATCAGCGGTTCACGCCCGCCTACGCATCGCCCGAGCAGGTGCGCGGCGGACCGATCACAACGGTGAGCGACGTCTACGCGCTCGGAACGCTCCTTTACGAAATCCTGACCGGGAAAAATGCCCATCTCTTTTCCGTGCCGCATCCGGCGCCGACCGAACTCTTCCGCGTCGTCACGCAGGAAGAACCGCCACGCCCAAGTGCCGCCGCGACCGAGGCGCCAGTCGCTCGGCATCTGCGCGGCGATCTCGATAACATTATTCTGAAAGCACTGCGAAAGGAACCTTCCCGGCGTTACTCCGGAGTAGGAGCTTTCGCGGCCGACCTCAGACGTCATCTGGAAAATAAGCCGGTTACGGCCCGCAGAGACACACTCTCTTATCGAACGGCTAAGTTTGTCCAAAGAAACAAGATTGCTGTCACTGGAGCAGCACTCATCTTACTCGCCCTGATTGGCGGAATCATCGCGACGGCGCGTGAGGCCCGGATTGCCCGGACTGAGCGCAGTCGGGCCGAAAAACGCTTTAATGACGTTCGGAATCTCGCGGACTCTTTGCTGTCCGAGCTGAGCAACGAGGCCGAAAAGCTCCCCGGTTCTACAAAGCTCCGTTCCATTCTAGTTCAAAGGACGCTTGCCTATCTCGATAGCATCGCCGCGGAGGCAGGCGATAACAGCGGTCTCCAGGCAGAACTAGCCACCGCTTACCAAAAGGTTGGCGATATTCAGGGTAACACCTACTATTCCAATATCGGGGATATTCCAGGGGCGATCGTTAGCTACGAGAAAGCCATTGCCCTCCGTCAATCCTTGTCCAACGCGGCACAAAGCCCTGAGGCCAAGCATGAGTTGGCGTTGACGCACGAAGGTTACGCGGATGTTTTATGGGGAGCGAATCGGCTATCAGACACGTTAACCCATTATCGTAACGCCCAGACCATCCTGGAGGCATTGTCATCCAGTCCTTCGAGTTCGACACAGATCCGCTTTGAGCTGTCGCGCGTCTATCACAAGCTTGGCGATCTCTATGGAAACGTCGACTATCCGAATCTCGGCGACACGGCGACCGGGGTTGCTAATGCTCGTGAATCTTTGCGGCTCCGCGAGGCGTTGGCCAGGCAAGAACCTTCGAATTCGCTTTTTCTCGACGTTCTTTCTGAGAGTTACCTGAATCTGGGAATCATGCAACGTATTACCGGTGACCTCCAAGGGGCTCTCCAAAGCTATCGTGACGCGATATCAGTGCAGGAAAAATTCCGGGCCGCGGAACCTAACAATCCAATCTTTCGTCGACATATCGCATTCATTCAAAAACATGTCGCGGTCGCATTACGCGAAGCTGGTCGCATCGATGCGGCATTAGATGTCCAGCGCAGTTCGCTCAACGCGGCAGAAGAAGAAGCGGCGGCAGACAGTAAGAACACTCAAGCAAAACGGAACCTGGCTGTTTCGACTTATGGTTTAGCTTATTTACTGTGGCAACACGGCGAAACAGATCAGGCCCGAGAAGACTTTCGAAACGCTGTCGCAATCCTTGAGAAATTATTTGCAGACAGTCCGAGCAATGCCCAGGTCAGACGCGATCTCTTCGTTGCCTACCTGGAACTTGGCGATACCTACACGCTGCCGGACGATCGATCTGTGGCCACGGACTGCTACACAAGGGCCAAAGCGATGCTGGCTCCGGCGTCCTCGGACAAGCGAAACACGCAGGACCGCAGCGACCTTGCTACGTTGTCGCTAAGCCTCGCAGCATGGGAACGTAACTACGGCTCGGCGTCAGCGGCCTTGGAAAATGCCCGCCAGGCCGCTGCGACACGAGAGGAACTTCTCGCCGCGAATCCGTCTAACTGCATTACGCGGCGAGACCTTGCCGAGGCCTACGCCGAACTAGGTGCTGATTATGAAAGACTCGCGACTACGGGCCAAACCAAAAGTGGATCTGCGCAGGCAGCGGAAGAGTCCTATCAAAAAAGCCTGAATCTCTGGCAAGAGATGGAGCGAAAAGGAACCCTGGCTGGTGCCTATGTTACCAAGCCAGCTGAACTGTCGGCGAAATTGGCAAACCTTAAAAAAAGCTAAGCAAGTTTCGGAGAAGGATATTCCCCATTTCCTAAGCTGCGACGCTTCTCGAACCGCTTAGTTCCGCGTACAAGTTCTCGTAACTGGCAGCGGCCTCCGCCCAGGAAAAATCGCGGGCCATGGCACGTTCCATCAATGTCCTCCAAGTCGCTTGGTCGTGAAAAATTTCGCGGGCGCGTTTGATTGAGTCCCAGAAGGCGTCGGGCGTTTTTTCGTAGCAGAGAAAACCGAAGCCGCTTTCGAGGCTGGGATCGTGGTCCTCGATGATTTCCTGGATGCCGCCGGTAGCGCGAGCGACGGGGAGCGCGCCGTACTTCAAACTGTACATCGCGCTCAAGCCGCTCGGTTCGATTTTCGACGGGATCAGGGTGATGTCCGCGCCGGCCTCGATAAGATGGGCGAGCGCTTCGTCGTAATGACTGCGATAGGCGAACTTGGCCGGATATTTGCGGGCGGCGATCGCGAGCGCCGTTTCGAAGCCGGCGTCGCCTTCGCCCAGAATGATCAGGCGCACGTCGTCGGAAAGGAGCCGGTCGAGCAACGGCATCAGCAATTCGAACCCTTTCTCCGGGACGAGGCGCGTCACCATTCCAAAAACTGGGCCGGCCGGTGCCGGAGTGAGACCTAATCCGTCGAGCAGGAGATCGCGGCAAAGCGCTTTGCCTTCCAGATTTCCCGGTCCGAACTGGCGCGGAAGCAAATGATCCGTCTCGGGATTCCAGCGACGATAATCGGCGCCGCTCAAAATTGCGGTGAGCCGATGAGCGTGCTCGCGCAAAACAATGTCGAGGTCACAGCCGCCTTCCGGACTCAGCATCTCGCGCCGATAACGTTCGCTGACCGTCGTGATCTTGTCGGCGAACACGATCCCGCCCTTCAGCAAATTGAGCCGCCCAAAATATTCGACGCCGTTCGGCTTGAAATATCGTTCCGGTAAATTCGTCAGGTTGAAATCGAGTCCCCAGAAACTTCCCTGCTCGGCCAGATGATGAATGGTGAGCACAGTAGCGAACGGGAGCTTCTGGTCGGCCACGAGCACGGGAACAAAAGCGGCCGCCCAATCGTGCGCGTGAAGAATCTGCGGTGTAGGCGTCATCCGCCGGGCCAGTTCCACCGCGGCTTTGCCGAAGAAGATGAAACGCGCCGCGTTATCTTCATAGGCCACGCCGTGTTCGCCGTAGATGCTGGCGCGATCGAAGAACGCGTCGCAACGAATAAAAAACGTTTGGACGCCGCTCGCGCTCCGACCTTCGATAAACTCCGCGACGTAATTCTTGTCGCCAACGGGCACGTCGACCGTGATCCCGGTATCGCGCAGCTCGATCGCCATGTTCTCGCTGATCTCGCGGTAGTACGGCATCGCGATGCCGACCTCGTGCTTGCGCGCCCGTAATTCGCGCGGCAACGCCTCGAGCACGTCCACGAGCGCCGTCGCCCGAGCGAGCGGCGGACCTTCCGCGCTGATCATAAGGATTCGCATGGGAAAGAAGTCTAACCGCGGATTACGCGGATTGCACGGATAGGAGAAAGCAATCCGACGTCAGGAATTATCCGAGACATCCGCGTTATCCGCGGTTAAAAATTCTTTCACCCACGCCAACGCTTCTTCCCGATTTTTCAGCGCGCCTTCCAATTGCCGCGTCTCGACCGCTTCCAAAATTTCACCGAACTGCGGCCCTGGTTTCATTCCCATCGCGATGAGATCGTCGCCGCGCACGAGTGGCGGCGGAATTATTGGCTCATTCGCGAACTCTTCCTTTTTCTTCAGGAGGAACTCGTAGTTATCCAGCATCGCGTGGCTGCTGGCGCAATCGACCCGGTGCAATTCCAGCTCGTCCTCGAACGTCGGGCGCGCCATGAAGCGCTTCAGTTTCGCGACCCGCATGTTCGGCACGTCCTTAAACACCATGTGTTGGCGCACCGCCTCGACCGTCGCGTCGATCTCCGCCCGGGAAAACCGGAGACGCTCCATGATTTGTTCGGTCATCTCGGCCCCGACGCGGTCGTGACCGTTGAAACGAATTCGGCCTTCTTCATCGACGATGGCCGTCGGCGGTTTGGCCACATCATGAAACAACACGCTGAAGACGAGCGGCAACGACGCCTCGGCTGGCAGCATCTCGAGCATGATCCGCGTGTGCTTGAACACGTCTCCTTCCGGATGGAATTGCGGCGGCTGTTCGCAGCCTTTCATCGCGTCCATCTCCGGCAGAATCGCGCTCATCAGACCGCTCGCGTCCAATAGATCCCAGCCCCGCGCTCGATTCGGCGAAAGGAAAATCTTCACCAACTCTTCGCGAATTCGTTCGGAGCTGATCTGGACAATTGACGAAGCGCTCGCCACGATCGCCTCCCATGTCGCCGGATCGATTTCGAATCCAAGAACCGTCGCAAACCGCACCGCGCGCAGCATCCGCAGCCGATCCTCGGCAAATCGCTGCGCGGGATCGCCGATCGCGCGGATCAGCCGGCGTTCGAGATCAACGCGGCCGCCGACGAAATCGATGATCTCCTCCTTTTCCGGATCGAAGAACATTCCGTTGATGGTGAAGTCGCGCCGGGCCGCGTCTTCTTCCGCCGTTGCGAAATGGACTTCGACTGGATGCCGGCCATCGATGTAGGCGCCGTCGGAACGAAACGTCGCGACCTCGAACTGAAATTCATTTTCGAGGACGACGATCACTCCGAAATGCGCCCCGACTGCGTACGTCCGCGGAAAGAGTTTCTGGACGACGTCCGGCCACGCGTCCGTCGCGATATCGATGTCCTTCGGCGAGGTGCCCGTTAGCAAATCGCGGACACAACCGCCGGCGTAATACGCGACATGCCCCGCGGCGCGCAGCTGGCGCACAATCTCACGAGCGGTCTGTTCCATCGCCGATTTCATGGTAGAACAAGCGGCACCTTAGCCGATAAACTGCCGCAAATGAAACCATCGCTGAACTGGCTTCTGCCTCTGGTTCCGATCGCGATTGTCCTGCGCTACGTGCCGGCACTCTCGAATCCAACAGCGCTTTTCATTTGCTCCGCGATCGCCATTATCCCGGTGGCGGGCTGGATCGGCCGAGCCACTGAAGAGCTCGCGGCGCGGGTCGGCGAAGCGCTTGGCGGATTGTTGAACGCGACGTTCGGAAATGCGGCGGAGCTGATCATCGCCGGCATCGCCCTTTCAAAAGGGCTGACGGGCGTGGTCAAAGCTTCGATCACCGGTTCGATCATCGGCAACATTCTTCTCGTCCTGGGTCTCTCGGCCTTGTTCGGCGGCATCAAGCACAAGGAACAGATCTTTAATAAGAGCGGCGCGCGCACCTCAGTGATCTCGCTCTCTCTCGCGGCTATCGCCCTAATTATCCCGACCGTTTTTCATCTTACCGCCGCCGCGAGCCCGAGCGGCTGGAGCCCGCAAGTCGAGCACCAGCTTTCGTTAGGCATCGCTACCGTGCTCTTCATTACCTACCTCTGCGTGCTCCTTTTCACTCTCGGCACCCACAAACATTTCTTCATCGGGTGCGAAGGCGAGCTGGAGGAAGAGGTCGAACATTGGCCACGCTGGAAATCCATCATCGTGCTGGTTGCCGCGACAGCGTTCGTCGCGCTTCTCTCGGAATTTTTAGTCGGAACGATCGAGGCCGTGCGCGCTTCGCTCGGTCTCACCGAAGTTTTCGTTGGCGTGATCGTGGTCGCGATTGTCGGCAACGCGGCCGAACATTCCACTGCGATCGTGATGGCCTTGAAAAACAAGATGGACCTCAGCGTCGGCATCGCGATTGGATCCAGCCTCCAGGTCGCGCTCTTCGTTGCGCCGCTCCTGGTTTTTCTTTCCTATTTCTTCGGCCGCCCGATGGATTTCGAATTCTCGTTGCCCGAAATTTTCGCGGTTGTCGCTTCCGTTTACATTATCTTCCAGATCAGCGGTGACGGCGAGACGAACTGGATCGAAGGCGTGCAGTTGCTTTCCCTTTACCTGATTCTCGGGATCCTGTTTTTCTATCTGCCCGAGCCACACGTCGGTTCCCCGGCAACGCTGCCCTGATTGAACGTTCGCCTCGGGTTTGCGCCTCCAGGGCCTTGGATTTCCAATCGCGGGGCAGAACGAACCGTTTCTTCGAGAATAGGAGGCCGTTCAGGATGTACCAGCGCATGAAGGCCAGAACGAACCAGCGCTCCCTCGCCAGCTCATACTTCCAATCTTGATTAGCCGGTTTTCGCCCGCAGTCCTTGTCGGGATTCAGACTGTAATTGAAGAGCTGACACTGTCGGTGGGCGAATTGCTCCAGAGTTGGAAAGCGATCGGTCTTCCAATTCCTGAACCAAAACGCCATGTCGTACAACGCGAGAAACGTGGTAGTCCGCCCGTCGCCGCCGTGACAATGGAAATGCACCCAATCCTTTGCGAGATCGATCTGATTACAAAAGGCGATGAAGGGTTCGAGCATCTCGAACGGCGGACAATGGTCCGTAGTCGGCAGGCGATGGTAGACGACTGGGAAAGGCATTCGGCGGGCAATGGTTTCCTCGGTCGCGGCGTCGGTCACGGTTAACTCTGTGATCCCGGTCGGGATGATTCGCTCCTCGGCGTCCTTCGTGTAAGAGAACATGCGCACGTTTGCCGTGGCGCCAACGTCGACGAGCCGGCGCTCGTCTTCCGCGATCCAGGCGGGCGATCGCCACACGTTCGCCCAATCCTTGTCGGCGTACAAGGAGACGGCCTCGCCGTTGTAAAAGCCGTGGGTCTCCTGCCGCAAATCGACTAGGTGGAGTTTGCCGCCGCTCGGCGCCAGCGATTTCAGGGTCGAAGTCAGTAGCGGCGCATCGAGCTGGTGGCTGCCCGAAGCACGAAAGCCGCGGTACGCTAACTTGGTTCCTTGGCGGATGTTCGGTTTCCCATCCGTTCCATAGTCGTAAATCAGGTAGCTTCCGGTCCGATACGGCTGCGGGAGGGTGCTGGTTGCCATTCCGAATTTCTACTGGCGAACGCTGGGCGACGCGATTCCAAAAAAAAACGGCTCGTGTGCTACGCAGCCGGCTCTTTCCGTTTCCGGAGCGAGTGAATGACGAAACAAATTACCGCGATAAAGATGCAAGAATCGGCGACGTTGAAAGCGGGCCAGGGACGGAAGATCTTTAGCGGAATGTGGAGATCGAAGAGGGCGAAATCGATGACGTGACCGTGGAGGAATCGGTCGGTCAGGTTCCCCATTATTCCGGCGAGCAAAAGGGCCAGGGAAACGTCACGAAGCCGATCCCGGGAACGTGTCCGCCGCAGAAGAAGCGCGAGAACGAAAACGAAGGCGAGACACGACAGGACGATGAAAAACGCGTTGTTGTTCTTGAAAGAACCGAACGCCGCGCCGTCGTTGGTCACGTTAACGAGCGCAAAGAAATCGGGAACGACCAGCAACGGCGGATCGTCCGGACGAATGGTGCGAAGCACCAGTCCCTTGCTGATCTGATCCAGAATATATAAGGGCAGGGAGAGGAGCAGGATGTATTTCATCGCTTTTCGACGACAGCTTCGCACCGATCGCACAAGTCCGGATGCGCTGCGCTCTTCCCAACCGCCGGCCGGTGCCGCCAACAGCGGGCGCACTTTTGATGCGCGGTCTTGGTGATCGTCGCAACGGGTTCCTTACCCGGCTGCAAGGTCAGGTCGCTCAGAATAAAAAATTCTTCCAGCTCCTCTTTCGGAATCGAAGTGATCGCCGTGTCGTCACAGGTCAGTGTCACGGCGGCCTCGAGGGCGTTGCCGATCAGCTTCTCCTGCCGCGCGCGCTCAATCGCCTGGCCGATCACACCGCGCAAATTCAACAGGCGTTCGACCGTTTCGTGCGCCTCCGGGTTACGAAACTCCGGCGTCTCATCCGGGAACGTCTGGGTATGGACAGAACGGGACGCGTCGACGTAACTCCACGCTTCTTCCGCAGTAAAAACCAGGATCGGCGCAAGCAACCGGCAAAGCGCGTCGAAGATCCGATGCATCGCGGCCTGCGTGGCGCGCCGCCGCGGCGAGTCCGGGGCATCGCAATACATCCGGTCCTTCGTGATGTCGATATAGAGACTGCTCAGGTCCACGGCGCAGAAGTGATTCAGCGTGTGGTAAACCCTGTGAAATTCGTAGGCCGCATACGCCGCCCGACATTCCGCGATCACGTTTTCGAGTCGATCGAGAATCCAGCGATCGACTAGCGTCCAAGGAAGGGCGCTTTCCAAACCGCTATCCGTGGTCACGCCGGACGACGGCGGTTTGGAAAGCGCCGCTCCTTGAGAAAGATTCCCCAGCAGGATTCGCAGCGTATTCCGGATCCGCCGATACGTGTCGCCGAGCCGGGTGAACATCTCTTCCGAGAACGGAACGTCGTCCGTGTAATTGATGCTGCTAACCCAGAGCCGGACGATGTCCGCGCCGTGTTTCGCAACGAAATGGCCGGCGTCCATTGGCTTCGAGTAGCTGCTCGACTTCGAGATTTTTTTGCCGTCGACGTCGACCACGAATCCGTGCGTGACGCACGTCTTGTAGGGCGAACGATTGTGCAACGCGATGCTCGTCATAAGCGACGATTGGAACCAGCCACGATGCTGGTCCGTCGCTTCCAAATACATGTC
Source organism: Chthoniobacterales bacterium (assembly GCA_036270255.1). Classification (GTDB taxonomy): domain Bacteria; phylum Verrucomicrobiota; class Verrucomicrobiia; order Chthoniobacterales; family UBA10450; genus AV80. The sequence goes on from DATBCW010000020.1 coordinate 32,437, forward strand.
CGCCGGATCGCGCAGTTCGGGATTCGGGCGCAGCACGGCGTAATGCGAAACGCCGGAATCAATCCAGACATCGATCGTATCAGTGCGATGACGGGTGCCTTCCGGCAAACCAAGTTCACGGGCAAGCGCGGCATCATCCAATTCAAACCAGATGTTGGAACCTCGCTCCGCGACGACGTCCGCCAGTTTCCGGATCCATTTCGGATCGAGAATCGTTTCGCCGTCGGCCGAATAGAAAACCGGCAGCGGCACGCCCCAGCTTCGTTGCCGCGAGATCACCCAGTCGGGCCGCGATTCCACGGTGCCGCTGATGCGATTCTCGCCCCAGGGCGGAATCCAATTCACACCCTTGATCGCGGCCAGAGCGTTCGCGCGCAGATCGTCGATCCGAATGAAAAATTGTTCGACCGCGCGAAAGATAATCGGCGTCTTCGATCGCCAGCAATACGGATACGAGTGCTGATAAGTCTGCGCCGAGATCAACATTCCTTTCTCGCGGAGCAGCGCAACGATGTCCGGGTTCGCATCGAAAACATATTTGCCAACCAGATCCGGCAGCCCGGCTTCGGCCGTAAACTTCCCGTGATCGTCGACCGGCGACAGAATCTGCAACCCGCGGGCCCGGCCTAACGAGTAGTCCTCTTCGCCGTGGCCCGGCGCGATGTGGACCGCGCCCGTGCCGGAATCCATCGTCACGAAATCCGCCGCGGTGACGATCGCGGTGCGCGGAAGGAAGGGATGTTGCGCCGTGACGCCCTCAAGTTGTGTTCCGGGAAACGAACTGAGCGGTTCACCGGTGGGCTCGAAACCGGTCGCGGCGCAGAACGCTTCCACGAGCGACGCGGCCAGCACCAGCATTTCGGACACGCCTTCCTTCCGGAATTCACGCATCACGTAGGGCTCCTTCGGATGCACGGCGATCGCGAGGTTCGCCGGCAACGTCCACGGCGTGGTCGTCCAAATCGCAATGCTCGCTTTGCCGGCCAGATCCCCCGAGATGATCGGGAATTTCACGTAGACGGTTGTGTCTTCGCGGTCCTGATATTCGACTTCCGCTTCGGCGAGCGCGGTCTGGGCGCCGCTGCTCCAGAAAACGGGCTTCAGACTTTCGTAAACCAAACCCTTCTCGACGAAGATCGCGAAGGCGCGCAGGATCTCGGCTTCGTATCGCGGATTTAGAGTCAGATATGGATTCTCCCATTCGCCGAAAACGCCGAGCCGCTTGAATTGCTCGCGCTGGATGTCGATGAATTTTCGCGCGAACGCTTCCGATCGCTTTCGGACTTCGAGCGGCGACAGTCCGCGCGATTCTTTCACGACCTTGTACTCGATCGGCAAGCCGTGGCAGTCCCAGCCCGGCAAATACGGCGCGCGAAAACCAGCCATCGTTTTCGATTTTACGACGAGGTCCTTGAGAATCTTGTTCAACGCCGTGCCCATGTGGACGTCGCCATTCGCGAATGGCGGGCCGTCATGGAGAACGAACAGCTCCGCGCCTTCCCGTGCCTTTTGGATTTGCTGATAAAGGCTGGCCGCTTCCCAGCGCTTGAGCATCTCCGGCTCGCGCGTGGTGAGACTCGCCTTCATCGGGAAATCCGTTTTCGGCAGGTTGAGCGTGTCCTTGTAATTCTGGCTCATGCGCGGAGCGGCGAGGGTAACATTCTGCGGATACCTGCGCAATTGGTAGGGACGCCGCGCTGCGGCGTCCGAAACGCGTAATATTTGCGGCGGACGGCGCAGCGCGCCGTCCCTACCAGCGATTGTGCTCCGGTTCTGCTAGAATCAACGCGTGCAACTGGAACTGGAACTTCAGCCGCAGCGGCGGCACGCATTGCTGCTCGCCTCCTCGCCGGAAGCGGGGTGGCAAGGCGCGGCAAAAGCTTGGTTCAGGCACGCGGCTGCGAATGCCTGGAGCAGTGAATTGCCGGCCGTTGTCGTCGTTCCAACCCGCGGTCAGATCCAGGCACTCAAAGGCCGAATGCTCGAAGCCGGTTTGTCCGCACTCGGTTTGGAGTTCGTCACGCCACCGTATCTTCGCGCTTTGCTCGCCGCGAGGAGTGAGATCATGCCTGCTGCGCGAGAGCACCTGCACTTCTTGCTGGCACTCGCCGCAGAACAGTTGCTGGCCGACGAAAAACTTCCAGAAGCCGAGCGTCTCGCCGCCATCTCCGTCCGGCGCACCCCGGACCATCTCCTTCGTTTGCTCGAGCAACTGAACGCCGCGGGCGCCGAATTCGAGCAGATCGATCTGCCGGCCTTCCGCCCGGTCGCTCGAAAATTTCGCGCTCTGTTGAAAGCAACAGCATTTGAAATTTTTCCAGAAGCGGATCGACGCGCTCTGGCGCATGCCCGGCAAAACGCGCCCGCCTTGGGCGAGCTCTTGATTACCGGATTTCACGGAGGCCACTGGCAGCTGTGGCATTTGCTCGAAGCGGCCGCACGATCGTCCCAACGCGCCACGGTCATTCTGCAAAATCCACGTGAGGAAGCGCACGATCTCGATGCGGCGTGGATCGGCACCTGGGAAGAAACGCTCGGCGAAGCGCAGACGATCGTGATCGACTCGGAGGCGAATCCGGCCGAGCGCTCTACCATTTTCCTGGCCGGCCTCGACACGCGCGAACAGGTCGAAGCGATCGCTGCGGCCGCGCATCAGTTTCTTGGCGATGAAAATTGCACGCGACTCGGCGTCGTTTTTCCGGCGAACGGCGCCCTTCCGCGCCTGGTTGCCTCCGCCCTGAGCCGTCACGGTCTCGCGCACTACGACGCGATGGGCCAGATGGCCCCGGGACTTTTTGAGGCGCCCGATTTTTGGAGCTGGATGGAATTGCAGCGCACCCCGCGCTTGAACGTACTTCTTCGGTTCCTGACGGCGTTGCCTAACGACCAGTCATTTCTGCAGGACCCTTCCCGCGACAAGATTGGTCGCGCGTTACAGCGAGCTCTGGGTGATATCGCCATCGACGATCTCGCGCTCCTGGTCGCAGCTGCCCGCGAACGCGATCGGGATGGCGATCGCATCTTTGCAGCGTTGGAAAACGTCCTCTTCCTGCCCGACAAGGCGACATTTGCGGAATTTCTTCAAATCTGCGGGAGTGCTTTTGCCCTTCTCGGTTGGAACGAACGCTGGCGCGAAATCGCGCAGCTCACGGCATGGACCGGAAACGTCGAGGCAATCTTTTCCCGGACGCTCTTTCTGCAATGGCTCGATGAGCTCGCGGTCACTGTTCGCATCACGCGCGATGTGCTGGGCCAGCATCCCTACGCCCGCATCCAGCTGCTCACGCCCGCCCAGGCGGAGAATCAATCGTGGTCCCATCTCATTCTCTGTGGATTGAACGAGGGTTCCTGGCCCGCCGGCGCCCGCGGCGATTTTCTGCCTGCTGTCCAGATCGAGGCGCTTAACAAGAGCGTCCAAAAAATCAACCGCGCCGCGACCAAGCGTGGTAGCCAGGGCGAAGGCCATTCTGTGGTCCGCGACGGCGCCACGCTTTTTCTTGGCGCCGAGCAACAACGACAGCTCTCGCGGGCCCAGTTCGACAGCCTGTTAGAATCCGCGACCCACGGTATCGCCCTCATCGCCAGCCTGGTTCAGGAAGCGGCCCCGGAGCGACTTTCGAATCCGAGCGAATTCTTTGGCCGTGTCTATCACGAGATCCATGGGCAACCGATTTCCCAGGCAAATATGCGGACGTTGCGAGAGGAAACCCGCCGCTGGCTTGATGGCGCGAAACTCATTTTGCCTAACGAGCAATCGGAGACAGCCGGCATTTTCCAAACCCGCGCCGCCTATCTGGCCCGCCGCACATCGGAGCCCGCGAACGAATATGATTTCGCCTTGCGCAGTGCGCCTGACGAGATCGAGCCGCTCAGCGTGAGCGATACAGAGGCGTTGCTCAAATCGCCGGCGCTTATTTGGATGGAACGTTTCCTCGGCGTCCAAGGCGCGGAAGATCCCACCTATGTCTGGAACGCCACGATCGGCAAATGGACCCACGACTGGCTCGCCGCTGTGTTTGGCCCCGCCGAAACTTTCGTGGCGCTTCCGACCGAAGACGAATTCGCGAATCGCATTGGGACAGCGGCGGAACGGAAGCGGGCGGAAGTGCTTGCGCTTTGCCGACTCGCCGGCCGAACGATTCCTGACTGGTGGGAATCCGGTTGGGAGAATGCGCTCTGCCTCGCGCAAACTCTCGGCCTCCTCGTTGGCGCAATCGAGGGCTGGAAATGGGCGGCGGCTGAGTGGCGACTCAAGGCGCAACCGATTGCTGTTGGCGAGAATCATCGGCTCCTCCTGAGCGGACAGGCCGACCTCTTGTTAGGCAAGACCGCCGCGTTGCCCACGTCACTCGCGCTGCCCGAGCTGTGGATCGTCGATTTCAAAACAGGCAACAAAAAGTCGCTCGCTCCGAAGGGCCGGAAAAAAGACGAGCCCCGCGCGCCGCGAGTTCTGAAGTCCGTCCTGAAAGGCGACGCGCTCCAGCTCGCGCTCTACACTCTCGCCGCGAAACAGCTCGCCGCGCAAAGCGTCGAGGTCAGCATTTTATCGCCGATTATCGCTAAACCGGAGCCTCAACTGCGCGTTGATGACTTCGCGGATTGCGGCCCGGCATTTCGCGAGCTCGCTCGCATGCAGGCCACAGGAATCTTCGGAATGAAGGGTCCGCTCCGGAGCGCGTTTACTTTCACGAGGGATTACCCGCTGGCTACGCTTTCAATTGATCCCGAAATCATCGACGAACGTTGGGAGCTCACTCACCCGGACCTCGCGTTGGAAGAGGAGAGCTGGTAATGAACCCGGGCGATCAGGCCGCTCGCGATCGATTTGCGCAAACGCTCGACCGCAATTTTTCCGTGATCGCGGCGGCCGGTTCGGGAAAGACGCGCGCCGTGACCGATCGCATCGCCCACGTCGCGCAGGCGAACGATGCGGTCCGACTGTTGCCGCGGCTCGTTGTTCTCACCTTCGCCAATCGCGCTGCCGACGAAATGCAGCAGCGCGCCCGCGAAAAAATTCTGCTCGCGAAACCCAGACCCGAAATTCTGGCGGCGTTCAATCGCGCCTGGTTCGGAACCATTCACGCGTTCTGTCTCAAGTTGCTGAATGATTACGGGCACTACCTCGGCCTGCCGGCGCCGCTCGAGTTGATCACAGACGACGACGATCTCTGGAATGAATTCGTCCAGCAACAAACGCAGGTCGGGCGTTCTCTCTCGCAGAAAAATCGAGAAAAACTTCTCCGGCTCGCTTCGATGCGGCACATCATGGAATTGGGAAGACAAGCCGGCTCCGCCTTGCTCCTTCCCGGCGAGGAATGCGTCTGTCCCGAGATCGAGTTGGATGATGTTTACCGCGCCGCCCGGCCGGTGAAGAAAACCGACACAATTGGGAATTCCATCGCGCAGCTCCAGGCTTGGGAGAAAGGATACCGCGAAGGGACTGGTTTTCTGCGGTGGCCGGTCTGCAGCACGAAAGCCCAGGGCATCGATAAGATCTGGGAGCAGGCTTTTGTCCCATTGCGCCGCTGGGTGAACCAGACGGCCATCTGCGTCGCGGCGGAAGTGCAGCGTGATTACCGCAATTTCCGGCTCGAGCGCGGGGTCGTTACGTATGCCGATCAGATCGCCCTCGCCGACGAGCTCTTGCAACATCCCGATGCCGCCCGCCGTATTCGCCAGCTCGACCCGATCGTGATCCTCGATGAAGCGCAAGACACCGATCCGGCGCAATTTTCGGTGCTCCTCGAAATGACGCGGCCGCCGGAAGCCACCGGCCGTTGGCTCGAGACAAAGATCGATCCGCCGCGACCCGGGAGCTTTTCCATGGTCGGGGATTTTCAGCAATCCATTTATCACGATCGCGCTGACCTCGCGCACTACCAACGGGTGCATGACGCGCTCGTGGCCGCAAAAGCCGGTGAAGCGGTCACGTTTTCCGTCACCTTCCGACTCGATCAACGACAGCTCGATTTCGTCAACGCGACCTTCGGTGAAATCCTGAATGGCGACGCTGGTCAGGTGAAGTTCGTGCGGCTGCAGCCGCGTCCCAATGTGTTGCCCGGGCAGGTGATTCGTCTTTCGCTTTCCGCCGAGCTGCGAAAGGGCCAGGAAAAATTGAAAGACCGACAGGTTGCGCGGATCGAAGCCGATGAGCTCGCGAGTTGGTTGAAGGAACAGGGCCAGGAAAAATTGCGTGCCCGCAGTTGGCGTGAAGTCGCGATCCTTTGTCCGCGTCGTGATTGGTTGCGGACGACTGCGATTGCGCTGCGGAAAACCGGTCTTCCGGTCGAAGTCCAATCGGAAAGCGATCTGCAAGCGGATTCGCCTGCGTATGCGTGGCTGACGGCGCTTTGCACCATCATGGTCGAGCCGCAAAACCATTACGAGATCGTCGGCGTCTTGCGCGAAGTTTACGGCGTTTCCGATCATGACCTCGCAGTCTTCAGCGAGGGACACGGCGACCGCTTTCAAATCGAAACTGCGCGCGCCGCGACCGGAATTGTTTCATCCCAGATCGGTGAGTTGGCTGAGATTCGCCGCGCAATCCGGGAACTGCCGCTCTTTGCCGCCGTTGAGCAACTGATCGATCGCACGGCGTTGCGGGCGCGGCTGGCTTCGCTGCCGCCGGAAGATTTCAAGGATCCAGTCGCCGATCTCGAAACCCTGGTGACCCTCGCCGCCGAATCGGCCGCGTCCGGCGCCACGCTGAGTGATTTCGCGGAGCGCCTGCGTTCCGACATGGAACGCCAACGTCCCGCCCGCCTTTCCGACAAGGACGCGATCCAACTCATCACGGCGCAGAAAGCCAAAGGCTCGGAATGGGACGCGGTCATCGTGCCGTTCCTGAGCCGGCGAATCACTGGATTTTCGCCGCGCTATCCGTCGATCATTCGCGTCCCGGGAAAAGACGAAGTGATCGCGGCCCTGCACAAGGAAGATCGCGAAGAAGAAATCAAGGAAGCCACGAAAATCCTGCGCCGACAGGAAATGGAACGGCTGCTATACGTCGCGGTCACGCGGGCGCGGCACACACTCGTCCTGGCGCTCGATCGCAATCTGTTTTCGCCGGTGCACGACAAGCTGGCGGTTGACTCGCAGCTCAAATATCTCCGCGGCGACAAAGGCGAAGCGAGTTGCGTTGCGCTCGATGCCCTGTCGACCACGGCGGAACTTTGCCACGAGACTTCGCGCGCGACGGCACAATCGACCCAGCCCGCGGCGACACCGCCATTCACCTTCGCGCTTCTGGACTCAACTGCCATCATTCAGGCTCGCGCGCGCGCGTCGGATTTCGTTCGCAAACAAAATCCCAGCGACTACGAGGAGCCCCAAGAGTTGGTCGCAGAATCAATCTCTCGCGCCACTTCGGCCACGGACAATCCGGCCACGCTCTACGGCAGTTGGTGGCACACGCTGTTTCAGCACTTCCCCTGGAACGGCGGGCAGCAACACTGGCAAGCGGCGTTCGAGGCTTTGCAATCGAGTTCGCCTAGTCCGGATCGTTCCGAGCGGGAGTGGAAACTCTTCGCCAAGGAATCACCCAATTCCGCGCTCGGGACATTTCTCGCGCGCCGGGCAATCGGCACACACACGGAATTTCCGTTCCTGTGGCGTATGGACGATCAAAGTTGTGTCGAAGGAATGATCGATCTTCTTCTCGTCGATCCGGACGACAACAGGTGCCTGCTTGTAGATTGGAAAACGAACAACGTCAGAGCCGGCGATGCCGACAAGCTTCGCGGGCGTTACCTGCCGCAAATAGCGGCCTATTGGAAAGCGGTTCGCGAAATCACGAAGCTGGAAGTCGAGGCGGGGATCTTCGCCACGGCGCTCGGCCGATTTTTGCCTTACGCCGCCGATGAATTGGAAACGGAATGGGAACGATTGCGGAAGCTGCCTTCTGTAGCCGCGTCCCTGTGGGACGCGCCGGCATCGGACTGATAATCTCGCTCTCGCTCACGTCGCCCGCAGGGCGACGGCTACAGAAGATCAGCTCGCGCGCTTCCCGGCGATGAAGTCTTCGACGCTGCGATGGGCGTCGTCGTCGGTCATCTGCTGGGGCGGATGTTTCGAGAAATAGGCGGAGGCGGAATGGAGGACGCCGCCCTGTTTGCGATCAAGCGCGAGCTTGCAGCAGCGGATCGCGTCGATCGCGACGCCGGCTGAGTTTGGCGAATCTTCCACGGAAAGTTTCACGTCGAGCTCCATCGGCACGTCGCCAAAGAGTTTTCCTTCCACGCGAATGAAACAAATCTTGTTGTCGTTCTGCCAGGGAACGTAATCGCTCGGGCCGATGTGAATGTTTTCGTCCGCGAGCCGGTCGCCGATCACAGACTGCACGGCCTCCGTCTTCGAAGTCTTCTTCGATGCGAGCCGGGTCCGGTTCAGCATGTTAAGGAAATCGGTGTTGCCGCCGGTATTCAGTTGATAGGTGCGCTCGACTTTCACGCCGCGCTTCCGAAACAGATCGACGATCGTCCGATGCAAGACCGTCGCGCCCATCTGCGCTTTGATGTCGTCTCCGACGATCGGCAGATTCTTGTCTGCGAAACGTTTCGCCCAGACGGGATCGCTCGCGATGAAGACGGGGATGTTGTTAACGAACCCAAGACCGGCTTCGAGCGCGCACGCCGCGTAGAAGCGCGTCGCTTCTTCGGACCCTACCGGAAGATAGTTCACCATGATTTCGGCGCCGGATTTCTTCAGCTCCTCGATGATCTGCTCGCGGGTCGATTCTTTTTCGAGCGGGAGGAATGTGCGGTCAGCCCCGTAATCCTTCATGTGCTCGGCGCATCCGTCGAACACGCAGCCCATCATCACGATCGCGCCCGTTGGCTTGATTTCGTCGCAGAAAACTTTCGTGCAATTCGGCCGGGCGAAAATCGCTTCCGCGGCGTCGAGCCCGACCTTCCGGCGATCAATGTCGAACGCGGCCACGACGTCGATGTCCTGTGGTTCGTAAGGACCGATGCGGCGATGCATGAGGCCGATGTCGGCCGAGCCATTCTTCGAAGGTTGGCCGTAAAAATTGATTCCTTGCAAGAGCGAGCTGAAACAGTTTCCGACCCCGACCACGGCAATTCTGATTTTGTTCATTGCAGGAAAAGACGAAAATAGCCGCTGGCCCAGGGGGTGGGCAAGGCGGAAAGGTGGGCATCATAGAGCAAATGAGCGGCGATGCAATATGCCGTTGGATATTTCCCGGCTCCCTGGGGGGCCGGCTGTTTCCCTCGTGAAGTTATGGGAATTTTGTTGATAAAGCCCCGGCTGGGACGTGAGATAGCATGGATGCGCCGTTGTGGGTGGGCGGTTTTTCTGCTGGTGGCGGGCTTGGGAACGGGCGTTTCCGAGGCCGGACCGGCCTTTACCGCCGACGAAGCGGTGGCGACGGCGAGAAAACAGAACCCGGAAATCCTGATGGCGGCGAAACAACTCGAAGCCGCCAAGGGAGGTGTGACCGAGGCGCGCGCCGGATTTTTGCCGGGCGTCGTTTCGACTGGCCTGCTGCGAAAACGCGATCGCGTGGAAGCTTCGCGGTTGCGATCAGACGACTACGACGCGTCGCTGCGCGTCGTCCAAAACCTCTACACCGGCGGTGCGGTCACGAGTCAGCTCACGATCGCGCGGTTGAACGAGGAAAAGCGTGCGCTCGAATATCAGGCGCTGGTCAACCGCGTTTCGATGGATGTGCGGCTCGCGTTTTATGACGTGCTCTTGAATCGGGCCCGGATCCGGGTTCGCGAGCAGTCGGTGGGCGTCTACGAACAGGAACTGAAGACGCAGAAGGAGCGGTTCGAGTCGGGGATGGTGGGTTCGCTGAACGTGAGCCGCGCCGAAGTCGCGCTCGCAAATGAACAGCCGGAATTGATCGACGCCCAGACTCGCCTGCAAAACTCGGAGCTTCATCTCGGCCAGCTAATCGGCGTGGACGCTTCCGGAAAACCGGTTGCGGCCGAAGCGGCCGGCCAATTGCAATACGCTCCGAAGCACCCCGATCTCAGCGAATGCCTCGCCTACGCGGACGTGACCCGCCCGGAAATTCGAGCGCGGCAAATCGATGTCGAAATCGAGGACGCGCAATTGGTTCTCGACCGCAGCGAGACGCGGCCGCGGGTGGAAGCATTTGCCGGCTATGAAGTGTACAGCGAACGCGATCCAACCGTCGGCCCGGAATTCAATCACGGTTTCATCGTCGGCCTGAACGGCACCTGGCACATCTTTGACGGATTTGCGACCCGCGGCCGGATGCAGGCGACGCGAGCGCGGCGGGAAGCGGCCGTCTATGCCTTGGAAGCGGCGAAGCTTTCCGTCTCGTCCGACGTGCGGAGCGCGTTCCTCGACCTGCAGCAGGCCGATCGCGTTTTGCAATCGGAGACGCGCAACGTGCAGAACGCCGACGAAGCGCTCGAGATTGCGAAGGGCAATTTGAGCGCGGGCCTTGGAACGCAGCTCGATGTCCTGCAGGCCGCTTCCGACGTTACTCGAACCCGGACAACGCGGCTGAGCGCGATCTATTTGCACAATGTCGCCCTGGCCAAACTCGCCCGCGCCACGGCGCGTGAACCCGACTCGTTAGGTTTCGCGCCGAAGATCACGAAGAACCCGCCGGGCTCCAAAGCCGTCGCCGACATCGCCGCGCCGCCCTCCACGTTGGGAGGTGGCCGATGATCTTCTGTAGCCGTCGCCCTGCGGGCGACGCGGAAACACGCGCGGCTGCAATCAGGGCGAATCTCACGCTTCGCACAGCGAAGCGTCTACAGAAAACGCTGCTATTCGCAGCGTTCGCTTTCACGTCCGTCGCCCACGCGAACACCATCACGCTCGATGCCGCTCTATCTCGCACCCTGGAAAAAAATCCGGAGATCGTGCAGGCGCGGCTCGCGCTCGAACAAGCAGCGGGGCGTCGTCTCGTCTTGCGGTCGACTGCGTTTCCGGACGTGAAACTGCAGGGCCTGCTCGGTTTGCAGGGGGGCAAGCGTGCGGACGAGCCAACCCTGCGCCCGTTCGCATTCGCCCGCGGATTTTTTTCGCAGCCGTTATTCGACGCCGCTGTGCCAGCCTCTCTTCGCCGCGGCAACATCGAAGTCCTGATCGCGGAGCAACGCTTGAACGTGGCGATTGTCGAAAATTTGCACGCGACGCGCCTCGCTTTTTACACCGCGCTCTACGACGAATCGCTCCGCTCTCTGGGTGAAGCGCAACGCGAACGGCTCGCGCAAAACGTCGCGACCCAATCGGAGCGTTACCGCGCGGGGCAATCTGATCGGGCCGCGATCATGAGCGCGCAGTTGCTCGAGCGCGAACTCGATCCGCATATCCAGGAAGCGCGACGCGGTTACGAAGGCGCGCTCCTCACGCTCTCCACCGCGATGGGAAATCCCGACGACACCGTTCGGCCACAAGGAGAATTACAATTCGCCGCGATCAATTACGATCTTGCGTCGGAAACTTCGGCCGCACTGGCCCAACGCGCCGATCTTCAACTCGCGCGCCTCCTGGTTCGCGCGGCCGAGGAAGACCAGCGAATCATCGAGGCCCAATATTATCCCGCGCTGGACGCCGTCGTTTCCGGGCTCGGCATTCCGGTGACAGTGCGCACCGCGAATGGCGGTTCAGCCAGCAGCTCGGACGACATTCTCTCCTCGGAAATCGCGGGCGGCGTCTCATTCACCTGGCGGGTTCTGGACAACGGTCGCATTGGCGGCCAGGTCGCGCGGAAACGCGCCATTCGCGAGATGAACGAGATCTCGCTCCGCCAATTGGAAGCGAACGCGGCGCTCGACCTGAAGCGGATCGCGAACAACTTCCGCGCGATCGAAGGCCGATGGAAATCGCTTACCGCCGCGGCCTCCGGCGCCGAACAAAACGTCAACGTCGTCCAGCGCAGCCTGACGGAGGGCCTTTCTTCCCAGCTGGAATTCCGCACCGCCGAGAGCAGTTTTTTGGAAACGAAAGGCGCGCTTCTCACCGCGGCTTACCAGCAAAACATCGCGCGCGCCGAGTGGGATCGGGCGATCGGCCGCTACTTTCAGTTTTCAAACGACACCAGCGGAAAGGTGCGTTAGGTGCAGCCGTTGAAGTTTCGGGCCTCGAAAAATCTCATCATTGCTGGGATCGCCGCCGTGCTGGTGATCGGCGCGATCATTTATTTTACGACGCTGCCCGTCGCGGAGGTTGCGATCGTTCAACGCGGGACTGCGATCTCGGCGGTCTACGGAACAGTTCGGATCGAGCCGTCGCTGGTGATTCCGGTGCGCGCGCAAAATTCGGGGTTCATTCAGCTTGGCGAAGCGCTTTCGGCAGGACGCGGCGCGATCGGGCGCAGCGTAGAGAAAGGCGAGTTGCTGGCCACGATTGCGGACGAAGGAACGGCGCGGCTTTTAAAACAGGCCCGCGCCGATCTTCAGGCGGCGCAGCAGCGCGCGGAACTGCCGTTGCCGTCCACCGAAGCGCTCAAAGTTGCCCAGGATAATTTGGGCCGGCTCGAAAAGCTGACCGGATTGAGCAACGTCCCGCAGGTCGAGTTTGAGAAAGCGAAGAGCGAAGTGAACCGGCTCAAGGCGCTGGTCGAGACCGAACGGATCGAGCGCGACCGCAATCTCGCCGCGCTCGATGAAGCCGCGAAGAAACTCGAGGCCCAGATGAAGAATTCAGAAATTCGTTCGCCGATGGATGGATTGCTCACCGGCATTAAGACGATTGACGGTGAACTGGTCGCCGAACGCGCGGAATTGTTCACCGTTTCCTCCCGCAAAAATTATGTGCGCGGCGAAGTGGACGAAGAGGACGTGGGCGAAGTGAAGGCCGGGATGGAAGCGATCGTGCAGGTTTACGCGTATCGAAGCCGAATGTTCCGCGCAAAAGTGGCGGCGATCCAGCCAGCGGCGGACGTGGAAACGCAGCGTTACACCATCGTCCTCGATCTCGAAAATCCGCCGGAGAACCTCATGGCGGGGATGACCGGCGAGATGAATATCATCACCGGCACTCATCCTGATGCACTTCTGATTCCGACACGAGCGCTCCTGGTCGACCAAGCGCTAATCATCAAGCACGGCATCGTCCAATCCCGCACGGTCAAGATCGGCTATCGCACGCTCGATTTCTCGGAAGTGTTGGACGGCGTAGAAGAGGGCGACCGCGTCGTTCTTTCCGACCAGGACAAATTGCGTCCGGGGCGGCCAGTCCGCACGCGCATCTCGAAGATCACACCACGCGTCAATGTCCAGTGACGCCGCCGCTCTACATCGCGCTGCGGTTCTTGCGTCATCGTAAGCGCTCGTTTGTCCTGAGCCTGCTCGGCGTCGTCTTCGGCGTCGCCATTTTCATCTGCACTCAGGCGCAGACCCAGGGGTTCGCGAAAAATTTTATTGATTCGACTCTCGGCAGTAATGGCGCGCTTCTTTTGCGTTCGCGTTTTCAAAACGCGGCTGGCGGTTTGCTGGTCCCGCCCAAGAACGTCCGCAATCCCGACCAGCCGCGCCGGCATTCGCTCGACGGAATCTCGAACGCGCCCGAGATCATGCGCGTGAGCCGGCAGTTTGCCGATGTCGCTTCGTGCTCGGCTGTGTTGCGCGGCACAGTCAGCGCCCGCGCCGGATTCGATAACGCCACCGTCGATCTGTTCGGAATCGACGCCGCCCAGCATCTCCAGACGACGAATCTCGCCCAGCAGCTCACCTCCGGCGATCTCGACAATTTTCGCAACAACCCGAACGCCGTGATCATCGGTTCCCGCCTGGCGGACGCGCTCCAGGTCCGGCCGGGCGACGCGCTCCAGTTGCTTTCGCCCGGCGGCGAATACCGCCGCTTCGCCATCGCGGCGACCGCACGCACCGGCGTTGGCGTGGTCGATCTCGTCCGGGTTTACTGCCACGTCCGCGTCGCGCAGGCCCTTCTCAAGAAGCCCTTCGCCGCTTCGATGATCGTTTACAAGCTACGCGACCCCGAGCGCGCCCCCGCCGTCGCGCGCGCCTTCGAATCGCTTTTCCAACATGAAGCCCAAAGCTGGCAGGACCGAGAGGAAGGCAACCTTCAATTGTTTCTCACCATAAGGCTTTCTGCCGCGATCACCGTTTCGCTGATCATTCTGCTGGCCGGCTTCGGCATCTTCAACGTCCTCACCATGTCGGTCCTCTCGAAGCTGAAGGAAATCGCGATCCTTCGTTCGATGGGGTACCGCTCCCGCGACATTTCTGCGATCTTTCTCTGGCAAGGCGCGATGATCGCCGCCGCCGGGTCCCTGATCGGCTGCGCCGCGGGCGCTCTCTTCACCTTCGGCGTCTCGAAAATTCCAATCGAGATTCGCGGTCTCCTCTACGCGAACCACTTCCTCGTGACTTGGAATTGGCGGCACTACCTCTGGGCGACGATCCTCGCGATCATCGCCACTTTCATCGCCAGTTACGTCCCGGCACGCCGGGCGGCTCGACTAGCGCCGGTCGAAACCTTGCGCGGTTCGAGCGCCTAGTTCGCATCGTTTACAATCCAAAGCGTTCTCGCTACAAGGGAGTATGCACTTTGTCGTGTCCAGGTATCTGGCTTTGCTCTTCGCCATCGGTCTGGCAGTTGGCGAGACGATCATCAGTTGGGGACATTGGCAGTTCGCACCGCTTTTCATCATCGACTATCTCACCGCCGCTTGCCTGCTCTATGCGTTCTACACGACACGTCGGGCGGAAAAACCGTATGCTTTGCTGGCCGCCTGGGCCTTTTCCATCGGCGTTTTCTACATGGATCTGTTTGTTAACCTCGATCCGCAGGTCACTCCGTCGCTGCGACCAGCCCCGATCGTGATGTGGCTCATCGTTTTGTGCATAGCCGTAAGCCTCGCCGGCTTCGTCACGGCGGTGTTTGCTACCCGGGCCCAACCCTCGTAAACTCGATGCCCCTTCGGACATCATGAACTTGCTCGATAAAATCGGTCGTGAGTTTTCCGGCTACAACCTGCTCGAATCGGGCAAGCGCCTTTTCGATCGAAAGCCGCTCCAGTGCAGTCTCTATCTCACCGATAAGTGCAATCTTGATTGCTCGTATTGCACTGAATACGACAACTCGAAGCCGCACCCGAAGCTGGAAGACCTCAAGCTTTGGATCAAAAAAATCCGCGACCTCGGCACGATGCGGATCGCGCTCGTGGGCGGCGAACCGCTCATGCACCCAAACGTGGTCGAGATCGTGCGCTATTGCCGCGAGCTCGGATTCGCCACCAGCCTGACGACCAACGGATTTCTGCTGACGCGCCAAAAACTGAAAGAGCTGGAAGAGGCTGGTTTGCAGGTCATGCAGATCAGCGTCGATCGGATGACGCCGAGCCCGATCACCAAGAAATCGTTCAAGACGATTTTGCCGAAACTCGATTACTTCAAGGATTCTAAGATCAGCCTGCACATAACCGGCGTGATTTGCGCCGATACGCTGCCGGAATCGAAGGCAGTGCTGGAGACGGGTCTCGCGCGCGGGATCCCGACCGAGGTTCGTTTGGTTCACGCCGATCCGCTCAGCCGGTTTCGCGTCGAACGCGGGAACAAGGAAGAATTGGAAGCGTTCATCGATTCGATGATCGAACGGAAACGGACTGGTGAAAAAATCCACACCAACGAAGCGATCCTCCAATACCAAAAGAGCCTGCTCCGTAACGAGCCGATCGATTGGACCTGCACCGCCGGCTATAAACTCTTTTTCGTTTCAGCCCAGGGAAAATTCTGGGAATGCAGCATGGTGCACGGCGAGAAACACATCATGGATGTGACGCCCGAGGATATGCACGCGAACTATCGGAAGAAAAGCTGCCAGGCCGGTTGCGGAGTCTATTGCGCGGTCAGCACCTCGATGCTGGTGCAAAAACCTTTGAGCGTGATCTCGAGAGAAATCGTAAGCCGCACGAAACGGATTCCGGCGATCATCAAACAAGCTGTCAGTTCGCCTGCACCATCGGAGCCCTCCACCCCTGCGCCTCCGGTTCAAACCGCAGCGGTTTAACCTGCAAGCCAGCGCGCCAACGGCGCTCCTTCAATACGAAGCCTGGGGCAACGCCCCAGGAAACCAGAAAACGATTTCGACAGACAAGCGCTGAAAGCGCGATTCAAACCGGCCGCGCGCGAAGATGAATCGCGCTTTCAGCGCTAATGAAAATTTCTGGGTGATCGGTCCCTGGGGCGTTGCCCCAGGCTCAGGATGATGTCGCGCCCTTGCCGCTTATCCTGATTTGTGCAGCGCGAATCACATGCGCGGCAGCGCTTGCAGCGCCCCACCAGCAAAACAGAACGAACCCATTCGCAGGATCGCGGAGGGCGAGCGCGGCAATCAGGATCCAGATATTAATATTCCGCCGCGCGCCGATGCACCGGACGAATCGGTCGAAGTTTGAAACGTCGTCCAGATTGCGGCCCACTTTCAGTTTCACCGCGCGTTTCGCCAGGCGATCGACCAGATCGGAAACGACGTACAATCCGACCAACCAATAGGCGTTCGTGAGCCCGACCGCGCGGAAATGAAAGGCCAGGGCGGCCCACCAGGAAAGCTCGATCGTGTAATCGATCGCATGTTCCCATTCGCCCGCCGCGGTCGTTTCCACTTTTGTTCGAGCCAGTTTTCCATCGACTCCGTCCAGAACCTCAATCACGTAGGCTAACGCAACGCCCCACCAAAGGCGGCCCGTCGCGAAAAGCGCAGTCACCGCCAGGCCAACCAGCATGGTGATAAAGGTGACGTGATTCGGCCGGATCGAAGTGCGACAGAGTCGCTTCACGATGCAATCCTCGATCGGTGAGTCGCAAAAACCGGGGAAATCCAGGACGCCGTTCTGCGCGACATCGCGCGGAAACTTTTCGGCGAGCGTGATCAGCTCCGGGGATGGAGCTGGGAAGAAGACGGGTCTCACGTGTTTACGAAGGGCGGTGACGTAAGTCGGCTCTGCCGCAGCGTCGCAAACTTGAACGCGCCCCGTCCCTGCTTCGGAAGAGAGTTGATCGAAAAGAGAAACATCATAGTGGCGATGGGCAAGCCACTCGCGCTGGAGCAAGGCCGCGCCGCGAAATTCTACCCCGTCGCTTTGCCAAAGCGGGACGCTCTGCGGCGGCGGCGCCGAGTCGGTCAGCAAAGTTGTGGCGTCTTTTTCGACCAGCGCTTTGAGCAGACGCGCGTCGTAATAAAAACCGGCCGACACGAGAAGAACGCGCTCAGCGCCAGGCGCGACGTCGTTAATCAAGACGGGATCCACTTCGCGGGGGCGAACATCGATTGCGACACCGGCGCGAGCCCAGGAAGGTTTCGCGACCTGGGCCGCAATCTCGTCTGGGGTTTTCGACAGGATCAGCGCTTCGCGAAACCCGAGCCGTTGCGCCACTCGCAGCAGCCTTTCCAACATCGAAATGCCGAACAATTCGATGAGTGCATCCGGCGCGTCAGCCAAAATGAGAAGTTGCGGGCGCGGCGATTCCATGGAGCGAGTGGGAAGCGCGAAAATGTTTCACTGCCGCGGCGACTGTGGCTACCCTAAAATTCATGGAAACGGAAGTCTCGCTTAGCTGCGAAGGGATCGAGCGATATCTCGGCGAGGACGAGTATCGCGTCCACGCCCTGCGCGGCGTCTCGCTCCAGCTCGAGCGCGGCACGGTCCACGCCGTTGTAGGCCCATCCGGCTGCGGCAAAAGCACGCTCCTCTACATTCTTGGCCTCCTCGATCAAGCCGATAGCGGGCAGGTGAGCATCGAGAATGAAAACGTCTCCCATCTGGTGGACGACGCGCTGGCGCGAAAGCGGAATGAACTCCTCGGATTCATCTTCCAGTTCCATTTTCTCCTCGAAGATTTTACCGCGCAGGAAAACGTAATGATCCCGATGCGGCGCCTGAATCAATTGAGCGAATCGGAAATGATCGAGCGTTCTCAGTTTCTCCTCGACGAAGTCGGTCTCGGGAAAAAGGCGAAACGGCCGAGCCGCCATCTTTCCGGTGGCGAACAACAACGGGTGGCCGTCGCGCGTGCCCTCGCGAACAATCCAAGTGTCATCCTGGCCGATGAGCCGACCGGAAACCTGGACAGCGAGAATTCCCGGCGCGCTTTCGAATTGCTTCGGCGGATCGTGCAGGAGGAGCGCAAGGCGCTTCTGCTCGTGACCCACAATCCTGAGATCGCGGAAGCGTGCGATTGGGTCCACGAAATGCAGGATGGGTTGATTGTCGGCAGTCATCCACGCGGCCGCCGATGACCGCCGCCGAAACGCTCCTGCGACCCATCATGCCGCCCGGCGGCGTGGTGCACCGTGCCGATCCGGGACCGGAATTGAAACGCGGCGCGCGGGCGAATTTCATCGCGATGCTCGCCTCGAATTTCAGAGGAATATTTACCTTTCTCGTCGCGCGGCTCCTCGGCCCCGCTGCGCTCGGAATTTTCTCTGTCGCCTGGGCAACAACCGACCTTGTCAGCAAGATCGGGATCTTCGGGCTCGACGATACCATCATCACGTTCATCGCGCGGGCGGAAGCGCGGGGCGACCGGGCGCGAAGCCGATCGCTGTTTCGGCTCGTAATCTTTCTCGGCGTGATCCAATGCGCGTTGCTCGCACTGATTTCCATCGCGCTCGTCCGTTTCCTCGGCGCGCGTTTCGGTCTCGATCGGCAAATGGTCGACGCGTTGTCGGTGATGTTCTGCGCCATGCCGGTGATCGCGCTCTATCGCGTTAACACCGCCGCATCCCGCGGAATGAAAGTGATGCGCCACGACATTTTCTCGCGCGGCATCACCGAGACGACCGTGACCACGCTCGCATTCCTGGCCGCGCTTTGGTTTGGCTTCAAAACGTTCGCGCCCGAGATCGCGGTGATCGTTGGTATGGGCGCGTCGGGAATCGTCGCTCTTTGTTTGGCTGCCTCGCTTTTTCGAAAGGCCGGACGCGCCGCCGATTTCCATTTCGCCAACGAAGCGCGGGATCTTCTAACTTATGCCGCGCCGATTAGCGCCTACGATTTGCTGAATTCGATTATCGTCCGGCTCGACGTGGTGATGCTGGGCTGTTTCGTCGGCCGCGCGCCGGGGGTGACCCTGACCACGCTCGGAATCTACGGCGCGGCTGTCGAAGTTGCCGGAGGCCTTCGAAAATTAAACCAGGCCTTCAATCCGATTTTCGCGCCGGTCGTGGCCGGCCTCACCGCGGATGGCGACCAGGATCACGCCGCGGCTGCATTCTCGCGCGTCTCGCAATGGATGCTCTGGATTTTGCTGCCGCTCGTCGCCGTGCTCGCGCTCGCTGGCTCTGTCATCCTCGGAATTTACGGACCGATTTTTCGCCAGGGCGGATTGTGGGTCGGCATCGTCGCCCTCGCCTGCGCGACCAACGCGTTTGTCAGTCTGGCCGAGACCGTGATCATGGTGCAACGGCCGCGACTGAATTTGCTGAACTCAATCATCACCTGTTTCGTCTCGCTCACCGCGAATCTCTGGCTGATCAGCCGATGGGGCGCGACGGGCGCAGCCTTTGGCATTTTGCTTCCCTACGTCCTCCAGGGAATTCTGCGTTACCGCGCGCTGCGGACGGTGTTTCGCTGGCAAAATCCGTGGGGGGACATCGGCCGGCCCCTGCTCGCAGCGGCGATCGCTGGAATCCCGGCAATCATTTGCCGGCTTTTGATCGACGGAATAACCGGTCAAGTTATCGCCACCGTCATGTTCCTGGTAATCTATGGCGCAGCTTGGCTTTTTGAACGGCGCCGGGAAGCTCACGCATGAACGCGGCTACGCATCAAGGAGGGGCGCTTTCCAAACCCCCTCTTCTCCTCGGCGGTTTGTAAACCGCCGCTCCTTCGTATGAAGCGCATCTTTCTCACAGGAGCCAGCGCAGGCATTGGACTAGCGACAGCAAAATTGCTAGCGGAGCGCGGTGATGAAGTCTGGGGAACATCGCGCGACATCAGCCGACTGCCTTCGCTCCCCCGTTTCCATCCGGTTCGCCTCGAGCTCAACGAGACAGTCTCGTTAGGCGAGACCTTCAATGCCGCGCTCGCTGAAGCCGGCCACTTCGACGTTGTAATTAACAATGCCGGAGACATCGCCTATTTCGGGCCGATGGAATCTCTTTCGTTGGAGACGCTGCGCGCGCAATTTCAAACCCTCGTCTTCGCGCACATCGAGCTTTACCGGCTCGCTCTCGCCGCGATGCGAACACGTGGTAGCGGACGCATCATCAATGTCACGTCGTTGGCCGCGCGTTTGCCCGTTCCATTCCAGGGTCCTTACAACGCGGCGAAAGCAGCCATGGCTTCCCTCACCATGTCGATGCAAGTGGAACTGGAAGGATCAGGTATTCGCATCATCGACGTTCAGCCGAGCGACATCCGCGACACGCGGCTCCACGACGCGATCCCCGAAAATTTTCGGGGCGATCGGCCTCATTCATCAGGCATGGAGCGGGTCTGGCGCGTGGCGAATGGAAACATCAAGGCCGCGCCCGGCCCGGAACTGGTGGCGCGACGAATTGCGAAAGTGATCGATGCGAACAATCCGCCGCCGCGAGTCACCGTCGGCGGAGCTTTTGAGGCGACGATCGCACCGCTCATCTTTCGTTTCCTGCCGCAACGCCTGCGGATTTGGGGCCTGAAGTTCTACTACAAGCTGCTGCATTGAAGATCAGCGACGCGGTCATTCTCATGGCGGGCGCGGGCTCGCGACTTCGCGGATCGGCCGAAACGATCGCCAAGCCGCTGATTCCAATTGGCGGCCGTCCGTTGATTTCCTACGCGATCGATTCGTTCGACCAGGCGGGAGTGGAGCGGATCCACGCCGTGGTCGGCCCGAATGGAGACGAACTGGCGGCGGCCGTGGCGCCGTTGCTGCCCGCTCACATGCAATTTCATCCGATCCCCAATTCAAAGTGGCAGAAGCAAAACGGCGTGTCGTTGTTAATGGCGGACGGAAAGGTGCAGTCGCCCTTTTTCCTCGCGATGGGCGATCATCTTTTTCAGCCGTCGATCTTGAATTCGCTGCTGGCGTCAGCCGATCCTGCGCGCCTCAACCTCGCCATCGACCGCAAGATCGCTGACATCTTCGATCTGGATGACGCGATGAAAGTCCGGATCGACGGCAAACGGCTGGTCGCCATCGGCAAGAAGCTCGACAACTACAACGCGATCGACACCGGCATTTTCATTTGTCCCGAAAGCATTTTCGAATCGCTCCAACGGGTTATGAAAAATGATGACTGCGCTCTGGCCGACGGCGTTCGCCTAATGGCCGAGGAAGGGAATGCGCTGGCGATCGATATCGGCGACGCCTGGTGGCAGGACGTCGATACGCCGGAGATGCTGGCGCAGGCGGAAGAAGAACTGCGCGCGCGCGCTTCTTCCAAGGAGGGGCGCTTTCCAAACCGCCCGCTTTCCCAGGGCGGTTTGTAAACCGCCCCTCCTTGTTTCTTGCGAAGACGCTCGCCGTTAATGAGCCCGAAATGCCAACGCAAGCGTCACCGCAGTCACCACCAGCAACAGATGCAGGATTAACGACGGCAAGCTAACGACCGCAAGGAGAACGAAGAACAAAACAGCGACATCGCGTTTCGTAAGCTGGATCAGGAGCGACGCGTATTTTACTCCCAGAACGAGAAGGCCAGAGCGCTCGACCAGCTCACGATGACGCGGATAGAGCGACCCAGCCAACGAGTCATCTTCCAATTCGAATGCTGGCGCAGGTTTTCGGCGCGCCAGAAACCATTCGTTGAGCGCGATCAAACTCGCGGCGACGACTCCTTCCGCCAGAAACAGCCAGCCGAACCGTGGATGCGCGTGGCTCAATCCAAAACCCAGTCCGAGCGCAAGGAGCACGTTGCTGAGGATGTCGAACAAATCGTCGAGCTGCCGCCCGCGTTCGCTTTCCATGAATTTCGCGCGCGCAATTTCGCCGTCGCAACCGTCGAGAATGCTGAAAATCTGGTAAAGAATCAGTCCCCAGACGAACGACCAGTAAGTTCCGAGGGTCATGACAAACGCCGCTCCGACCGGAATCGGAAAAATCAGCCACGTCCAGCCGTTGGGCGTGGCGGGAAATCGCAATAACAGCCGCGTGACTTGCCTCGATATCGGACGGTTGAGATAGCGCGAAACAAAGCCGTCCTGCGATTTGCCGCTGCCGTGAAGGAATCGACGCTCGATATCGTCGATCTGATCGCCATTCGCGATGAACTCCCACGTTCCTAAGCGCGAAGGCTCCCGCAATTCTGTGGCTCTGGAAAAACTTTCCCACGACGGCGGTTGCGGAAGCGGCTGCGGCGCACTTTGATCGAGCAAGGTTGCGATTGCCCTGCGGTAAAGGAACAGCCGCGTGCTCAGCATCAGATCGTAAGATTGGCCATCGAGCTCGGTGGTGAACGCGACCTTCGTCAGTCGTGGATGGCTTGGAACCCAGCGCTGCGATCGATCCAGATCATCCCGCCAAAGAATCGCTACCAGGACCGGTGACGTTTCGGCGTTATCGACGGCAAACTCATCGATTGCCAGCGCAAGGCGATCGAGCTGACGCAACCCCGCGACCATCCAGTCGGCGGATGCATCCGCCAGAATCAGAACACGCCGGAGATTCACGAAGGCGAGGCCAGGCTGCGGCGATAAATCCGATAGGTTTTGTATTTCTCAGCCCCGATCGCCTCGAGAAACCGGTTCATCATTTTGTTGTTTTCCAGGATCAGGCTGCACTCGCCCACAAACCCTCTCTTGATCATCGCTTCCTCGATGATTCGCAAAACCAGCATCTCCGCGACGCCGTGCCGCCGATGCTTCGGAAGCACGCCCATTGCGACCAGCCGCACCGTTTCGATCCGGCTCTTGTAGTAGAGCAGTTTCGCCAGACCGATCGGCAATCCAAATGTCGTTAGGCGTCCGTTGATTTTTTTGAGAGCGACGTTGATGTCCGGCACGCAGAGAATGAATCCGACCGGTTCGCCTTTGATTTCCGCGATCCAGATGAAGTCGGAGATGAGGATCGGCTTCAGCTCCTGGGTCATGAATTCGAATTCCCTTTCGGTGAATTCGACGAAGCCCCAATTGTCTTTCCATGCCTGATGATAAATCTCGAGGAGCTTCCGGCTTTCGGCGCGGAGGTCGCGCAGATTCCCCTGGCGCAGCGTGATCTCGCGTCGCTTTTCGAGGATGCCAGCCAGCCGGCGCAGCCGTTTCGCCGCATCCGTGGGATCCGCAAACCACCAATTATAAAGGTCGATCTCCTTCTCGAATCCGCAGCCCTCGATCAGTTCCTGGTAGTAGGGAGGATTGTAGGCCGTCAAAATCATCGGGTGGAATTGGAATCCCTCGATGAGCAGACCGCAGAGGTCGAAGATCGAATAATCGATCGGTCCCATGATCTGGTCGCGACCCCGTTTCCGAAGCCAATCGGACGCCGTATCGAGCAACGCGCGCGCGACCTGGGGATCGTCAATCGACTCGAACATTCCGAAGAAGCCGACGTTCAATTGCTGGAGCGAGTTATACTTCGGGTCGTCGCTGACCATGATGCGGCCGACGACTTCGCCACCGACACGCGCGAGAAACAGCGCCGCATCCCCATGTTCGTAAAAGGGATGTTTGTCGCGATCGATGAACTGTTTTCTCTCCAGCAACAGCGGCGGGACCCACACGGGATCGTTCTCATAAATCCGCCACGGAAACTTGATGAAGGAGTCGCGTTCCGCCTGGGAGGCGACCCGGATGATTTCAATCTGCCCCACGAAGCCTTGATTTCACCGGTAGCAGGGCTGTGTGCAAGAGCGAACTGGCATTGCAGCCGGGACGAAACAGCGTAATAGCATCCGCCTTGTGAGTTTTCGGGACGGCCAGTCTGCTTTCGCGCGGCGCCTCGCTTTCAAAGCCATCGAAATCGAGGAACGGACCGACATATTCTTTTTCCGCCCCTGCGGCTGGGTCATTGCGCGCGGAGCACGCGTGCTCGGATTAACGCCGACGCATCTCAGCATCCTGCGCGCGATCACCGGCATCGCCGGCGGCGCCTTGCTCTACTACGACAGCCCTGGTCTGCTTGCCTTCGCCCTCCTCATCCTTTCCGAGGCCATCGACTCATCCGACGGGCAGCTCGCCCGGATGACCGGACAAATTACGGAACTGGGCCGGGTGTTCGATGGACTTGGGGATTACGTCGCCCACGGAGCCATCTACATTGCGATCGCGGCTGGCGTCATTCATCGCGGCGGCAGTAGATCCGTTCTTGTCTGGATGCTGCTGGCCGGGCTATCGAACGCGATCCAGTCGCAGATGTATGACTATCATCGGACTGCTTACGTCACGGTGGTAAGCGAAGGCCGCGCGCCGGGGGACGAGGCTGCGAGAGTCCCCTCGTGGATCAGGTGGCTTTATTCCGGATACACGACGATGCAGCGTTGGCTGATCGGTCCGCATGAGAGAGTCGAATCGGCGCTGGCCGAACGGTCAGATGCAGGCCGGGTGCGGGAGGAAGATCGAGCGCGTTACCGCGAATGCTTTTACCGGCTGGTCCACGGGTGGAATATACTCGGATCAAATACCGGGTTGTATGCCCTTGGGATATTGATCTGGCTGCATCGGGTTGATTTGTTTCTTATCTTTATGTTGGTCCCGATGAATTTGGCGTTAATCGCTCTCCGCTTTTGGCAACGCAGCGCCGACCGAAAATTTCTCGCCGGCTTATGATTCGCGCGATTCTTTTCGACATGGGCGGGACGCTCGATGGCGACGGCCTGCATTGGCAGGATCGATTCACCGCGCTTTACCGGGATTTTGGGGTCGATGTTTCGCGAGAAACCTTCGATGCCGCTGAAACTCGCGCGAACCAGGACGGCGAGATCGCGTCCGCGGATTTTCGGCAGATGATCGAATTCTACGTGAAATGGCAGCTCGCTCATCTCCGCCTAACGAATGCTGAACTCGAGGAACATGTCGTCAGCGGTTTCATCGCGCCCGCGCGGAAGGCCGCCGCCGCTAATGTTGAATTGTTGGGCGAACTGGCAGAGCGCGGTTTCACTCTCGGCGTCGTCTCGAATGGTTGCGGCAACGTTGACAAACTTTGCGACGATTTCGGTTACGCGCCGTTTCTCTCTCTGATCGTCGACTCCCGGCACGTCGGCCTTTTCAAACCGGATCCGGCGATCTTCCGGCACGCGGCCGAAAAGCTGGGGAGCGATCCCGCCGAAATCCTCATGGTGGGCGATTCCTTCGATCGCGATATTCGGCCGGCGAAGAAGATCGGAATGAAGACCGCATGGCTCGAAGGCATTAAGGCGCGCAATTGTCCCGACCCGTCGTTGGTCGATCTGCGGCTGCGCGTTTTGAGCGACCTCCGCGAAGCGCTCACCAGTTCTCCCGCCTTCGCATGAGCGCCCGATCTCTACGCGCGGGAGTGCTGGCGGCCGGACGCGGCGAGCGTTTGCGCAGCCGCCTGACCGATTTGAAACCTTTGGCTCGAGTCGGTGGCTCGACCTTGATCGAGCGGGTCCTCAATTCCCTGGGCGAAGCGGGCGCGACCGAAGTCGTCGTTATCATTAATGAAGATTCCGAAGCGGTGCGCGATCATGTCGTCAAGAGCAACTGGCCTTTCGCACTGCGGTGGATCGTCGAGACAACCCCGACCTCGATGCACAGCTTTCTCCGACTCGTGGAAACGCTGGCGGCCGATGGAAACGACGGACCGTTTCTGCTTTCCACCGTAGATACAGTCGCGGTCCCGAACGCCTACGCTGATTTTTTCGAGCGCGCGCGACGCGAGGATGCCGCGGTGACGCTGGCGCTTACTTCTCCGGGAAACGACGAGAAGCCGCTTCTGGTTACAACAGCCGGATCACGAATCGAACGCTTCGGCGCAGGCGATTACGCGACCGCCGGCGTTTACGCGGTGCTCCCAGTTATTTTGCGCGAAGCGGAAGCGGCGCGGCGCGAAGGGCTGGATGCGTTACGGATGTTTCTGGCCCGGCTTCTCGAGCGCGGCTACCAAATCAACGGAATCCCGATTGAGCGCTCGATCGACGTCGATCATCCCGCCGATATCGCGGAAGCGGAAACGTTCTTGCGCAGCGTCACCCCATGAAGCGGCTCCTTGGATTGTATCGAGAGAAGCAGTATTCGCCGGGCCGGCATCAATCGAACGATGCGCTCCTGCTGGACCAGATCGCGCACCGTTTGCGCGAACGCGAGTTCTCGGTCGATCTCATGACGCTGGACGAAGCGAACGGCGCGCGCGCCCGGGCGGAGCTGGTTTTTTCCATGTGCCAGGGTCGCGCTGCGCTGGAGAATCTCGCGCAATGGGAACGTGACGGGATCCGGATAATGAATAGCCCGCGGGCGGCGCTGAATACTCATCGCGATCGGCTCCCGGCGCTGATGGTCGAAGCGAGGCTGCCGTTTCCGCAGACCAACCTGATGCCGACAGAAGGCAGTCCCGATTTGCACGGCCTCGATCTGGACGGCGGCATTTGGCTGAAACGCGGGGACGTTCACGCTTCCGTAACCGCCGACGTGCAATGGATCCATTCGCGCGACCGGTTGGAGGCGGGACTGGCCGAATTCGCGCGGCGCGGGATCGACCTGGCGGCGTTGCAAGCGCATCGCGCCGGTGACGAAATTAAATTCTACGGAGTCGCCGGCGGCACTTTCTTTCACTGGTTCTACTCTGGAAACGCCCGCAAATATCCGTTCGATTCGGCCCAGCTTCAGAAACTCGGCGATGCCGCAGCCGCCGCGGCCGGGCTCGATGTTTTCGGCGGAGACGTTATCGTTTCACCAGCGGGAGATTTGACCTTGATCGACCTGAACGATTGGCCGTCATTCGCCCCTTGCCGCGAACGCGCGGCCTACGCGATCGCTGATTTTATCACCAAACGTGTCCATGCTGGCTAAGACCGAACCTGCCTCGAAAACGGAAGCGCTCTTCGAGCAAGAGCAGCAATTCATTGCACCGGGCGTGCAGACAATTGCGCTGCTCTCGAAGCTCGCGATCGCGCACGGTCAGGGCGCAACGTTGACCGATCTTGATGGGCGGACTTATCTCGACCTGAACGCCGGCGTTTCGGTCGCGAGCCTCGGTCACGCCCATCCGCGTTACGTTGCCGCGCTCACGAAACAACTGGAAGCGGTCAGCGTTGGCAGTTTTACTTCGGCGCCGCGCGCTGAATTCGTTAGGCTGATCGCGGATCTGGCGCCGGGCGAACTCTCGCGCACCCAATTTTTCAGCGGCGGCGCGGAGGCCGTCGAAGCCGGCATCCGGTTGGCGCGTTCCTACACGAAGCGGACCGACGTTGTCGGCTTCACCGGCGGATTCCATGGAAAAACCGCGGGGGTATTGCCGATCTCAGACATTGATTGGAAAACGCTCATTGGTCCCCTGCCTCCGGGTTATCACATCGCGCCTTACGCCGACCCGACTCGATTCGACGGGTCACCGGAGGAATGCCGCCAAGACGCAATCATAAATTTGCGGCGCGTGATCGAAAAGGAAATCAGCGGGCGCCCGGCTGCGATCGTGATCGAACCGATCCAGGGCACCGCTGGCAACATCGTGCCGCCGGCTGGATTTCTCCGCGACGTTTGCGAAGTGGCGCATGAATACGGCGCCCTGCTTCTGGCGGACGAAATGATCACGGGCTTTGGCCGGACCGGAAAATTATTCGGGTGCAATCACGATGACGTCGTTCCCGACATCATGACTCTTGGAAAAGGTATGGCATCGGGATTCCCCATGAGCGCGCTCGTTTCGACCGAGGAAATCATGGCGGCGAAACCGTTCTCGCTTCCGAGCGCATCGTCTTCCAGTTACGGCGGGAATCCCCTCGCCGCCGCCGCCGGTCTGGTCACTATCCAGACCATCTTGGCAGACAAGCTCGTAGAGAATTCTGCAAAAGTGGGCGGCCTGCTCCGCAGTGGCTTCGAAGCGATAACGGAAAAACGGCGATCGATCGCAAACGTTCGCGGATCAGGATTGCTGATCGGGTTTGATCTGGTCGCAGACCAAAAAACCAAAGCGCTGCTGCCGAAGGAACGCTGCATCGAGTTCTTCAAACGGTGCCTGGCGAAAGGACTCATCATGATGAGTTACACGCCGCGGGTTCGAGTTCATCCGCCGCTCATTCTCACCGCGGAGCAGGCGAGTTCCGCGCTCGCGATCATCGACGGCGTGCTCGAAGAACTCGAAGCTGAGTAGAAGTGTTGCGAGGAGCGATCATTGGTTTCGGCGCTGTGGCCGCAAATGGTCATTGGCCAGCCTACGCGAAATCACAGGACGCGAAGATCGTCGCCGTGGTCGACCGGACCGAAGAGCGACGACAAGCGGCTCGAGAATCGATCCCGGGCATCGCGACTTTCGGAACGATCGATGAACTCCTCGATGGAATCGATTTTGTAGATGTGTGCACGCCGCCGGCGTTGCACGGCGAACCGATCCGAGCTGCGCTCAAGCGCGGCTGGAATGTCCTTTGCGAGAAACCGCTGTTGCTGGATCCCGGCGAACTGGAAACGATTCGGTCACTCGCGCGTGAAACAGGACGCGCCGTCGTTCCAGTTCACAACTGGAAATACGCGCCAATCGTTCGCCAAGCGACGGAGACACTGCGCTCCGGCGCGATTGGTGACTTAAGCGAGCTTCGGATTGAAACGCGGCGGATCGAGGATTGCGCGGCCATCGATCCAGCGCATCCAAATTGGCGTCGCGATCCCGCCATTTCTGGCGGCGGAATTCTGATGGATCACGGCTGGCATGCGATCTATCTGGCGCGCCATTGGTTCGGCGAAGATCCGATCGACGTCGATGCGAAGTTGCATCGCGCAGCTAACGGGGTGGAAGATGAAGCCACCCTGACTCTCGAATTCCCAAAGGGCCGCGCCACCATTTCTCTAACGTGGCGGGCCGAGCGCCGAGGCAACACGATGCGATTGCAGGGCGACGCCGGCGAAATCTCGATCGATGATGATACGCTGAAGATTGGCGAAGAAACGATCCGATTCGAGAGTGCGCTCTCAGCTGGATCGCATCACGCCGATTGGTTTGCGGCGATGTTGCCCGATGTCCTGGCCAGCTTTCGTTCGCCGGAAAAGGCGCAGACTGCCTTCGACGAAGCAGCGCTTTGTCTCTCAGTGATTCGGCGCGCTTACGAAATCGCGTGACGCTTCCGGCCGCGGGGGACGCGTTCGGAAAACATAATCCCACAGCGGATTGCTGACGCCGTATCCTCGGGCGTCGTCTTTGTAGTGATGCCGAAGATGATACTGCTTTAACCAAAGTCCGATCCCCCGTTTCATCGAGAAATGGTGGGTCGCATAATGAATCATGTCGTAGCAGAGATAGCCGAAGAGAAACCCGGCAACCGGCGCGGGCGTTAGCCGTCCGAAGACGCACCAAAACAGTCCGTAAAACACCGACGCAACTGGAATGCTGAAGGCCGGAGGCGCGACCAGCCGGCTGGCATCCTGCGGATAATCGTGATGCGCCCCGTGCACGAGAAAATGGAGGCGTTTTCCCAAACGGGTTTTCGGTTCGTAATGAAAAAGGCACCGATGCATCGCGTATTCGACAAGCGTCCAGATGAGGACGCCAAGAGCGAACAAACCTGCTGTCGCGCCGATCGACAACCCGCGTCG
Organism: Chthoniobacterales bacterium; assembly: GCA_036270255.1. Lineage (GTDB taxonomy): Bacteria > Verrucomicrobiota > Verrucomicrobiia > Chthoniobacterales > UBA10450 > AV80. Next base: position 62,030 of record DATBCW010000020.1, read on the forward strand.
TCCAAGCGCGAGAAACACCAGAAAGGAGATCACCGGCACAAAAATCACCACCGGCGTGACGGGGTGGACGTGCGAGAAGAACTCGATGAAACCGTTATCGAAAAACCGGGGCGATTCGTTTTTGTTCGAAACGTAATGCGGCTTCATTCCCTTAATTATTTCCGGATTCGACGCCGCATCAACCCGCGCTCGCAGTCTGCAATTGGGCCGGGACGAGCGTGTCGGAGAGAATGTTGAGCGCTTCGTCGAGATCGGCGCGGGTATGGTTCGCCGTGACGCAGGCACGAAAACAGATTTTGTCTTGCGGGACCGCCGGGTAATCCACCGGCGCGACCCAGAGTCCGCGGTGCCGCAGCTCGTGACCGAGACGATACATCCGGTCGCGGTCGCCGATCACAATCGGCATGATGTAGGTCGTCGAGTTGCCGGTATCCAGGCCGAGGGCGTCGAGCTGTTTGTGGAAATAGTCGGCATTTTCCCAGAGACGCTTGCGCAATTCCGGCTGGCTCGTTCCGATCTCGAGCGCCTTAAGAATCGCAGCCACCACGACGGGCGGCAACGCACAGGAGTAAACGTACGGGTGCGAATAGAATCGCAGATAGTCGAGCGTCTCTTTCGAGCCGGTGACGAATCCGCCCAGCGCTCCAAACGCTTTCGAAAATGTTCCGTAAAGAATCCGGACGCGCTTATCCACGCCGAAATGTTCCACCGCGCCGCGTCCGGTTGGGCCGCAGGCCAGCATCGAATGCGCTTCATCGACGAAGACGCTCGCTTCATGCGCGTCTGCGACATCTATGAGGGCATCGAGCTGTCCGAAATCGCCATCCATCGAATAAATGCCTTCGACGATCACGAGCTGGCGCTTGCCTTTGTGCCGCCTCAAAGCCGCGTCCAATGACGCCGGGTCATTATGCTCGAATCGCTCCGTGCGGGTGCGCGCCAGGACCGCCCCATCGCGAAGGCTGAGGTGGGAACGATTATCCATCACCGCGACGTCGCTCTTGCGCAGCAAACCCGAGATCGTGCCGAGCGCGCCGCCGAATCCGCTGTTGAAAAGCATCGCGTCTTCGTAACCGAGAAACTCCGCCATTCGTCGCTCGAGTTCGCGATGCAGATCGGTCATGCCGGAAAGCATGGGTGAGCCGCAGGCGCCCATGCCATGGGTAGTGAGCGCTTCATGCGCGGCGGCGATGACCTCGGGATGGTTCGCCAGCCCGAGGTAATTGTAGGAACAAAGGTTAACGACGGGATGCGATTCTCCGCCATAGTTCAGCTTTGTTCGCGGTTCGGCGGGTGCGAGCATTTGCGGCTCGTAAAGTTCGATGGCCCATTCGCCTGCATGATGCCATTTCGTAAAAATCGGCGGCGGCTTCAGCGGATCCTTGCTATCGCCGACAAGAAAATCGCTCAGGCTGAATTTGGTCGGATCGGTTTCGATGGCGGACGGGGCGTCCGTTTCCGGTTCTGAGATAGTTGAATTCAATGACATAACGGGAAGGTGCAGCGTTCGCACGCCTTAGGGTTATTCTTAACCGAGCGAATGAGGAGCGTCGCAGCAGCGAGCGCCGGGTTGGTCATTCGATTGAGCAGCCCAGTAAGATATGGAAAGGCCCGCGAAACGTCCATAAGAAAAAACACAACCTTTCTGGGGCGGCACCGGTCCTTTCGCGAATGAATGACAGGAAATCTCGGACAAGGTATGGTTGCCCAATTCTCCGGAAGTGATGCCGGTTGTCCTGAAAAACTGAAAAAATCCAGCTGAAAATGAATCTTCCCGGAGGGATTTCCACCTTGCAGCACACTGATCGCTGGATCGGAGTGCCGCTCTGCGCGGTCTTGACCGTGGTTAGAAAAATTCTTGAGGCGTTCCGTCCCACCGGACCGCGTCAGGTCCGTCGAATTCTATTCGTAAAATTCGCGGAGCAAGGTTCAACGGTTCTGGCTTATCCCGCGATTCGCCGCGCAGTCCAAATGGTCGGAAGCGAGAACGTTTTTTTTATCGTGTTCGAAGAAAACCGGTTCGTTCTCGACGTGATGGAGGTCGTCCCTTGGGAAAACGTGATCACCATTCCGACAAATAGCCCGGCCGCACTGGCGGCTGGCGCGATTCGGGCGATCGGACAGACCCGAAAGATCGGCATCGACGCGGCGGTCGATCTAGAATTCTTGAGCCGGTCTTCGGCGATCCTGACCCTTTTGACGGGCGCGAAATTGCGGGTCGGGTTTCACACTTTTTTTGGCGACGGGCCGTATCGGGGTAATTTGATGACGCATCGGCTACTCTACAATCCGCACCTCCATACGAGCCGGATGTTTGAAGCGATGATCGAAGCGTTCACGATTGATCCCGCGACGTTACCTACGTTCGATTTTAGTCCGCCGATCGGCCAAATATTTCCAACCTTTCGGCCGGGCCCAAACGAAGCGGGTGAGCTCGATGAATTGCTGCAACGCGAAAATCCCGCTCTCGGCTCGGCGCCGCTGATTCTTTTGAATCCGAACGCTGGCGATTTGTTACCTCTGCGACGCTGGCCGCCGCTGCGTTACGTCGAACTGGCGAGACGACTACTCGAACATTATCCGGACCTGTTCATTGGATTTACCGGCGGGCCGGCTGAAGAAGCGGCAATTAACCGGATCGCACGCGAAGTTGAATCGAGCCGCGTCATTCCGTTGGCGGGGAAAACGACCCTGCGTCAGTTGCTCGTGCTTTACATGCGAAGCGCGGTCCTTGTGACCAACGATAGCGGACCGGCGCATTTTGCGTCGATGACGGCGATTCAAGTCGTGACCTTGTTCGGGCCGGAGACCCCGGCGCTATTCGCGGCGCTCTCACCCAACACGACTGCGCTCTGGGCTGGCATCGCGTGCAGCCCGTGCGTAAACGCTTATAACAACCGGCAAACAGTTTGCCGCAACAATCTTTGCATGCAGGCGATCACCGTCGATCAGGTTTTCGAAAAGGTTACGCGTCTTTACGATTCGCTTCCGCGCCGCGATGTTCGCGCTTAATTCACGGCAGTTCCAGTGGGCCGTGTTCGCCATCGTTCTCCTGACCGTGGCGACGCGGCTGCCTTCACTGCAACACCCCCAGGCGATCGACGATGAGGCGCCCTACGCTGTCGTCGCCAACGAGATCGTCGATGGAGGCCAACCGTATATCGACGCTGTCGATCGCAAGCCGCCGCTGTTGTTCTGGACCTACGCGGCCGTGTTCGCCCTGGCGGGGAAATACAACTGGGTGGCACTGCACACCGTCGCCCTAATCTGGACGCTGGCGACGATGGCAGGCCTTTACGCTATCGCCCGGCGATGGTTCGACCGCGAGACCGGTTTGATCGCAGCGCTTGGCTACAGCGTCTTCCAACCATGGGCGGCAGCCAACAATCTTGCATTTAACGGCGAGCTGCTGATGAATTTGCCTTTGGTCTGGGCTTGGGCGATCGCGTTCGGCCCGAGCTTACTCCGGCTGCGCCTCGAGTTGCTCGCAGCCGGCGCGCTGCTTGCCGCCGGGTTCCTACTGAAGCAACCCGCCGCCATCGCCGCCGTGCCCGTTGGAATTTATCTGCTCCTGCCGTCCTACCGCGCCAGCCGCCACTTCACGAAAACCCAATCGGTCGTTCAAGCTGCGATCCTCACGATCGGCTTCTTCGCGGTGCTCGGTGGGGCGGCGCTGGTGTTGCAATGGCAAGGGAATTTGCGCGAAGCATTCTACTGGACGTTTACGAATCACTCGGTCCCGCATGTTTTTTGGGAGACCGGAATTCTTATCACCCTGGCTTTCATTGGCTGTTGTTGGCCGCTCGTTATCGGCGCCGCGCTCGCGTTTCGAGATCGCGCCGGCTTATGGAAAACTAAGTCTGCCGAGCGAACCGCTTTGCTCGGCCTCCTCGTCGCGTCGGCGATTGGGGCCGCCGCCGGCGGCCGCTTCTATCCTCACTATTATCTTCAATTGATCCCGCCGCTCGCTCTCCTCGCGGCGCCGTACTACGCGCGATGGTTGCGGAACCCGCCGCGGTCCCACAAAGTACCTTTTCGGTTTCTTCGACCGGCACTGAGCATCTGGCTCGCGATCACCGTCATTTCATTTTCCATTTCGCATTGGCTCTTTCTTGCCTGGCACCGCGAACCGTCCGAGAGCGCGCGGTATCTCTCCGAGCATTCCACCCCCGATGATCGCGTCTTCATCTGGGGTGGCAGCGCTGGAGAAGTTTATTTGCACGCGCATCGACGCCCGGCGTGTCGTTACTTCGTTACGTTCCCACTCACCGGACAAATTTTTGGCGGACCTTTGCCCGGCGTCGACACGCGAGATCGGATCGTCCCCGGCGCCTGGAGCCAGCTTGAAGATGATTTTCGCAAACACCCGCCGCTTTACATCGCCGACCATTATTCCGGCCCGGGTGCCCAGTATCCCGTCAAGGATTTCCCGATCCTCGCCCGATTGCTAGCCGAACAGTACGTCCAGGTCGCGCGCACTCCCCAAGGCATCATTTACCGCAAACGCGCCGACTGATTCTGTGCAAACGCGCGACCCTAACGGGATTCGAACCCGTGTTACCGCCGTGAAAGGGCGGTGTCCTAGGCCACTGGACGATAGGGTCAGGAAAAGCGGGGGCAATATCAGAGCGACTCTCGTGGTTGCAAGCGATTTGCAGACGGAAGGGAGCGCTTGAATATCAGGCGTGGGAAGTTAGCTCCATAACGATCGCGGCCGTGCGTTCGGTGGCGCCGCGGTGACGGGCGAGCACTGCCTGCGCGTTCGCGACCAGCCCCAGGGCTGCCTCCCGATCGCGGAGCAGCCAGGCGATCTGCTGCTGCAACGAATTCGGATCGCGAACCTGGACGCCGGCCTTGTTCGCGACAAGCGCTTGCGCCAGAGCTGAAAAATTTTCCATGTGCGGTCCAAACAATACCGGCTTCCCGGCCAGAATTGGCTCGACGGGATTTTGTCCGCCGCGGGAAGTGAGACTCTTGCCGACAAAAACGATGGTGGCGACGGCGTACCAATGCTGCAACTCGCCGGTGGTATCGAGAAGAATGCAATCGGGCGCCGAATGACCCGTCCCTCCAGCCTCGCTTCGCAAGCGGACCTTCAATCCCAACCGCTCGAGCCGACGGCGAATCTCGCCTGCACGCTCCACGTGCCGCGGCGCGATGATCAAGGTGAATGCCGGGAAATCCGAGCGAAGCCGTTGAAAGATTTCGCCGAGAATTTCTTCTTCACCCGCGTGTGTGCTCCCGCCAAAAAGAATGGGTCGGTCGCCATCGAGACCGAAGGTTTGAAGAACCTGCAGGGGAAGATCGGGGTTCAACCGCACATCAGTCGGATCGTACTTAATGCTTCCGACGTGATGAATGCGATCCCGCGGAATGCCGAGCGCGACCCACCATTCCACGTCCTCAGCTTCCTGGACGCAGACCGCGTCGAGGCAGCGGAAGGTCGGCGCGATCAGGGACCGAAAACGATGGAAACGGGCTTCGGAGCGTTTCGACAGGCGAGCGTTTACTAACGCCAGCGGGACGCGGCGGTTGCGCGCTTCAGCGGCAAGGTTCGGCCAGACTTCCGCTTCAACGAGGATGATTCGAACCGGGCGGATGACGGCAAAGGCGTGCCGCTTGATCGGCCAGAAATCGAGCGGGCTATAGAGGACCTCAATTCGCTCGTCCGGCACGGACTTCGCGACCTGAAATCCGGTGGTGGTCGTAGTGGTAAGCGCGCAAAAGAATTCGGGATCGCGCTGCCGCAGCTTGGCGATCAGTTTCAGCGCGATGGCAACTTCGCCCACACTGACAGCGTGGATCCACGTGCAGCGATGCGCGGCGAGGCGCGCGCGCACCTCGGCATCGTAAGCTCCGAAACGCTGGCCGAGTTTGTGCCGATAGTTGCCGCGCCGGACGAGTTTCGCAATCTGGCCGGGGAGGAAAAAGAGCAGACCAATCGGATAGAGAAGATTGTAGAAAAACCTGACCATCAGGATGGCTGCGCCTCGGTGATGGCTGCGGCTCGTTGCAGAAACAAAACTTCGGTGGCGCCATATCGGCGAGCTCGAATGATGTTCCACAATCGGTTTGCCGGCATTTTCTCCGAGGGCCGTTTTTCCAGGACGAAAACGCCGGCAGGCTCGAGTAACCCGGCAAGTTCGCCGCTCCCGAGCAACAATTGGGTGAACGCTTCACCCGATTTCGCTTTTTCGTAGGGCGGATCGGCGAAAATCAGGCGAAAAGGCTCGGGTGGCTGGGCGGACCGAAGAAAGGCGAACACATCCTGTCTCCGGACGCGGCCTTCAAATTTCGTCCGAGAGAGATTCGCCTCGATGGCTGATACCGCCGCGGCGTTTTGCTCAACGAACAGGGCCGAGGCCGCTCCCCGGCTTAATGCCTCGATCCCGAGCGCGCCGGTGCCGGCGAACAAATCCAAAACCGGCGCGCCGATCACGAGTTCTCCGAGGCTCGAAAAGATCGCGGCCTTCACGCGATCCATCGTGGGACGCACGCCGCTCTTCGGAACATCGAGCTGGATGCCGCCTGCCGCGCCGGCAATCACTCTCATGGCGAAGCGCTCGGCGTCGGCGAGGCTGATGCCGCTGGTTCTTCTGCCGGCTTTTTCTTGGATTTTCCGCCGCCGATCAAACCGCTGATCACGCTACTGAGGTCCTTCAGATCGCGACCAATAAGTTTATCCATCAAGTTCGTCTTGGGCCGGCCAACGGTGCCGCCGACTTGAAAACTGACCGCGGTATACCCGGGCTCATCGCTCGGTTTAAAGTTGTCGCGAATCGCGCGGAAGAGCTGGCTCCGCATCTTCTCATTCACGGCCAACTGCGATTCGAGCTGAAGTTTTCCATCGAACGAAACCGTGCCGGTCGCGCTGAGGCGAATATTTTCAGAGCGGAAAACCAGTTCATCGATCGTCACTACGCCCGGGTTGATGTGATATTTCACCTGGGCCTGATCGAGGTGGAGTTGCTGCAATTCCTGAATCTGAAGCAACTGGCCCAGCGCCATGAGCAAGCTGTATTGCCGCACCTGGCCATCCCGCAGAATGATTTCGCCGCTGCCCGCGAGCGCGTCTGGATCGGCCGTCTTGCCGCTCGCATCGAGATGGCCTTCCAGTTTTCCGACCACGGTGCCAAGATTGCCTCCCGCTTCGGTGATGATCTTGTCGGCCTGCACATCCTTGAACCTGATGCTGACCGTGAAGGGAGAATCTTCGGCCTGCGGCTGAATCGTGAAACGGCCGGTGATCTGGCCTTCGCCCGCGCGCGCACTGATCTGGGAAAAATCGAGCTGGTTCGAATCGTACTGCAGCGGCGATTGAAGTTGCTGGAGAAAAAAGCGGTCGCGGAGCGAGGTCTTCGCGATGGAAATATTTCCGTGCAGGTCCGTCGAGGTGCGGAAGTTCGACCGGAAATCGACGTCTTCGAATGTGGCCACACTTTTTAGCTTTTGATCAAGGAAACGGAAACGCGCCCGAATAACGCTGACGCCTTGCACTTCGGGCGTGAAAGAACCTTTGTTTTCAGTCTGACCGAGCACGGGCGGCGAATTAGCCGGCACACTTGGCGAAGCAGCGTTTTGATCTGCCGGCGGCGGCGGTGCCGCAATTGGCGTCCCCACCGCTACAGTCTTCGGAGGCGGTGGCGTTGCCTCAACCGGCATCGACGGGATGCGCCATTTACCATCGGCGTTCTGCGCCCAGACGACTTCCGGGTTCACCAATGAAATGTCCTTGATGACGAGATGTCCGCCGAAGAGCGAGGAAAAGCGAATCCGAAGCCGGAAAGTTTTTGCGGTGAGAAAATCCGGAGATACGCCGGGCTGGCTTTGCGGAATCGTGATCCCGGTGAGTTTCAATCCCCACCAGGGCGTGACGCTGATGCGCTGGATGCGCAGGGTGGTGCCGAGACGCTGGCTGAGTTCCTGCTGAATCCTCGCTTGTGTCCCGCGCGACTGCACATACATGTTCACGCCCAGCAAAATGAGCAGCGCGATACCTAGAATCACCCCGAGCGCTATCAGCACAATGCGCGTCACTTTTTGCACGCCGGAAGGTTACGCCGGTGAGGTTTGAAGAAAAGTCAGTTCCGCAGCCTTGAAAAATACGATCGTCATTTTGAATCCGGCGGCGCGTGGGGCGCGGACCCAACGTTTGCGCACCCAGGTTGAGAAGCTCGCCCGCGGCGCGATCCTCTGCGAGACTTCGGGCGCGGGCGAAGCGGAACGTATCGCGCGGAATGCCGTCGTGGAAGGCTACGAAAAAATCGTGGCGGCGGGCGGCGACGGCACCGTCAACGAGATCGTGAACGGCATCGCCGGGCACAACGTTACCCTCGGGCTGCTTCCCATCGGCACCATGAATGTTTTCGCGACGGAGCTCGGCCTGCCACTGAACGATCTCGCGGGTTGCTGGAAAATTATTGAGGAAAATCGGACCCACCGGGTCGATTTGCCACGCGCGAATGGCCAGCATTTCGTCCAGTTGGCCGGGGTCGGTCTCGACGCGCAGGCGGTCAAGGAAACCAGCCGCGCTTTCAAACGCAGCTTCGGTCCACTGAGTTATCTGATTTCCGCCGTCCAAGTCGCTTCGCGCACCCCGCCGGTTCTGCGGATTGAATCGGAGGATGCTTCGACCGACGAAGGATCGTTCGTCCTGGTCGGCAATGGTCGGCTCTACGGTGGCCGGTTCCCATTCTTCAAACAGGCGCTAATGGATGACGGCTTGCTCGACGTGATCGTTTTCAAGCGGCTTAACTATCTCGACATCATCCGATATCTGCAGGACGTCGTCTTCACGCCGCAAATCTCGTCGCCGGAAGTCGAGTATTTCAAAACGAAACGGCTCCGGGTGAGCAGTGAGGAAACCGTGCCCGTGGAAATCGATGGAGAACTGGTCGGCAATTGCCCCGTCGAATTTAAAATACGCGCGGGCGGATTGCGGGTGCTGACGCCGCGCTAGGCTGTAGCGGCGGTCTATGACCGCCGAACCGCCGAACGCAGCGCAATGATTTCGACGGTCATAGACCGCCGCTACAGAGAATCCATCGACAA
>DATBCW010000021.1:0-12321 GCA_036270255.1 Chthoniobacterales bacterium
TCGCGCGTCGAGGTGACGATCCGCACCATCATGATGATCGACAGCCTGGAGATGACCGATGCGGATCGCGCCTTGATCGTCCAGAATTGTTTGCAGTCGCCGGACGATCGCATCGTGATCACGCACGGCACCGACACGATGACCGAGACCGCCGCCGCCGTGGCCCAAGCTGTCAAAGAAAAGACGGTCGTCTTGACCGGCGCGATGATTCCCTATGCTTTCGGCAGCTCCGACGGGCTCTTTAACCTCGGAAGCGCGCTTTCTTTCGTCCAAGCGCTGCCGCCCGGCGTTTATATCGCGATGAACGGAAAGTGTTTTCCGTGGGACCGCGTTCGCAAGAATCGCGAGCGCGGCGAATTCGAAGAAATGTAGAAGCGCTCTCCTGCGCAATGGCGAGGAGAGCGCCGCTACATCAACTTCGGTTTGGCATTACCGCCAGACGCGGTGAAAACGGAAGTGCGTCCTGGCGTAAACGCGATTGTAATCGCCCCGCCGAGCATAGTGTCCGGGAATCCAGCCACGGCGGCTAGGATGTCCGGGAACCCAGACCCAGTAATAGCCTTCGTGCCAATAGCCGCCGCCGTGATAATACGGCCGGTCTCCGACGCTGACCGAGAAGCCGATCGCTTGGGATTGCGGCACCAGAGGTGTCGCCACCGCCGCGAACGCTGCCAAAAGAATCAGAATTTTTCTTTTCATACTGGGTTTGACCAACGGCTCGGGATTTTATTCGGTTTCACCCTTAGATTTTTTTGGTAACAGCCGGGGTCGCTGCTCAAACTGATCAAGACCCGAGCTTGTTACCGCGCGTCTTCCTGCGCATAATCGATTCCGTCGCCTTATGGATTACGTGATTCGACCCCTCACGGAAACGGACCAACAAATTCTGTGGGAGATGCTCTATCAAGCGCTCCAGACTTCCAAAGGCGCGCCCTCGCGCGACATTCTCAAGCAACCGGAGTATGCCCGTTATGTCGAGGGATGGGGGCGAACGGGCGACACTGGTTTTGTTGTCTCGGACAAGGGCAGCAAGGAAGTGCTCGGCGCGGTTTGGTGTCGGCTTCCGGCGGCCGGTGACAAGCGATCCGCGGATCCAACTGGATTAGTTCCCGAACTCGCGTTCGCGGTTAAGCCCGGTCAACGCAAACGCGGCCTCGGCGCTGCTCTCATGACTCAGCTCGTCAAAGCGAATCCGCATCAATCCGCGATTTCGATGCGCGCTTCCGCCAACAATCCGGCCGTGCGTCTTTACGAGCGGTTCGGTTTCGAAATCGTGAGCGACACCGCCGGCACGGTAACGATGCGCCGGGAGATCTAAGTCCAACGCGATTATTCAAGATCGATCGACTCGCCATTTCGTAAAATTAGAAACGAATCGGGTTTGCCGTAGGCCTTGAGCTGTTCTCCCGGCGTATCGATACTTTCATCGGCGAGCTGGGACGTCCCGTGATGGATCGCGACGCTGAGTTTAGCGCCAAGGATTTCGTGGGCGCGAATCGCTTCATCAGGCGCCATGTGGACCCGCGACATGAACCAGCGCGGTTCGTAGGCGCCGATTGGGAGCAGCGCGAGGTCCGGCGCGCCGAACCTTTCCCGAATTTGCGCGAAATGATTTCCGAACGCGCTGTCTCCCGCGAAATACGTCATCCGCCCCCCAGTTACGATTACATAGCCGCACCAAAGCGTCCGGTTGCGATCAAGCATCGAGCGACTGGAGAAGTGCACCGCCGGAACGCAATGGACAGTTACGTCTTGGAGCGACAATGACTGGCCCCAATCCAATTCGTGAACGGGTGTTATTTTTTCCGAGCGGAGCAACTCTCCCTGACGAGCTGGTACGATGAAGACAGAATCTCCGCGAGCCGCCAAGAGACGCAATGTCGGCAGGTCCAGGTGGTCGTAATGATTGTGGCTCACCAGCACTACATCGATCGGCGGAATATTTTCCCAAGCCACACCCGGCTTTCTTCGGCGACGCGGCCCTGCCCATGACACAGGACTCGCCCGCTCCGACCACATCGGGTCCGTTAAAATGTTGAAGCCGCTCAGCTGAAGTAGGACGGTGGAATGGTTGACGAAGGTCACTCGCAGCCCGTTCCCTTGGATTCGTCTCGCCGGAATCGACTGCTCGACATCCGAAACGAAACTTGGCGACCGTTCCCCCCGGCTGGTTAGTTTCCAACGAAGGACATCAAGAAATCCCGCCGCCTGCGGCGCACCTGGATTATAGAACCGCTTTCCATCGAAATGCTTCGGGAAATCTGCCACGACGCGAGTTTACTCTAGCTCGCGAACCATGCATCAGATGCGTGCTCGCGCAGCCGTCAATTTGCTTCTGTCGCCGCGCGCTCGATGATCGACAACCCTTCGCAGACGAGCTTCTCCTCGATGTTTAGGGGCGGAAACATCGTGAGGGCGTTGTCGGATGTCGTGAGCAACAATCCATTTTCCTGGCAGCGGCTCGCCAGTTTTTCGGCGTAATGCGCGTTCTTAAACTCGGCGGCAATCGCGAGACCTTTGATGCGCACAGACGCGCGCTGTTGGAACTCGATTTGGGACAACCGCTCCTGGAATAGCGCGCTCATTCCATCCACGTGCACGAGCAATTTGTTCTTATGTTTGATCCAATAGCGGACGTTTGTCAGCGCTGCTTCGACTGCGATTGGATGCCAACCGTAGGTTGAATAGAAGCTGCCCTCTTTCTCCGCCGACTTCGCGACCGCGGGGGTGGTAATCACAGCGCCCATCGGCGCCTGACCGCCGGTGATCGCTTTCGCCAGGCACATGATGTCAGGTGCGATGCCGAAATGCTCAGTCGCAAAAAGTTTTCCCGTTCGCCCGAAGCCGCAGGCGACTTCGTCCATGATCAGCAATGTCCCATATCTTCGGCAAAGCTTTGCCAGACCGGTCATGAACGCATCGTCCGGAACGAGGACATTTAGGTTGCAGCTCACCGGTTCCATGATGAACGCCGCCACGTCGCGTTTCCGCAGTAACCGTTCTACTTTCTCGATCGCGTCGCGATTCAAGGGCGGCGCGATCTTCAGACAATTCCTCAGCAAATTCGGATAGTTTTCTCGGTTACTCGACGCGCCAATGCTTAGCCCGCCAATCGTGTTGCCGTGATAGGCGTCTTCGATCGACATGAACTTGCCGCGCCCGGTGTGGATCATTGCGATCTGCAACGCGATCTCGACGGCTTCGCTCCCGCCGGTGGCGCGAAAGCATTTTTGTAATTTCCCCGGCGTGATTTTCGCCAGCAGTTCGGCCAGCTCGACCCACGGGCGATAAAGATAATAAGGATAAGCGTAAGTCACCGACGGCCGTCGAACCGTAGTGTGTCCCCAGCCCAGATTGCCCACGCACCAGCCCGCAAGAAAATCGATGTAACGTTTGCCGTTGCCGTCGAAAACGTAGCTGCCATCGGTTCGCGTAACCTGGAAGTCTTCCCCGTCCGGATCGCGCCCAAGAAATTTCCGCGCGCGTTGTTCCAGCTTCACATTAAAGAAACGCTTTTCCGAAACAGTGCGGACGCGCCTCTCGCTTTGTTCAGGGAATCAACGGATCAACTCTCCCGATAATAATCCAGCGCTAAAGCGCTGGGCTCTTGTCGGGGCAACGCGGTGAACGTTCAGTCCGGAGAAGACTCTTCGACGCGGCTACAGCGAACTGACCTCAGTACTGGACGAACGCGTCATCGGGATAGCAATAGAGCCAGCGCTCGCCGGGCTGGGCGGATGCGATAACGGGATGTCCGCTGGCGTGCGCATGTTTCGTGGCGTGCTTGTTCGGCGAATCGTCGCAACACAGCGTCGCGCCACAGGTCTGGCAGGTCCGCAAATGCACCCATCGCGCGCCGATCTTCACGCACTCAGCGCATTCCAGGACTTCGGGAAGGTTGACCTCGGTGATGGCACTGATGTGTAAACAAGCGCCGGTCATCATTTCGTCCTCAACCATTCAAACAACGTCATCACCACGACTGTAGCGTCGGTAAGTTTACCAGGCAAAGCTCGGCCGGATGACTCACAACTTCTACCTTCTCGTTGTTCCGTTTTCCCGCCACAATCATCGCTCGGCATGAAAGACATCCCGATCATCGTCGAGCTGGTCATCATCGGCTTCGAAGTCATGGCCTGGATCCTTCTCCTCGTGTTCTCAGTTTTCGGGTACCAATGGGTTCGATTCGATTTCGTCAACCAATGGGCCACTCAGCTTTCCTTCGGCCTTCTCGGCCTGGGCTACATGTTTGGACTCATCTTCGATAAAGCCATTTCCTCCCTCCCGTTTCGCTGGATCGTCGGCGGCAGCGCGGCCTCGGAAAGCGCCGACGCCCCGACGCCCCTCGCCATGCGCATGCAAGCGCTCGCCAAAGATCCCGACATATACCACGTGCTTCAACAGCACATCAATCAACACCGCCTCGTCCGCTCCACGGTCTTCAATTTCGCCTTGATCTCGCTCACGGCCCTGCTCTTTGTCGGCACTCAGGTGGGATTCAACCTGCGGCTACTGGTTGTTCTCATCTTTCTTTCCGTTCTTTTCACTGGCCTCACCTTGTTCACCGGCCGTCAATCCGCCCGCACCCTCATGCTCGAATTGCAATACGCGAGCGAGGCCTTGGAAAAGAGGCATGCTGGCCCTGAAAAAACAGAGCGGAAATAATCACGGTAGCCCTCGCGACAGCAGTTTCTCGGTAATGGCACTGCTTTGGGAACACCAGCCGGCTACGATTTTCCACTCAACGATTCGTGCACACCGGCGATGGCCATGCTGCCTTCGCCAACCGCGGCGGCGCAGCGTTTGACCGAACCGGAACGAACATCGCCCACTGCGAACACACCAGGCAGACTCGTTTCGAGCGCGACCGGTGGACGAGCCGCTTGTTTCCAGAGCGGAGCATCCGAAACGAGCGCACCGGTTTTTATGAAACCTTTCTTGTCGCGCAGGATTTCCGGCGGCAACCATTCGGTGCACGGGGTTGCGCCGATCATGGAAAAGACCGCGGGCGTTTCGACGGTGCGGCGTTCGCCCGTCTTGGTGTTTTCCAATTCGACGGCCCGGAGAACGGCGTCCCCCGTCATTCGCCGAATCGTGGTGCTCGGAATCAGCTCGATGTTTTCTCGCGCGAGAACCCGACGCGACAGGTAATCCGACATGCTGTGGGAAAGATCGTTTCCGCGGATCACCAGCAGCACTTTCGCCGCGCCTTCGGACAAAAACATTGCCGCCTGTCCCGCTGAATTTCCACCGCCCACGACAATGACGGTCGCGGCGCGACAAAGCCGGGCCTCGAATGCCGTCGCTGCATAATAGACGCCGACGTTCTCAAAGCGGTGACAACCTTCGGCTTCGAGGCGATTATAATTTGCGCCGGTCGCGATCACGGCGGCTTTGGCGCACAGAGTGGCGGAACACCCTTCGACCTCAAAATGGACTCGATATTCGCTACCAGCCTCGTACCTCAGGGTCAGAGCCTGCGCGGGCGTGGCAAATTTCGCCCCAAAACGATAGGCCTGTAGTTGGGCCCGCCAGGTCAGATCGCCGCCACTAATGCCTGTGGGAAAACCAAAAAAGTTTTCGATCAACGATGAAGAACCTGCCTGCCCGCCGGGAGCGTAACTTTCCAGCACCACCGTGCTCAATCCTTCAGAGGTCGCGTAAACCGCCGCCGCCAACCCGGCTGGGCCGGCGCCAACAATCACGAGGTCGCATTTAATTTCATCCTGGCCCTCTTCAACGTGCGATTGGAGCAGACCCACCTCACGCGCCACCTCACGAATAGAAGGCCGGCGCAGCGGCATCCCGCGCGCCGTGATCAGCGCCGGCAGATCTCGATCGGACAAATGCAAACGCGCGGCGAGAGCGCGGCCTTGATCGCTCCGTTCATCGATCAACCGATGCGGAATGTGATTCTTGTCGAGAAAATCGTCGAGCTGACGACCCTCGCACGAATCGGAATCGGCCACAATGCGAACGCCCGCAAAGTCACGATCGCGGTTCAAACGTCGTCGCCGCATAATGAGCGCATTCACAATTGGCTCGCCGATTACTGGCAGTTCGGCGAGAGCGCGTCGCAGTTCGGGCGCGGGAATTTGCAACACTTCGGCGTTCTCCGATTTCACACGCGCGCTTGCCAGCGCCGAAGTTCCCATCAGCATCGAGACGTCGCCGAGGAAATCCCGACTGTGCGAAGTCGCGAGGATTTGTTCCTCGCCGTCGCGGGTTTCGAATGCCTCGATCTCGCCTTCCAGCGTAACCGTAAGCGGGAATTCGCGCTGACCGGCTTTGTAAACTAAATCGCCGCGCTTCAGTTTCCGTCGCGTCCCGAGCGGCTCGAGCAACGCGAGCTGCTCATCCGTCAATTTCGGAAATGCGGCCGCTTCCGTATCGCGATAAAAGCGCTCGTCGTCTTCTTCTGCGGGCGTCATCGCAGCGAGTTTAACCCGCTCCCGCGCCGCATCAATGCTCCCGGGAAATTCCTCCTCGCTCTGTTCAACCGCGAGACCCTAGAATCGCTGCCATGAAACGGGACCTTTTGCTCTGCATGTTCCTCTTGTCGCTGCCGCTTCGTGCCTGGGGCCAGGAGACCAGCGAGCTCGCCCAGCCGCCGAACGGCAACAATCAAAAAGCGAAAGTATCGCAATGGATCGGGCCGGTCGAAATTTCGATCGCCTACCACAGCCCGCGGGTCCATTTCAACAAAGCGGAACGCACCGGCCATATTTGGGGAGAGCTGATCCCGTGGGGATTTTTCGATGACGGCTTTGGTCCGAGCAAAGCGCAACCCTGGCGCGCCGGGGCGAACGAAACCACGACCATCACGTTGTCGCACGACGTGAAGATTGACGGGAAAGATTTGAAAGCCGGGACCTACGGCTTGTTTCTCGCCCTCGACAAGAACGGGCCATGGACCTGGATCTTTTCGAAAACAATCGGCTGGGGCGCCTATCAATACGAAGAGAAGAACGACGTCCTTCGCGTGACCGCCACTCCGCAGGATGCGCCGTTCACAGAGTTTCTGACCTACGGATTCGACGAGCGGGTGCCGGATTCCGCGACCGCTTATCTGCAATGGGAAAACAAACGCGTCTCCTTCAAGATCGACGTCCCGAACGTGAACGAAGTTTACGCCGCTGAACTCCGCCGGCAGCTTCTCTCCTGGCCCGGATTCGATTACCGGAGCTGGCAGGCCGCCGCGCAATTTTGTGCCGACAATAAAGTGAACCTCGATGAGGCGCTCGTCTGGGCCGACAAAGCCATCAAGGAACCATTCCGGGGCGCCGCCGCCGGACGCGAGGACTTTTCGACCCTTCAAACCAAAGCTGCCGTGCTGACCGCGATGGGCCGCGAAGCGGACGCCGACGCCACGATCGATAAAGCGCTTAAGCTCGGCGGCGAAGTTGTCATGGTGCATCAAAGCGGGATGCGCCTTCTCCGCGCCGGCCGAAAAGAAAAAGCGATGGAGGTTTTCAAATCGAATGCGGCTCAGCATCCCGACGAAAAATTTTATACGTTCGTCGGTCTCGCTCGCGGCTACACGGCCCTGGGCGACAAAGCGAATGCGATCAAGAACTGGGAGATCGCGCTCCGCAACGTTCCCGAATCTCAAAAGGCCAACCAGCCCGTCTACGAAAAAGCGCTCGCTGATTTGAAAAAGTAAGGCGCCCGTTCATGAGCTTCATCGATCTCGAGCAATTGCCCTTTGTCGGAATGTCGCATGAGTTTCACGGCGAAAAAGAAGGCGCGCCGTTCTCTGCTTACATCGTCAACGCGAAGCCCGGGCAAGGCCCGCCGTTGCATACGCATCCCTACGTCGAGGTCGCATTCACCATCGAGGGCTGCGCGACCATCACCGTCGGCGATGAAACGCGCGAAGTGAAAGCCGGCGGTGTGGCGGTCATTCCTGCGGGCACTCCCCATCGATTCGTCAATTCAGGCGACACTGTCCTTCGCCAGATCGACGTCCACGCGAGCCCGACATTCATTCAGACGAATCTGTGATGCTGCTGCCGCGTCGCCGCGATTCCTTGCTGGTCGTCCGCGGGTTTGTCAGCATCTAATAATGAAGTCTTTTCTTCTGATGTGCCTTCTTCCAACCATCGCCGCCGCTCAATCGGCTCAGCTCACCGAGCAACTCGGTAAGACTGTTCTCTACGGAGCGGTCGGCATCTCGCCAGATGGCAGTCACGTCGCCTGGGTGCAATCGACGGCCGCAACAACCGCGAAAGAGACTCACCTCATAGCCTCCTCCGGTAACGCTACGGCTGCGAAAGCGAATCTTCCCGCGACCGGCGAACGAACCGATTCCGACCCGGCGTGGTCGCCCGATTCGAAAACGTTGGCCTTCTTTTCGACGGCCGGAGAAAAAGATCAGGCGCAGCTTTGGATCGTGAAGGCAGATGGCGCCGGCGCGAAGAAGCTCACGTCGCTCAAAGGATACGCTGCGCGTCCGCGCTGGTCGCGCGATGGGAAGCAAATCGCATTTCTCTACATCGAAGCCGGAACTGGTGGCGGACCGCTCCTGGCGGCTCCCGTGTCGACTGGCGTTATCGACACTTCGTTCCATAACCAGCGCATCGCGGTGGTTAACGCCAATGGCGGAGACGTCCGCCAGGTTTCTCCAGCCGATCTGCACGTTTACGATTTCGATTGGTCGCCGGATGACAGGTCGTTCGTTGTTACGGCCGCTCCCGGGCCGGGCGATAACAACTGGTGGATCGCTCAAATCTACAAGGTCGACATCGCGAAGAGCACTGCGACCTCTGTCTACAAATCGAATCTGCAACTCGCCGTCCCGCGCTGGTCGCCGGATGGAAAATCGGTCGCGTTCATCGAAGGTTTGATGAGCGATGAAGGAAATTATGGGGGTGATCTCTGCACGATCGCCGCTGACGGCTCCGGCCTAACGAATCGAACCAAGGGCCGGAAAAGTTCGCCGGGCTCGGTCTTTTGGCTCGAGCCGGATCGGATTCTGTTTAACGAAGCCGTCGGCGGGAGCAGCGCCATCTCCGAGTTAACAGTCGCCGACAACTCGATCCGCACGATTTGGAAAGGCGACGAAGAACTGCGCGCCTTCGGCAACTTCCCGAACTTCGCCGTCGCTAAGGACGGCAAAACTTCCACGGCAGTCCGGAGCAATTACACCGCGGCGCCCGAAGTCTGGGCCGGCCCGATTGGCAATTGGCGTCAGCTCACTCGGAGCAACGCCGCCCTAACCGCGACCTGGGGCAAGGCCGAGAGCGTCGAGTGGACTAACGACAGCTTCAAAATCCAGGGCTGGCTGATCGCGCCGGCGAAAATCGAGGCCGGCAAGAAGCATCCAATGATCGTTCTCATCCACGGTGGTCCGAGCAGCGTCACGACGCCTGAGTGGCCAACGGGGGCCGGGATGTCGCGCGCAATTATCGCCGCGCTTTCTGCGCACGGTTACTACGTTCTCCTGCCAAATCCGCGCGGAAGCTATGGCCAGGGCGAGGAGTTCACCCGGGCAAACGTGAAGGACTTCGGCGGCGGCGATCTCCGTGACATCCTCGCCGGCGTTGACGCCACCCTTGCGAAATATCCGATCGATCCGAACCGGCTCGGCGTGGTGGGTTGGAGTTACGGCGGGTTCATGACCATGTGGACGGTCACGCAGACGAACCGTTTCCACGCCGCCGTCGCCGGCGCTGGGATCGCGAACTGGCAAAGTTATTACGGCCAGAACCTGATCGACCAATGGATGATCCCGTTCTTTGGCGCTTCCGTTTACGATGATCCGGCGGTGTACGAGAAGAGCGCGCCGATTCACTTCATCAAGAACGTGAAGACGCCGACGCTCGTTATCGTCGGCGAGCGGGACGCCGAATGTCCGTCGCCGCAGTCCTATGAATTCTGGCACGCGCTCCGCGCTCTGGGCGTGCCCACTCAGCTCATCGTCTATCCGGGCGAAGGCCACATGTTCGTCAAACCCGAGCACCAGATCGATCGAATGGATCAGACGCTGGCCTGGTTCGACAAATATTTGAAGTAGCTATTTCACTACGTCTCGAGCACGGAAAGGATGTTGCCCGCGGGATCTTTGAACCACGCGATCGTCGGCCCATTCCCTCTCATGATTCCTTTGCTGTCCGTCTTGATCTCCGGACCATCGTACTTTTGAAAGACAACGCCCCGCCCGGTCAATTCGTCAACGACCGCATCAACATCGCCCACCGGAAAGTTCAAGACCGTGAACGTCGCCGGGACATGGTCCGGCTTTGGGTAAATGAGCACGTTATTTCCGCCGGCCAGGTGCAGCGTGAGCAAGCCATGATCTTCGGTCACCTTCAGTCCAAGCGTCTTCTCGTAAAACTCCCTTACCTTGGGAATATCCGCCGCCGCGAACCCGGTGAATGCTTTGCTATTTTCTAACATGACCTTTCTCTACTCGAACTTTCCCGCCTCCGCGAGCCTTCGGCCGGTCCGCCGGAATTGCTGCGTGATCCGAAGCAAATCCGAACTTCCTAATTCTTAATTCTTAGTTCTTACTTTCCCAATGAGCAGCGTCGTCTTTCTGCGAGCCGTGAACGTCGGCACAGCCAATCGCTGCCGCCCCGCGGAAATCGCGAAGGAGCTTGCGAAATTCGATGTCGTGAACCTCGGCGCGGTCGGAACTTTCGTCGTACGCAAGGACGTCAGTGAATCCACTCTCCGGGCTGCGTTCGCGCGCGAGCTGCCCTTCAAATGCGATATCATGATTTGTCCGGCGGGCGATCTGCTGAAGCTCGCGGCAAAAGATCCATTCGCGAAGGAGCCATCGGGCCCCAACTTCACGCGGTTCGTTAACGTGTTGCACAAACCGTTGCCCAAACGGCCTGCTCTTCCTATTTCGCTTCCGTCCGACGAGAGCTGGGTCGTTAAGGTCATCGCCATCCAGGGCAGATTTATCCTCGGCCTCTATCGTCGCGAGATGAAAGCGATCGGTTACCTCGGCAAGATCGAGAAACAATTCGGCGTCCTGTCCACGAACCGCAACTGGAACACAATTGAGAAGATCGTGAAGATCCTCCGCGCCTAAGCGCTAGATTGAACGTGGCCACCGTTCCGCTGTCTGATGCGGAAGGCTGTTATGCGAGGTCCAACACTCAGGTTCCTGATTATTTTTGCGGCCATAACAGTGGGCGTTTTCTATCTGGCGCGCCAACCGCATGCCCAGGAAACTCAGAAGAATACCGTGAAGAATATGGAACCTCTAAAACCCACCTCCGAAGATCTCGCCCCGGTCCCGAAAGTTGAGAAGTCGGACGCGGAATGGAAGAAGCAGCTGACTCCGGAACAATACGCCATTCTCCGCGGCCATTCGACCGAGCGAGCCTGCTCCTCTGTCCTCCTGACCGAACATCGGCGCGGAGTTTTTCATTGCGTCGGTTGCAACGCCCCCTTGTTCGCGAGCGACGCGAAGTTTGAGTCAGGCACCGGATGGCCCAGCTTTACGAAACCGTTTATCCCGGGAATCATCACAACAGTAAAAGACAACAGCTTTGGGATGGAACGCGACGAAGTCCTTTGCTCTCGTTGCGGCGCCCACCTTGGCCACGTCTTCGAAGACGGCCCCGCGCCGACCGGCCTCCGTTATTGCCTGAACGGCCTGGCGCTAAAATTCGAGGAGCGCCCGTAACTCCGGCCTTTTTAATTCTTAATTCTTACTTCTTACTTCTTACTTTCCTCCTAACTCCGTCGGTAATTGTTTCGGATCGACGGGATAGATCAGCGACAGGTCCGGCTTGCTTGTCCCGCCCGGGAGAAATTCCGTTTCCTCTGGCGCGCCCACCACGAACCAAAGGACTTCGGAATCGGTGTCGTTGAACACCTGACGCAACTGTTCCGTCCCAACGAGCACGCCGCCATATCTCGGCACCGTTAACGTTTCATCGCCTACCCGCATCCGCCCTACGCCTTCCAGGACAAAATAGAATTCCTCGGACCGGATGTGCTTGTGCAACGTGTTCGCGCTTTTCGGCGGCAATCGCCAGAGCCGGGCGCCGAGATTCTCGCTTCCCGTGCGCTCGAGATAATCCGCATTCGGAATGCCCATCAGATTGGAGGGCCGCCAGGATAAGTCGTCCGGCTTGATGAGATAGTAACCTGTAATCGGTTTCATGGATGAGGAATAGTTAGCTCGCGTCCGGCTAAAGCAACGGGCCAGATCCCCTTTCCACTTCCTAATTCTTAATTCTTCCTTCTTACTTGGCCATTCCATGGCCAACCATCCGCTCCTCGACAAGTTCACGCCGGCCGCACTTTGGCTCGGTCTTATTCTAATAGGCGGCTTGGCCATTTATGGAACGCGACCGCCCC
>DATBCW010000022.1:0-54517 GCA_036270255.1 Chthoniobacterales bacterium
CCGCCGAGTCTCTCCCCTTTCGGCGGTCATAGACCGCCGCTACAAAACATTGGTCAGCGCCGCGAATGGAAGGACCGCCATCGCGTCGGACAACTGCACCAGTCCTCCAGCTCCAACAGCTCCGCCGCCAAAAAGATCGACGGCATTCTCCCGAGAGAGCGACGCCGGCAATTCCACCGCCGTGTCTTTCCACTTCTCACCAATCGACGGAAACCCGACGCGCGACGAAAGCCGCGGCACCATCACCGCCATCCATTTTCCTTCGTGCTCCCGCGCGAACGCCACGCAGCAATCGGCAAGTTCACCAGTCACCGTGAGCGGCAAATAGTTTCCGCGCTGAAAAAGAAGCGGATGCTCCCGCCGAAATCGCAGGAGCCGTTGCGTAAGCAGCAATTTGATCCGGCCGTCCGGCCACTGCCGAAATAATTCTTCCGGCGACGTTGTTTCCAATGAAGCCAGCATTTCGCTCCGTTGCCCGTAATCAATCGGCCGCCGATTATCAGGATCAACCAGAGCGAAGTTCCAGACTTCGTTTCCCTGATAAATATCCGGCACTCCCGGCGTGGTCAGCTTCAGGGTGAGCTGCGACAGCGAATTGATTGCACCCAGGCGCGCGATCTCTTCCGCAACAGGCAGAAACGTCGGGAGAAATTTGTTTTTCGGGGACGGATCCAGGACCCGCGCCACGAAATCGTTCATCGCCGAATCCCACTGCTCGTTAGGCTGGATCCAGCTCGTGTTTATCTTTGCTTCCTTTAGCGCCTTCGCCATGTAAGCCTGAATGCGCTCGATGTATTCCGGGCTCGCCTCCGTTGCGCCGAGCGGCCAGCTGCCGAGAAGCGTCTGGTAAAGGAGATATTCTTCGTTCGGATCCGGCGCGAAAGCGTCATCCAGTTTTCGCTTCCAGCGTCGATTGATCGCGCGCCAGCGCTGGATACTGCTCCGCCAGAGTTGCGGCACTTCCGAGATCGCCAAAATCCGGGCCCGGACATCTTCGCTCCGTTTCGTGTCGTGGGTTGAAGTCGCCAGCAACGTCGCCGGCCAATCACGCTGGCGTTCCGCGTTCCGCGCATGGAAATCGTCCACGCTGATTCCGAAATGCTGCGGCTCGCCGCCGACTTCGTTCAGCGCGGTCAGACGATTGTAAATGTAGAACGCCGTATCCTCGAGCCCCTTCGCCATGATTGGTCCGGTGCTCTGCTGAAATTTCAGGACGAAATGCTCGTGCGCTGCGCGTGCTTCGTCGTCGAGGTTCTCCGGAAATCGGAGCAGCAAAATATCGCGCAGAAAATTGAAGACCGATTCTTCCAGGGCCGGGTTGCGCCGTTTCGCTGTTGTGACGGCGCGCTCGATGATCGCGCGATCTTCGTCGCTCACCGGTTGTCCCGGCGTCACGTAGGTCCGGTAAACCGGGAAACAGGCGATCGTCTCGCGCACCGCACGCGCGAGCGCTTCGAGCGTGAAGTCCCGAAACCAGCGGTTCTTTTCCGAGAGCCGATCGAGCATATCGCCCAGGACGTTGACGTCGTTCGCGAGCGACAATCGCATCACGAGCCGCTTCTTCGCGTAAACGAGATGGCCGAACGGCATCGAATGGCCAATGAAACGCTGAAACGCTTTCGTGATCGCCTGTTCCGCCGATGCATCGACGAGGACATTCGAAATGAGCTTCGCGAATTCGTAGCCCGTCGTTCCGTGGACCGGCCAATCCGCGCGCAAGGTTTCGTTGCCGGTGAGGATTTTTTCGACCACGAGGTAAATCGCGCGGCCATCCGCCGGAAGTGGAATTCCCAACGCGGCTGCCGCGCGTCGTTGCAATTTCTCGAAGTATTCTTTCGGCAAATAAAGCCCGTCCGGATGATCGATCCGGACGCCCGTTACTGCACCGCTCGCAATGAGCTTGAGAAGCAAGCGATGGGTCGCGTCGAAAACTTCCGGCAGCTCCATTCGGATGGCCGCCAAATCGTTCACGTCGAAGAAGCGCCGGTAATTGATTTCCTCCGCCGCCACTCGCCAGAACGCGAGACGATAGGACTGGTCGTTCAGAAGTAAATCAAGCGCATCGAAACTGCGCGGGTCGCCGGGTGTACCGTTGATCTGCGCGACGGCTTGCATCACCGCGGCCTGGACCTGCGGCGCTTCCTGGCAGCGCCGTTCCAGCCGTCGCTTGATGATTTCCTTTTCCCGGGCGCGCTCCGCTATCCGTTCCGGATCGGTCTCGGTTCGCCGCGGCAAGTATTCGAGCGCCGTGATGATGCTCTGAAATTCCGCATAGAAATCTTCGCTCTTGAATGGCGCCAGCTTTTCCAGCGCGATCTCGAGAATGTGGCGATAGGTACCGGGCGCGATCGGAAATTCGTGCTCGTAATAACAGAGATAAAACGCGCCCGCTTCGAACCTCACCTGAAGTTCGCCGCGTTCCAGAACCCGGCCGTACTGATCGCCGAGGATTGGCAAGAGGACTTTGTCTTCGAGATCGGCCTTAAGCGGTTTCCAATCGATATCGAAGAACGGCGCGTAGCTCGAGCTCGGGCCGTTCTCCAGAACATCCATCCACCAATGGTTGAGTGGCTCGCCCACCCCCATGTGGTTCGGGACGAAATCGACGATCTGCCCCATGCCGTGCGCGTGCAGATCGGCGATCCAGGCTTCGTACTCTTCGCGCGAACCGATCGCTGCATTCAGCTTGTTGTGATCGGTAATGTCATAGCCGTGCAGGCTCTCTGCGCGGGCCTGGAAATAGGGCGACGCATAACAATCGCTGATCCCGAGCGCATCGAGATACGGCACGATCCCCCGGGCATCGGTAAACGTGAACTCCCGGTTGAATTGCAACCGGTAGGTCGACGACGGAATGCGTGGGTGCTGCGGGTTCACGAAAGGGGAAGAAATTTAGACGGGATTTGCAGGATGGACAGGCTCACATCCTCATAATCGCGCCTACATCTTCTCCGGGACTTTGATTCCGAGCAGATCGAGGCCTTTCGCGAGAACCCGTCCGCTCAGCTCGCACAAAGCGAGGCGCGAACTGCGCGCGGGCTCTTCGGATTTCAAAACGGGGCACGCTTCGTAAAAGGAATGGAAGGCGTTCGCCAGTTCGTAGAGATAATTCGCCAGCAGATTCGGGCGGAAATCGTTAAGGACTATCGGAACCACTTCGGCAAACTGACAGAGTTTCAGCGCGAGATTTCGCTCAGAGGTTTCAATGAGCTTGATCGTCTGCTCTCGCGCGTCCCACAGGGACGCGGCTACAGCGGCTTTCCGGAAGATCGAGCGGATGCGGACGTAGGCGTTTTGCAGATAGGGCGCGGTGTTCCCCTGGAACGACAGCATCCGGTCCCAGGAAAAAATGTAATCAGTCATTCGATATTGCGAGAGATCAGCGTACTTCACGGCGCCAATGCCGATGGTCTTCGCAACCTGGTCGCGCTCATTCTCTGGCAGCTCGGGATTTTTTTCGTCGACCAGCTTGCGGGCCCGGACAACGGCTTCATCGAGCACATCGCGCAACGCAACGTTGTCGCCCGAACGCGTCTTCATGAGTTTGCGGTCTTCGCCGAGGATGCTGCCGAAAGTGATGTGCCGGAAATCCGCGGTTCGCCCTTCGCGCCGCGCGATCTCGAAGATCTGTTTGAAATGCAAAGTCTGCGGCGCGCCGACGACATACCAACAGGTGTCGCGCTTCAAGTCGTCGACGCGATAATCGACGGTCGCGATATCGGTCGTCGCGTAATTGTATCCGCCGTCCTTTTTGCGAATGATCGCCGGCTTGTCCGCCAACTCAGGAATTTCGCGAAAGAACACGACCACGGCTTCCTCGCTGATTTCAGCGATGCCGGCTTTCAGCAAACGCTCAACGATTCCCGGCAACCGATCGTTGTAGAAACTTTCGCCGCGTTGGATGTCGTAATGAATGTCGAGAAGACGATAAGTTGCGTCGAACTCGCCGAGCGAAAGGGTCACGCAATCTTTCCAGATGCCGAAGTTTTCCGGATTGCCCGACTGCAACTTCACCAGCTCTTCCCGGCAAGCCTCACGCACAGCTGGGTCCGCGGCCGCAGCGGCGTTCGCCGCCTTGTAAATGCGAACCAGCTCGGCGATCGGATCGCGCTCGAGCGCCGCGCGATCGAGAAGATTTTTCCAGCCATAGATAACCATCCCGAACTGCGTCCCCCAGTCGCCGATGTGGTTATCGCGGACAACGTCGTGGCCGAGAAAAGACGCGATCCGCGCCAGCGCGTCGCCGAGGACTGTGCTGCGAATGTGGCCGACGTGCATCGGCTTGGCGACGTTCGGTGAACCGAAATCGATGACGATCTTTCGGGGTGATGCGGTGCGCTCCACGCCGAGGCGATCGTCCTGGAGGAGCTGCGCCGTCCGGCGCGCGACCGCTTCCGGGTCAAGCGAAAAGTTGAGAAAGCCTGGGCCTGCGATCGTGGGCGGATCACATAGGTCCGATGGGACCCATAGGTCGCATAGGCGCTTCGCGATTTCGCGCGGATTTTCGCCACGCTGTTTTCCCAGAATGAGCGCCGCGTTGCTCTGGTAATCGCCGAAACGCGCATCGGCCGCGGGCGTTACGGTTCCCGCGGCAGAAAATCCACTGGCCGAGATTGTTTCCGCGACCTTCTGTTCGAGAATTTTCTGAAATGTCTGCATGGCTGTAGCCGCGGCGCTCTGTCGCCGCGTTTCGTCGCGCGATAATTCGCCCCGACAGAGCGGGGCGGCTACAGATTATTTTTGCGCGCCGCTTTCGCGGAAGATCGCCAGGATTTCGTCGGCCGACTTCGCCGCGCCGAGACGTTCCCGAACGCTGCGGTCGTTCAGGAATTTCGCGATGGATGCGAGCGTGCGCAGATGAGTTTGAAACTGGTTCTTCGGGACAATGAAGAGAACGACGAATTTCACCGGCGCATTATCGAGCGCGTCGAATTCGATCCCCTGTGACGATCGACCAAACGACGCCACGACTTCCTCGATCCGGTCCGAAGAGGCATGCGGAATCGCAATGCCGAACCCGATCCCAGTGCTCATCGTTTCCTCGCGTTGTTTGAGCGAGGCCAGGATGCTGTCGCGATCTGGTGGTTTGATTTTTCCCTGGGCAACCAGGAGATCGATCAGCTCGACGATAGCGCTCCAACGCTCCGTCGCTTTCATCTCGGGAATGATTTGCTCAGCAGTGAGTAGGCTGGCCAAAGACATGCAGGATTCCCAGTGGGGCCGAAAGCTTAACGTGAGGCTTTCGGATGACAAGCGTCATTTGGCCGTCGTCAAAATCATTCGTGCTCATGCTCTTGATCCTGATCCTGATCCTAGTAACTACCGCTGTGGCAAGACACGGATCAGGAGCAGGAGCAGGATCATGAGCAGGAAAATATTATCGGCAGGCCTGGGTTTACTCCTCACGGCAGCAATCGCGAAAGCGGAGCCCGCGATGTGGGTGATCAAAGACGCGGACTCTACGATTTACCTGATCGGCACCATGCATCTGCTCAAGCACGATACGGAATGGAATGCCGAAAAAGTAAAGAAGACCCTGCATGAAGCGACGGAGCTTTGGCTCGAGATCGCCGACATAGATAATCAGGCAGCCGTCGCGCCACTGGTTGCACAGCTCGGCGTCGATCCCCAGCATCCGCTCTCCACGAAATTGAATGACGCGCAGCGAGCAAGGCTCGAGAAGGTAACGAAGACCTACGGGATTCCGGCAGAGACTCTCGAACCGCTCCGTCCCTGGCTCGCTGCTCTCCTCCTTGCCGAGATGCCGATCTTAAAGGCTGGCTACGATCCCAAAGCCGGAGTCGAACGAATCCTCGCCGCGCAGGCGACGGCGGAAGGCCACAAGATCCTCGGCTTCGAGACCGCCGAGGAACAAATGCATTTGCTGGCCGATCTTTCGGAGCCAGAGCAGGTCGCTTTTTTCGACGGTACGCTCGACGACCTTGAAAAGGGCCTGGGCCAGCTCGATCAACTGGCCAAAGCCTGGGTAGACGGCGACACCGAAACGATCGCGCGCATTTCCAACGAAGAGATGAAGTCTAAGGCACCGACAGTTTACGATAAACTTCTGGTGCGGCGGAACATCGCATGGGCGAAAAAGATCGAGGAAATGCTGAAAGGTTCCGGCGTTCAGCAAATCGCCGTCGGCGCTGCTCATCTCGTCGGACCGGATAGTGTGCTGGCCCAATTGGCGAAGCGCGGGATAAGGGCAGAGCGCTACTGATCGGGCCGCACCGTGTAGTTCAGCCGACGCGACAGCAGCCAACGGACGCCGAACATGTCCATCGTGGCGCGGAGGGCGCGGTTGCCGAGGCCGTACTTGCTCTGCCCGAATTTCCGAGGTCGATGATTAACCGGAACCTCGACCAGCCGATAACCCCCGCCTTTCACCAGAGCGGGAATGAACCGATGCATGCCCTTGAACGGCACCAGCGTGGCGATGCATTCGCGCTTCATCGCTTTCAACGTGCATCCAGTGTCGCGCACGCCATCCTTCGTGAAACGGCTCCGGACGAAATTCGCGACGCGGCTGGTGATTCGTTTCACCGTCGTGTCCTTTCGTTGCGCGCGGTAACCACAAACAAGATCGGCGCCGCGCTCGATCTCGCCGAGCAGTTTTCGAATATCGGCCGGATCATTTTGCAGATCACCGTCGATCAGCACCGCAGTCGCGCCACGGGCGGCGTGCAATCCCGCGTACATGGCCGCGCTTTGCCCGGCGTTGCGCTCGAACTGGAGCAGACGCACCCGCGGATCAGGCGCAATCCGCTTCGCTGTCCCATCGACCGAACCGTCGTCGACAAAAATAATTTCGTAATCCAGCCCGCTCAGCGCCACCGTCAGCTCCGCCTGGAGGATCGGGACATTTTCTTCCTCGTTAAACAGCGGCACCACCACCGACACCGCGGGCGAACCGTCGTTCATAGCGGCAGTGTCCGATAATTCCGGCAAAGAAACACCTGCCATTCCCGCATCTTCGCGCCGAACCGGCTGACCTCGATGGTCGCCACCTGCTCGACCGATTGGAAGCCCGCGCGAATGTTATGCGGCACGAGCGTGCCCTTCCCGCTCTGCACATAAAGCGCGCTCCGGCCCATGAAGAGATTTTCGCCTTCTTCCTCGGTGTAAACTTCGCTGTCCGGCTGCTTCTTGTTCGGGGGCGCTTCGACGAACTGATCGTAACGCGGCCAGAACGAAAACTGGTTCTGGATGTCCTGCGATTCGACGATGTAAACCGGCGGATGATCCCGGCCTTCGACCCGTTTCTTCTCGAAGTAGAACGCCATTTCCGACGCGCGATCGCGTTGATCGGCGATGATGAAAAGCTGCTCTTTGCTTTTCGCTTCCAAATCGGACCGAATTTTTTCGACTGCGCCTGAGGCGGATCTCCAGCCGCGAACGCGATCGGCCGGATCGCGGTGATGCGGGAAGGGCAGATTCACGCTCCGCAGCAAATCGGTATCCATCGCGAAGAGACTGCCGCCGAGTCCAATCAGGATTCCGACCGCCAGAAAGCGGCGCGCAAACGCCGATGATTCCAGCCGTTCACTCCAAAACGACGCAGCCAGCACCGCGAGGCTGACGAAGGCGAGCACGTCCCAGTTAGGCGCGGCCTGGTCATTGATTGAAAGCAACAGGTAAAACGCGAACACCGGCACGCCGAACCAAAAAAGATAGAGGACTTTGAATTGCTGCCGGGCGCGGCGCCAATTCGCGACAACTGCCCACGCCAGTGCCAAAAAGAGGAGCGGCGAGAAGGTGAGAAAATGGCTGCCGAGAAATCCGAGCAGTTCGAGCGGATGGATGCCTAACGACTGGTCGAGGCCGCCGCGCGATTCCAAATGCGAGAGCGTGATCCAGGTGTGCTGATAATTCCAGATAAGAGGCGGCAAAAGGCAGACCCCGAATCCAACGAGCAGAAGATAAAGACCCAGTCGTTTGAATTCGCGCCGATGTCGTGGGACCAGGGCCAGAATTAGAATGACGGAGATCAGCTCAAAAGCGTTCGTGTATTTGCAAAGAAAACCGACGCCGATAAGCAAACCCGTCGCGAACCAGAGCCCCGAAGCGTTCGGCGTCCGTTCGAGCGCGAGCCAGAACGCGAACATCGCGGCGACCCAAAAAAAGATCGAGAGCGGATCGATCGTCATGACCAGCGTGCCGACATTGAAGAGAGGCACCGCGTTGAGCGCGATGATCGCCCAGAAAGCCGCGCGCTCGTTGAACAACCTTCTGGTGAAGTAATACAGCAGCACGCTGGTCGCCGCGCCAAGAACCGGGCTCAGGAAACGAACCCCAAATTCGGTTGCCCCAAAAATCGCGGTGCTCGCGCGAATGGCGAAAGCGATCCCCGGCCCTTTGCTGAAGTAAGCCGGCGCGAGCCGCTCCGACCACATCCAATAGTGCGCCTCGTCGAACGACAGATCGCTCGTCCCGAGCATGGTGAGCCGGATCGCCGTGAGACCGAGGAGGAAAAACCAGACCGCGCGCGTGTGGCTCATGGCGTTATTCAATCAGGCGCGGATGCCGCTCGAACAATCCCGGCGACCAGCGCGGCCCGATTTTTTTCCAGAGCAATTCTGCGAACGCCACCATGAGGAGCGCTTCGCCCACCGCCATGAACGAGGTTCCGACAACATCGCTCGGCCAATGCGCTCCGAGGTAAATTCGCGACCAGCCGATGGCCGCGGCCAGAATAAAATAGAGCCAACCCCAGCGGCGGAAAAAGAGAACGCAGATCGTCCCGATGATTACGTTATCGGTCACATGCCCGGATGGAAATGACGGCCCCGATTTGTTGCGATCGGTTTCATCCGAGTAGCGGATCGTTGGCTGCCTAAAGAGGGTGAGGAATCGCGGATGAGTCCGTTCCAATTGCACCATCCGGACTTTTTGCACTTGTTTCGGCCGGCGGCGACCGATCGCCCTCTTCAGCGTGCTCACCAGGAAAAAATCCGCAACGACAAGCGCCAGGACGAGGCAGATGATAAAGGCGCGGCCTTTGAAGCCGGCGAAGATCAGGATGCAAAGGCCGAGCACGATGAGAAGCGGCTTCCAGATTTCGACGTCGCTGATCGCCGCCATGAACAAGTCGAGCGCGGGATGCGTCCATTGCTCGTTGATGAGATGAAAAATGGCTTGATCCATTCAGCTGTCCCAAACACTTAACACTGAAACCACACTTCGGATGCACAAGAAATCCATAGTCTTCGCCTGCGCGCTCGCCGGCGCATCGCTCGCGTCGGCCGCTTCGGCTCCGTCCGCCAAAGAGATTCTAGAGTCGGTCCGGCTGCAACAAGCGAAGCAGCAACTGGAGTTGCAAGGCCAGCTCCGCGAAGGCCCTGTCGTCATTCCGTTTCGCCTCACCCAGACAGGACCGATTATTCGCTATTCGTTTACGAAACCGGATGAAGCGCTCCAATTGCGCCTGGGTGACAACGATTCGCGGCTGGAAGAAATCACGGGGGACAAACTGGAGAAAATTTCGCCGGCGCAATTCGACC
This sequence comes from Chthoniobacterales bacterium, assembly GCA_036270255.1. GTDB lineage: Bacteria > Verrucomicrobiota > Verrucomicrobiia > Chthoniobacterales > UBA10450 > AV80. The sequence goes on from DATBCW010000022.1 coordinate 9,504, forward strand.
ACAAGGTCCGCAACACAGCCGTAACCTACGAAGATCTGTCCCTGAGATTTCTTTATTGGCCGAACGCAAAGGTCATTGGGGACGACACCATTCAAATGGTCGATTGCTGGATGCTGGAACTGCGGGCGCCGCCGCGCCAATCGCAGTACGGGACCGTCAGGCTTTGGGTCCAGAAGAACGGCGCCGCCATCATGAAGGTCGAGGGCTACGACGCGAACGGCAAATTGGCGAAGCGCTTCATGGTTGTTTCCGGGCAAAAAATCGAGGGCCGCTGGTTTTTGAAACAGATGCGGATCGAAGAAATGGATGCGAGCACCGGGAAGGTGAAGGCGCGGACCTATCTCGAAATAAATAAGTGACGGGGCAGTTGGCGCGTTTCAGGAAATAGAGTAAAAACGTTGTCCGATGAATCGCTTCACCTCTTTGCTCGCCGCTTCCCTCTTCGCCTCGACGCTCTGCGCGCTCGCCCAAAACGCGCCGCCCCTGGCAGCGACCCAGATCGATGACTTCACCGTTTATGCTGGCGCGCCGCCGCGCTCCATCGATGTGGCGACAGCCTTTTCGGATCCCGGTGTGACCGATGCAGTTCGGATGACGACCGTCCTTGGCAATATAGACGTTGAGCTATTCGGCCAACAAAAACCGGTCACGGTTAGCAACTTCCTCAGCTACGTCGATCAAGGCCGTTATTTCATCGTCGATCCGACGACGCACCAGACGGCTTCAAGTTTCATCCACCGCTCGGTCCCCGGCTTCATCATCCAGGGCGGCGGGTACCTCGGCACCGTGAATCCTTCGCCAAGCCCAGCCTCGGCCAATAACACCACACAGCCCACTCAGGTGCTTACATTTCCACGGATCAAAAACGAGCCCGGCATCGCGAACAAGCGCGGCACCATTGCGATGGCTCAATCTGGCAGCGACCCGGACAGCGCGAAAAGCGAGTGGTTCATCAATCTCGCAGATAACAGCAGCCTCGATGTTCGCTCTAATAATAATGCCGGGCCCTACACGGTTTTTGGGCGGGTGGTCGGGAATGGAATGACTGCGGTTGATGCCATCGCGGCTCTGCCGGTTCGCAATTTCGGCCCTCCCTTCGATACCTTGCCGGTCCGGAATTACTCCAGCGGCTTGCCGAAAGTTGCGAACCTGGTCTCAATTCCGACGATCACGCATATCGTGCCGCTTCAGGCGATGAGCGATAATTCAAACGTCAGCGTTGCGGTCAGCGGATCGAAAGTGTTGGTCAGCGGAAACACAGTTGGCACATCGCACGTCACCGTGACGACGACCGACCTCGACGGAACGACCGCTTCGCAGCAGTTTACGGTCACGGTTATCGCAGCACCCAGCCGTTTCGTAAATCTGGCGACGCGGATGCAGGTCGGCACGGGCGACAACGCGCTCTTCACCGGGTTCATCATAAAAGGGTCCGCGCCGAAACGGCTGGCTATTCGCGCCATCGGGCCGTCGAGCGGCCTGAACCCGGCGGTGGCTGATCCAATTCTGGAATTACACGATAGTTCGTCCACGATCACCACCAACGACAACTGGGGCGACGCGGCCAACAAGCAGGACGTAACCGACGTCAATCTCGCGCCCGGTTCACCCAACGAATCGGTGATCCTGACCACGGTGCCGTCCGACCCGAATTATGTGATCTACACCGCGGTGATGCGCGGCGTGAATGACACCACCGGGCTCGGGGTGGTTGAGGTTTACGATCTCGATAGCGGACCGGACTCCACCTTGCTCAACGTGTCGACCCGCGGACCGGTCGGAGCTGATCCGAATGAACTTTTCGGCGGATTTATTTTGGGCGGCACCGATTCGAAAACGGTTTTCATCCGCGCGATTGGTCCGTCGCTCGCGTCGCAGAACGTTCCAAACGCGCTCGCCGATCCGACCTTGGAGTTGCACGATAGCAACGGAAGCGCGCCTGATACGAACGACGATTGGATGGACAGCGCGCAAAAGACGCAAATCCAAAACAGCGGCCTGGCGCCGTCGAACGCGAAGGAATCAGCGATTCTGAAGACGCTTCCGCCTGGGGCTTACACGGTCATCGTTCGAGGAGCGAATGGCGGGACAGGCGTGGGGTCGGTCGAGATTTATCAGTTGCCGTAGTTTTCTGTAGCCGTCGCCCTGCTGGGCGACGCCGAGCGGATGCAACGCTGCCTCTGACGCTTCGCACAGCGAAGCGGCTACAGAAGAGCTGCTCCCTGCACAATCTGGGCGAAGCTGCGTGGATCGAGGCTCGCGCCGCCCACGAGCGCGCCGTCAATGTCGGGTTGCGACATGAGCGTGCGCGCGTTGTCCGGTTTCACGCTGCCGCCGTACTGAATCCGGATCTTGTCGGCGGTCGCGTCGTCGGAGATTTCGCCGAGCACGCGGCGAATGAAGGCGTGCGCTTCCTGCGCCTGCTCCGCGGTGGCGGTTTTGCCGGTGCCGATCGCCCAGACCGGTTCGTAAGCGATGACGGTTTCCTGCAATTCCTTCGCGCCTAACCCGGCCAGGCTGCCTCGAAGTTGGGTCGTTAAAACTTTCTCGATCTCGCCGCGCTCACGTTGCTCGAGACTTTCACCTACGCACAAAATCGGCCGGAGCATCGCTTCATGCGCGGCGCGCACCTTGCGATTCACGATTTCATCCGTCTCGCCAAAAAGCGTCCGGCGTTCGCTGTGACCGAGGACGACGTAGCGCACGAACAGATCGCGCAACATTGCCGGACTGATCTCACCGGTGAACGCGCCCGAGCGTTCCCAATGCATGTTCTGCGCGCCAACCTTGACGTGCTGGGCGTTTTCCAACGCAGCATTCACCGCCGCGATCGCTGTGAACGGCGGCACGATCACGATCTCGACGTCACGGGACTCACCGATCTCAAGGACAAACGTGGAGATGAAGGCGGTGGCTTCGCCCTGGGTCATGTTCATCTTCCAATTCGCGGCGACGATTTTCTTTCTCATGAGGCAAATCTAGAATTGGAAATAGATGAAGGGCGCGTAGTGCGGCGGGATAAATAAAAGCACCAGGGCGAAGGCGCAACCGTATCCAGCGGCGAAAACCGGCAATGCCGGCCGACGCCACCAATTGGAAAATACGCCTCGGAAATTCAGCCAATGAACGAAGGCCAGTGCCGCCACGATCCAGAGCATCCAGGCGCCGAGGTCCTGGGTGCCACTGACCGGCAGGAACATGAAACTTCGAAGGGCGGGACCGGCGTGCGGCAGATCGATCGCGCGGAAAAATATCCAGGCGAAGCAGACCCAGTAAACCGTGAGCAACCACGAGAACCAGCCGGCGAAAGTTCGCGGGCCCTTTGGGCGCGAATGTTTTTCCATGTCCCGAACATCGGGAAGCACGTCGCGCCGGTGCGACCAGGCGCGATGCACGACGAGCGCGACACCGTGCAGTCCACCCCAGATCACGAAAGTCCACGCGCCGCCGTGCCACAAACCGCCGAGCAACATCGTGATCATGATGTTGCGGTAAACGAACCAGGCCGGTCCGCGATTTCCCCCGAGCGGAATGTAAAGGTAATCCCGGAGCCAGCTGGAGAGACTGATGTGCCAGCGATGCCAGAAATCGGAAATGTTCGCCGCGAAATATGGGAAACGGAAATTGACCGGCAGTTGGTAGCCGAGCAATCCGGCGGTCGCGATGGCCATGTCGGTGTAACCGGAAAAATCGCAGTAGATCTGGATCGCGTAGAACAACACGGCGACCCAGCCGCTTGCCGCGGTGAAATTCCCGGGTGCGTCGAAATACCGGTCGACGAACGGCGCCACGCCGTCGGCGATGCACGCCTTCTTGATGAAACCGGTGAGGAACAGGACGAGCGCGCCGCGCCCGTCGACGTCAGCGAAGAGGCGAATACTCCGTAGTTGTGGAAGGAACTGTGAGGCCCGCACGATCGGGCCCGCAACCATCTGCGGAAAGAACCCGATGAAACAGGCGAGATCGACGAGACTCCGGACCGGCTCCAGTTTTCGCCGATAAACGTCAATCGTGTAGCTCATCGAGTGAAACGTGTAAAAGCTCACGCCCACCGGGATGATGATGTTCAGCGTGTGCAAACTCGCGGGTAGTCCGAGCCAGGCGAGAAGCGCGGCCGCTGAAGTGACGAAGAAATTGTAATACTTGAAGAACGCGATCGTCCCAAGGTTCACGCACAGGCTCATGATCAACCAGCCGCGGCGTTTTCCTGGATCGTCCGTTCGCGCCAGCATCGCGCCGACGAAGTAATCGAGCGCGCTCGAAGCCATGATCAGGAAAAGAAATTTCCAGTTCCAGCAGGCGTAAAAGAAATAGCTGCAGACGAGCAGCCAGATCTTCCGGCTCCGATTTTCGCGAAGCGACCAGTAAACCGCGAACACCGCGAGAAAGAACCAAAAGAAGCGAAATTCGACGAACAACATGAGAGGTCAGCGGCGCGGTCCGTTCTTCAAAAAATCCGTCGCAACAAGGCGCGTGAACTTGTCGGCGGCGGCACCATTGAGATGGTGCTGATCCACGCGAAGATCGGTCCGATAAAAATCCGGGTAGAGCGTCGGATTGTTGTACGCGAGAAGCAGGCAAGGCATTGGTTCGGGGAATCGGGACGGGAATTGAGGATAGACGGGCGTAACAATGAGCACCGGAGTGGCTCCTGCGTTCCGGATCTGGCGAGCATGGTCTCGATAGGCCGCGGCCGCGTAAGAATCGAGAGCGACATCCTTGAGTCCAGTGGAGATCTCGCGAGCCAGTTCATTCTCGAAAGCGGCGGCATTTTCTTGGGAAATATTCATCATCTGGGGAAAGTATCCGTCGAGATTTGGCCCCAGCTCCCACTCGGTATTTTCGCCGCCGCGGAGCGACCTTGCGAGATCGAACGCTCGTCCGACATTGCCAAGGTTCCTGGCGAAAAGAGCCAGATGCAGGGCAATCGTTTCACGCCAACGACGAGCGGTTCTCAATTTTCGCTGCCATGGCTCGCGCACATCGAGATTCAATATTTTGCGGAGGATGATCTCCGTCCGTTTCCAATCGTGCCAATAAACGGCGCGCTGTGAAGTTGGCTGCGCCGGGAGCCACGTCACCTCTACATTATCCATTTCCAGGAAAACCCGCTTCAGTTTGCGCGGCTTCATCGCCAGGATCTGCTCGAGAACGTAGAATTGCTCGGGCGGATGCATTCCATCGGCGCCGAAATTGAAGGTGTGATTCGCCATCCCGGCGCCGGCCAGGACGTCGTCGAAAGCGGATGGCGACACCCCGTAATGGATGTGACTCGAGCCGACAAAGATGGTGTCGAATTCGTCGCTATGTGCGGCAAAGAATCGCAGTTTCGGACCGACCCCGGGCAGCTGTGGGAAAGGAAGCCAGGCGTGGAGCGCGCTGCAGGTGCACACGAATGCCGCCAATGCCGTAATCGCATTCAACACCGGCGATGATGTGCGCCTGTTCAAGACAGCAGTTGTCACGGGGGTGGATCGCAGAAAACATCTCATGACTTTGGAGGCCGCACGCTCCGCACGAACTGCTCCGCCAGAGCCCGGCAAAAGTCCTCGGCGGCGGGCCGCGTCAGGTGTCCGTCGTCGATCCGGACTCTTACGTCGTAAAATTGCGGATACTTGCGGGCGTCATTGAAAGCGATGATGGGCGCAGGCGGTGAAGTTTGCCGGAAGCGAGAAGTGGATTGAAAAATGACGGGGGTCACGACAAATACCGGAGTTGCGCCCGCGGCGCCAATCTCCGCGGCGGAATGCCGGTAACCGGATTCAGTGGCCGGATCGAGATACTTCTGGGTCGCGCCGGATATTTCGTCAGCGAGCCGTTGCTGGAAACTCACAGCCCGTTCCGCCGACATCGCGTCGCCTGCCCACCGATAACCGTCGCCGTGCGGACCAAGCTCGGAGGCCGCATCGGCGTAACGGTCGCGCTCGGCTGTCGGCAGGAGGTCCCATACCCGACCCACCTCGCAAAACTGTTTTCCGAAGAGCGCGAGGTTTGAAATGAAATCACGCTTCGCCGACCAGAGCCTGGTGATTTTGATCAACCAGTTCGCGTTGCCTCGTGGGTTGAGCGCCTTCTTCATCGTTAATTTCGTGCGCCGCCAGTCGTGCCAGTAAACCGCGCGCTGCGTTCCGAGGATGTTGTCCCATCTCGTCTGGATATCGCCCAGCTCAAGCAAGACCCACTTCAAATTCCGCGGCCTGGTCTTCAAAATTTGTTCGAGCACGTAAAAATTTTCGGGCGGATGCATTCCGTCGATGCCGAAGTTGAAGCTGTGAGTCGGGATCCCGTTCTCGCGCGTCGTCGCATCGAAAATTTCCGGTGAAGCGGAATAATAAAGCCGGCTCGTCCCGACGATCACGGTATCGAATTCGTCCCTGTGCTGCGTGAAGTACCTGAGCTTTGCCGCGATCCCCTTCGGAATCATCGGCGGTAAGAACGAGTGAACTAGTGCGCTCGTCGCGACGAACGACGCCAGGCCGATCGCTGCACAACCGAAATAGTTAGCGAGTTGTTTCCTCACCTGCTTCGCAATCGTGCTCGTGCTCCTGCTCGTGATCGATCTTTAAAGTGCAACTTTCGAGCACGAGCACGAGCACGAGCACGAGCAGGAGCACGATTACGATTAATTAAGCGCGATCACTCAGCGCCGCGATGCCGGGCAGCTCTTTGCCTTCGAGAAGTTCAAGCGACGCGCCGCCGCCGGTCGAAATGAAAGTCATCTTGGCCCCGAGTCCGGCCTGTTTCACCGCCGTAACCGAATCGCCGCCGCCGATGATCGTCGTTGCTTTCGACTGCGCCAGAGCTTCCGCGATCGCGATGGTGCCGGTCGCGAACGCTGGAATCTCGAAAACGCCAACGGGTCCGTTCCATAGAATCGTTTTCCCTTTCGCGATCTCGTCTTCGTAAAGGCTGATCGTAGCATGGCCGATATCGACCGCTTGCCAGCCGTCCGTGATCCCGTGGGTGTCCGAAACCCGGCTGGTGTTTCGTCCCGGAGAACCGGCCTCGACTTTTTGCGTTTCGATCGCGTCGACTGGCAACAGAAACCGGACGCCTTTCTCTTTCGCGAGGTCCAAGAGCTCCCGCGCCAGGTCGAGCTTGTCGGCTTCTACGCGGCTCGCCCCGATCGGGACGCCCTGCGCTTTCCAAAACGTGTTCGCCATCGCGCCGCCGATCAAAATCGTGTCCGCCTTTTCCATGAGCGCCTTGATTACCCCAATCTTGTCCGACACTTTCGAGCCGCCAAGAATCACCACGAACGGTTTCGCCGGCTTGGCCAGCTCGTGGGACAGATACTGGATCTCCTTCTCCATCAGGAATCCCATCGCCGATTGTTTCACGAATTTCGTGATGCCCGCGGTGCTCGCATGCGCGCGATGGGCCGCGCCGAACGCGTCGTTCACGTAAACGTCGCCCAGCTTCGCGAGCGCCTCGGCGAAAGCCGGGTCGTTCGCTTCTTCGCCAGCCTGAAAACGGACATTCTCCAGCAGCGTCACGTCGCCCTCTTTCATGTCGCGAATGATTGCTTCGGGGATTTCGCCGATTGTATCGTGACTGAACGCGACCGAATGATTGATCAGCGTGTGCAGATAATCCGCCACCGGCCGCAGCGAATATTTCGCGACCGGCTTTCCTTTCGGCCGGCCAAAGTGCGCCATCAGGATCGTCTTCGCGCCCTGTTCGCGAAGATAATTAATCGTCGGAAGGCTTTCCCGAATCCGCGTGTCATCCGTGATCGAGATCTCTCCGTGGCGCTCTTCCGTCGGCACGTTAAAATCGACCCGGACCAGCACTCGTTGCCCGCGTACGTCGAGATCGCGAAGGGTGAGCTTATTCATGCTTTCCCTCATCGTAATCGTGCTCGTGCTCCTGCTCGTGATCGATTCCGTACTCTTTCTCCTCTTCGCGTAAAACTTCCGCTCGAGCCGAAAATCGGCGCAGCAGCCCCATCAACATCTGCACAATGCGGACGAGATTTTCCTTGGCGCTATCAATTTGCTCCGGTGTCGCCAGTTTTCTCGCCACCAACACATCAAGGGCGGCGGCGCACTCAAGCGCCGATCCGCGGGCGATTTCGAGAAACCGCGCACGATCTTTACTTGAGAACTTACCGTTCCCTTCCGCGATGTTCAGCGGGATGCTCGTCGACGCGCGATCAAGCTGATCCTTCGCTGCGGCTTTCGCGGCGATCGAGCTCAGCAAATCGCCAGTCCAGGCGCAGAAGGCGATCGCTTCGCGGTAAACGTCGAGTTTTTCGTGGTCAAAGTACGTTTTCATTTTCTAAGGGGATCGATCACGAGCAGGAGCACGAGCACGATTACGAAAAGGAATTACTTCCCCAGCATCGCCAGCATATCGACGCAGCGATTGCTGTAGCCCCACTCGTTGTCGTACCAACCGACCACTTTCACGAAACGATTGCCGAGCGTAAGCGTGAGTTTGCTGTCGAAGATGCAGGAGTGCGGATTTCCGACGATGTCCTGGGAAACGAGCGGCTCGTCAGTGAATTCCAGAATCCCCTTGTAGTTCTTCTCGCCTGCGGCCGCCTTGAACGCAGCGTTGATCGACTCCACCGTCGCATCTTTCGCCAGTACGGCGGTGAAATCGGTGACCGATCCGTCAGGCGTCGGCACCCGAAAAGAGCCGCCGTTCAGTTTGCCCTTCAACTCCGGAATCACTTCGCCGATCGCTTTTGCCGCGCCCGTGCTCGAGGGAATAACGCTTAGTGCCGCGGCCCGCGCCCGCCGCAAATCTTCGTGCGGGAAATCGAGGATGCGCTGGTCGTTGGTGTAACTGTGGATCGTGCTCATGAACCCGTGCTCGACCCCAAAATTGTCGTGCAAGACTTTTGCGAGCGGAGCGAGGCAGTTGGTCGTGCAACTCGCGTTCGAGACGATCGTATGCTTGGCCGCGTCATAGATCTCCTCGTTGATTCCCATGCAAATGGTCGCATCGGGGTTTTTCGCCGGTGCACTAATCAGAACCTTTTTCGCGCCGGCTTTATTAATGTGGAGCTCGGCCTTGTCGCGGCTCGTGAAAAAGCCGGTCGACTCCAGGACAACTTCTACACCGAGGTCTCTCCACGGCAGATTTCCGGGATCGCGTTCTTTGAGGATTTTAATTTTGTGGCCGCGAACGATGATGTTCTCGGGATCGAAACTGATCTCACCGTCAAATTTGCCGTGGACCGAGTCCCATTTCAGGAGATGCGCGAGGGTATGAGTGTCGGTGAGATCGTTGATGGCGGCGATGCGTTTGACGTCGCTTTGTTCCATCGCGCGAAGGACGTTGCGACCGATTCTGCCGAAGCCGTTGATGCCGTAAGTAGCCATAGATAATTTTCGAATTGCGAGTTTCGATTTTCGATTGCTGAGCAAAGGTTTCAGCAACGAGTGAGGGGCCGAAATTAAGATGGGTCTGGGGGCGAAGCAATTGAGAAGTCAGCTCGTGTGGGCCGCGCTGCTCACGATGTCGTTAGGGCAAACCGCCGAGGCCGCGAAACGCGATCCTTCGGACGTGATCACGATCGTCGCGCTCGGGAACAGTCTAACGGCAGGGTTTGGACTTTCGCGCAAACAGGCGTGGCCAGCTTTGGTCGCCGAGAAAATGCGTGCCGCGGGCTACGATTTCGAAGTCGTCAACGCCGGCTCCAGCGGCGATACGACCACGGGCGGATTGCGCCGGTTGCCGGCTCTTCTTCGGGCTCATAAGAAGATCGATATCCTCGTCCTCGAGCTCGGGATCAACGATGCGTTTCGCGGCGTTCCCATCGATCAGATCCGCTCGAATCTCCAGGCGATCATCGACCAGACGCGCGCCGGACATCCGAACGTTGCGATCGTCGTGGCCGGCATGCAGCTACCCGATTATTCCAGCAACGATTATGTCGGCGCGTTCGGTGCCATCTTCGCCCCGCTCGCGGAAAAGAACCACGCCACCCTGATTCCGTTTTTTCTCGAAGGCGTCGGTGGCAACCCCGAGCTCAACCAATGGGACCGCGTTCATCCGAATGCCGCCGGCCAGCGCGTCCTTGCGGAAAACGTGTGGCGGGTGCTGGAGCCGATGATCCGAAAGACGGCCGCTCCGGGTCCGGCGCGCGTAGATTAATTGATGGACCCAGCCGACCCGCACAATCCGGAACGGGCCGATCATCCGATTTTGGAAACGATCGAGATCGCAACCGAGGGCGAAGATTGCGATGAATGCGTTCGCAAACTGCGAGAGCCGCTCCTGCGTATTACCGGGGTGCAGGATGTCCGGGTGAATACGGAAAGGGAGCGCGTCCTGGTCACATTCGATGCGCGCAAGACGCACGCGCCGGATTTGCACGACGCAATCCTGAAGAGCGGTTACAAACCGGCGCCGTTGGCCGATTAGTTCAAGCGATCGCCGGCTGCTGTTGCGTCAGGCAGTGAAACGCGCCGAGGCCCCAGATTAATTCGGTGCAGTCGATGCGGACGATGCGACGACCGGGGAAGAGCGGCGCGAGAGTGGCTTCAGCCACGGCATCGTTCGGGTCGTTGAAAGTGGGGAGCAGGACAGATTCGTTTGCGATGTAGAAGTTCGCGTAGCTCGCCGGTAGTCGCAGGTCTTCACGGTCGATCCGGGCCGGCATGGGAAGCGTGATGACTTCGAACGGCGAGCCTTGCCATTTCATCGCGCGGAGCCGGGCCAGGTTTTCCTGGAGCGGTTCGTAATTTGGATCGCCCCGGTTCTCTTCGATAACGGTGACGATGGTGCGTTCGCTCACGAACCGCGCGAGATCGTCGACGTGCCCGTCGGTATCGTCGCCTTCGATTCCTTGGCCGAGCCAAAAAATCTCGGCGACCCCGAGATAATCGCGCAGTCGTTCTTCGATCTGCTCTCGAGAAAATGTTGGGTTCCGATTCGGATTGAGCAGGCAACCTTCGGAAGTGAGCAACGCGCCGGCACCATTCACCTCGATCGAACCGCCTTCCAAAATCATTCGCGGATAAAAAACGGGCACGTCGAGGAACTCCGCGACGCGTGTCGGCACGACTTCATCCAGGTCGCAGGGCGGATACTTGCCACCCCAGGCATTGTAATCCCAATCGACAATTGCCAGATGCGGCTCTTCAGAGGGCGTCAAAAAAATCGGACCGTGATCGCGACACCACGGTTCGTTCGTGGGGATACGATAAAACGTGAGTCGCTCCGGCGGCAAACCGTCCAGCACTGTGCGCGCTTCGGCTTCATGCGCGCCGTTGCAGACGTTTATGCAAACCGGCTCGGAAGCGAGGAGTGCTTCCACCATCCGCCGGAACGTCGGCATCACGCGATCGAACGCGCCCGGGAAACTGATCCCTTCCCGGCGCGGCCACGAAAGCCAGGTGGCAGTGTGCGGTTCCCATTCTGCCGGCATGTGGTACCCAAGCGCGGCTGGTTTCTCGCTATAGGTCATATACGTCCTATACGACCTATGCGTTGCGAGGCCAGCAACGGTGGAAATTCCACGGCCGCCGGCGAGGTGGTACTCCCTACAAAATGCGCTGCGAGCTTCTTCAACACGCGCCAGCGTTCCCACTCCAGATCCGGCGCGCCCACGATGTGCCGGAGCAAGCTCCGCCATTCCATGAGAGCGCGTTCGATGTCGCCGTGGCGCAGTGATTCGTTGGTGAACCGGTAACGCGTGGAAGAATTCGTCGCCAGCTCACGAATCACCTCGGAAGCGCCGGAGCCGTATTGCACCGGCACGCCCATCTCCAAATAACCTGAATGATCCGCGCGCCCATAAGCTTGCTGGCAAAGAATCCCGAGCCGGCCGCCCAACGGCGCGTCTTCGCCGGCGAATCGCGGACCGGCCCGGATGTTCGCGAGATCGAAGACGAGATCATCGACCGGATACGTTTCGTCTTCGAGTCCGGCGGCGATGGCGAGGCCTTCACCGGCGTGGAAGAATGAAAAGAGAAGGCCGCGCCGCGTTGGCGTTCCGTCTTTTTCCACCAGACCGAGCTGACGCCACGCATACGCCGGCGAGCTCGTGATGGTGGTCGTGAGATCATGCTCCAGCTCTGAGCACTGCCGGCAGACGATTGGCAGCGCTTCCCGCTCCGGCGGATCGAGCAGGGCAACGCCATGCGAATCGATCAGCGCGTTAAGTTGGTTCTCCGAGAAATCGATCCGAGCGGAGATTGTGTTTGCCCGGGTAATAATTTCCGCAATTTGCCCGCCGGTAATTTCGGGAAGCAACGGCAGCACGATTTCGTCGAACTTCGCTCTGCTTAGTGGTAGGGCGAGACGCTGTCGAGCCGACAACGCTTTATCTCGCGGCTCGACAGCGTCTCGCCCTACCAAATTTTTCCGCAGCCATTTCACGGGAGCGATCGCATCGTCTCCAACGATCGTCGCCAGGGGAATTTCGCGGCCGTAGACTCCGCGATCGCGCAATTTGCAGAGATTGCCGAAGCCGTGGCCGTCGAGCACTCGCGGAATCGACAAGGCCAGCGCCCACTTTTCGTACTCGCGGACGAAGAGTCGGCCTAACGACACGTTCTCCACGGTTGCCGGCTTCGGTTCCCATTCGCCGACCGAATTGAGAATTTCGGTGATCGGCCGGCGCACGAAGCGGCCGCGTTCCGCGTCGACCCAGAGCCCGCACGGTTTCTCGCCGGTCGTGAGTGAATGTTCAGCCCCAATCGGAACATTCTGCGTGCTGAAAAGCGATCGGCTCAGCTCCACCGCCGCCGCGAAGGGTTGTTCGCCCCGATCAGCCGCGCCGCGCATCACGCTGATCAGGCTCGGCCAATCGACTTGCGTAGCGCGTTTCAGTTTTCGCGGACGCCCATCACCGAGCCGCGGAATGTCCGGCAGCATCAAAACGTAACCGACGTCATCGAGCCCACGGCGCCCCGCGCGTCCGAACATTTGCAACAGTTCGTCCGGCTCGACGTGCCGCTCGAAATTCCCCGCCTTGTAACGCGTGTCGGTGATGAGGACAGAACGCATGGAAAAATTTATCCCGGCGGCCAGACCCATTGTCGCCACTACGACATTGAGCTGCCCCGCTTTCGCGAGCGGCTCGATTAACCCGGCGCGGACCGCGTAGCTCAACCCGCTGTGATGATAAGCCACGCGACTGCGCAATAATTTGGCCAGCTTTTTTCCAGCTAACGCTTCCTGTTCGGCGGAGAGCGGCAGCGGATCGCGTAACGACATCGCCGACGCGATCGTATGGGCCATTTCCTCGCTCGCGTTCCGGCGTGGCGCGAAGACCAAAACCGGCGCCAATTCCGCACGAAGCGCTTTGCCGATCATGCGCGGCCAGAAACTTTTCGTTTGGACGAACGCTGAATCCGGCAACGCGCGAAGATCGATTTCCTCCAGCGGAACCGGGCGTTCCTCATGCGAGATCAGGACGGGATTGCGGCCGATTCGGCGAAGCCAGGCAACGACGTCCTGTGGGTTTTGCACGCTACCGCTGAGGAGAAGCAGCTGCGTGTGCGGCGGCGCGAGGGCGAGCGCGAGCTCGTAATGCACGCCGCGGACCGGATCGGCGATCATCTGGTATTCGTCGACGACGAGCAGCTTGGGACCGTCGCGACGGAGAAAACGGGCGCGTTGCGTTTCCAGCGTGGCGACCAAAATTTTCGCATTGAGATTCAACGCCAGATCGCCGGTCGCGATCCCGACGTCCCAACCGCGGGCCCGCCATTCCGCGAGCTTGTCGTTGGCCAGAGCGCGGGTCGGCACCGTGAAGATCGCCTGCCCCTTCAGCGACGGATAGAGCAGCTCGAAAATGTATGTCTTGCCCGAGCCGGTCGGCGCCTGAACGACGACGTCTTTCTCTTCGCGCAGCGCCCGCACTGCCTCCTGCTGCCAGAGATCGGGAACGACGAGATTGATTTCGAGCCCAGCCGGCATCGACCAAGATCATGCGGTCGGGACGGCATTCAAGAAATGCCGGTTTTGGCACGTTGGAATCGCTATTCTTGTAGCGCGAATTCCGTTCTCTCCGTAGAATCGTCGGTCTGTGAGCAAAAAAAACGACGCGAACAATTCGCGAGTGAAGACCGGAATCGCCGGACTGGACGACATTCTCGGGGGCGGCCTGCCGGCTCGCCGGCTTTATCTGATTCAAGGTCAACCAGGCAGCGGCAAGACGACGCTGGCGCTCCAATTTCTTCTCGACGGCGCCCGCAACGGCGAAAAGGTCCTTTACATCAGTCTCTCCGAAACGCGGGAAGAAGTTGAGGAAGTAGCGCATTCCCACGGCTGGTCGCTGGACGATGTCGAGATCGTTGAGCTGTCCGCGATCGAAAAGCAATTGTCCGCTTCCGCCCAAAACACGCTGTTTCACGCTTCCGAAGTCGAACTGACGGAGACAACCAAACTGCTTCTCGAAGCAGTCGACAAAGTAAGACCGAGCCGTTGCGCTTTCGATTCGTTGTCTGAGCTGCGTTTGCTTTCGCATGACGCGCTCCGATATCGGCGGCAGATTCTGTCCTTCAAACAATATTTCGCCGGCCAGAATTGCACGACTCTGCTTCTCGATGACAGCAGCGTGGACGGTCCTGACAGTCACGTTCTAAGTCTTGCTCACGGCGTTCTGGTCCTGCAGCAACTCGCGCCGGAATACGGCGGAGCCCGGCGACGGCTCACCGTGCAAAAGGTGCGCGGCATAACCTATCGCGGCGGCTACCATGATTACGTCATCGAGACCGGCGGCATTAAAATTTTCCCGCGGTTGGTGGCGGCTGAGCACCACCGGAATTTCGTGAATGACAATCTGAGCTCGGGCCTTTCTAATCTGGATGAACTCCTGGGCGGCGGTTTGCAGCGGGGAACGGCCACTCTCTTCTCGGGACCTCCTGGATCTGGAAAATCGAACATCGCGCTGACCTACGCGATCAAGGCGGCCCTCGATGGTGAAAAAGTGGCCATTTACACTTTCGATGAAAGTCTCCCGGTCCTCTTTGCCCGTGCCGCCGGGCTGGATTTTGGTCTCGACCGTCTTGTGGAAAAAGGAACGGTGACGGTCACGCAGATTGATCCCGCAGAATTGTCGCCGGGCGAACTGACCACCCGGATTCGGTGCGCGGTGGAGGAGGAAGGCGCGAAGGTGGTCTACATCGATAGCCTGAATGGGTACCTCCATTCGATGGGGGAAGAACGCTTCGTCAATCTTCAGCTGCACGAGTTGATCACCTACCTGAACCAGCAAGGCGTGGTGACGATGATCGTCGTCGCTCCGAGCGGTTTGATGGGGCAGATTACGAGCCCGATCGACGTCACTTATCTCGCCGATACCGTGCTGATGTTTCGATTTTTCGAAGCCGACGGAGCCGTTCACAAGGCCTTGTCCGTCATCAAGAAGCGGACGGGCAAACACGAGCATACGATCCGCGAGCTCTTCATCGACAAGAGCGGAATCCGGGTCGGTCCGCCACTCGACGCGTTTCGCGGGGTTTTGACCGGCGTTCCAATGCTGGTCGATAAAAAACAAGAGAAACGGCGACGCGCCCCTGCTCGCCGCGTCAATGAAAAGAAAAAAAGGTGATCACTCCAGCGGCGCCGTTCTGATCGCCGCGCCTCTTGGCCAGGATGCCGCGCTCGCCGCCCGGGCCCTCGAGCAGGCGGGGATCGGCACGACGATCTGCCAGCGGGTGAGTGAAGTCGCCGAGCGATTCGACGAGACGACTCACGCCATTCTGGTCGCCGCCGAAGCCCTGGTCGCTTCCGATATTCCAGCGCTGCTGGATCAACTTGAACAACAGCCGCCGTGGTCCGACGTCCCCCTGATTCTTCTTACCACCAGTGGCGGCGGAGACGAGATGAGCCGCCGCGCGCTCGAAATTTTTGGGCCAACCGCAAACGTCACCCTGCTGGAACGACCGCTCCAGGCCGTCACTTTGGTAAGCACCTTGCAGGTCGCGTTGCGCTCCCGGCGTCGACAATACGAAGTCCGCGACCTGATCGAGCAACGCGAGACCGTGCTGGCCGGAATCAGCGACGCGTTTTCCGCTCTCGATTCCGAATTTCGTTACACCTTCGTAAACGATCGGGTCGCGGAGCTGGCCGGCATTCCTAAAGAGAAGATTCTGGGCCGGGTGATCTGGGAAATTTTTCCCAACGCCGTGAATGGAGAATTTTACGAGCGTTGCCAGCAGGTCATGAAGACGCGGCAACCGGCGCACGGGGATTTCTTCTACGCTCCCTGGGGCCGCTGGTTGGACACCCGGATTTATCCGAGCAAGGACGGGATCGTCATTTTCCGCGCGGACATCACCGATCAGAAGAAAAAGGAGGCGCTGGCGCAGGAGCGGGAAGCGAAATTGCGCGAAAGCCAGGAACGCCTTCAGCTCGCGACCGAGGCGGCAGACATCGGCACGTTCGATTTTTTCCCGAGCACCGGCGAACTGCAGCTTTCGGATCGCAGCCGGCAGATGTTTGGAATTCCGCCGGAAGTGAGAGTTACCTACGAAACTTATCTCGACGGCGTTCATCCGGACGATCGCCACATCGTGCATGAAACGGTCGAGCGAGTTCGACGACCAGGGAGCACCGGTCGTTTCGACATCGAATATCGAACGATCGGGATCGCGGATGGCAACGAACGATGGGTGGCGGAACGTGGCCGAACCATTCTCGACGCGAACGGCAAGGTGACGCGGTTCATCGGCACGATGGTGGACATCACGGACCGAAAAAATGCGGAGATCCTGTTGCAACGTGCGAAAAATGAGGCCGAGGAAGCGAATCGCGCGAAGGACCGTTTCCTGGCCATGCTCTCGCACGAGCTGCGCACGCCCTTGACGCCCGTCCTCATGACCATCGCCTCGCTCAGGCGAGAACCGGATCTAAGCGACGACCTGCGACACGATCTCGAAGTTCTTCATCGCAACGTCGAACTCGAAGCGCTCCTCATCGACGACTTGCTGGATCTGACACGGATCGCGCACGGAAAACTCGAACTCCACAATGACGCCGTCGACGTTCACGCCACCCTCGAGCACGCGCTCGGCATTTCAGCAGGCGATCTGGTCGGGAAAAAGATCCAGGTGGTCCGGCACTTCAACGCCCGCGAGCACCATTGCTGGGCGGACCCGGCGCGGTTGCAACAGGTGTTTTGGAACCTCGTGAAAAACGCCGCGAAGTTCACGCCCGAGGGCGGGCGCATCGAAATCTCGACCTGGAACAACGAAGCCCACGAGATCTTCATCGAGGTTTCGGATAACGGAATCGGAATCGAGCCGCAAGTGATGCCGCGCATTTTCGACGCCTTCGAGCAGGGCGGCGGCACCATCACCAGCAAGTACGGCGGTCTCGGCCTCGGGCTCGCGATCTCCAAACGCGTCATCGATCTGCACCGGGGCACGATCGTGGCCCACAGCGCAGGAAAAGGGCGCGGCGCAAAATTCACCGTCACGCTCAACGCGATGGAAACGTCGATGCTGGAAGGACCAGTCCTCTTCCTCGAAAGCGAACCGCTTCGGATGAAGCACGTCCAGATTTTGCTGGTCGAAGATCACGAGGACACCGCGCGCGTTCTCGGCCGGATCTTGCGCAACGCCGGATTCGATGTCAGCCACGCAGGCACCGTGGGTGAAGCCCGCACCCTCGCTGGATCGCGACCATTCGATCTTCTCATCAGCGATGTCGGCCTGCCCGATGGAAGCGGACTCGACCTAATGAAGGCGCTACGTGAGACCCAGGGGATGAAAGGCATCGCCTTGAGTGGATTCGGAACAGACGACGACGTGACTGCGAGCGCGGCCGCAGGATTCGCGGCGCACATCACCAAACCGGTCGACTGGGACCGGCTGCGCGCCGAGATCGAAAAGCTGACGACCCAAAGAGATTCCGCCGCACGAAGCGCGGCCTAACGACTGCCCAGCAGCAATTGTTTGAACGCCGCTTGCTGCGCGTCGGCGTGCACTTCCACTTTCACCACCTGTCCCGGCGCGTGGTAGTTGTGGCAGGTGATGCAATCGCTAGCCACTCTGCCCTGCGGACTGTGGCACGTGATGCAGCTCGCCTTTGCTGGCATCAACACGTCTGTGGTGTCGCGGCTTTGGCTGGCATGATGGCAATCGTCGCATTTCACGCTCGCGTGTTTGGCGTGGTTAAAGTGCGCCTGTGACATCCAGCGATCGACCAGAATCGGTTTGGTCACCACCGGCGCGCCGCCCGCCGCGGTTTTCACTTCATGGCAAAAAGCGCAGCCGGCAAAGTTTCCGCGGGTCGCCGCCGCGGTTTGCTGATGCGGTTTGTAAGGATCGGTCTCGAAAAAAACGGCGCGCTCGAATTCCGCGTCGCTCCCAAACTGGAGACGGAGCTGGTTCATTTGTTGCGCGACGTACGTTTTCACGTCGGCGTAACGACCGGTGCCTTGGTTCGGGAAGCGGGCAAAATTCGCGTACTGCGCGGGTAACGTTCGCAAAAATGTTCGGACGAGATTCACATCCCCATGCGGCAAATGGAGCTGCGGGTTGTTCTTGTCGAAGAGGAGCGCGTGACACGGCTGGCAGTTCGCGGCGAAACTAATTCGCTGATAGAAGCGGCCATCCGGCTCCGGTTTGTGACAGTAATTGCAGTCGAGCTTTTGTCCGTTCACCGGCGGAATGTCGTTTCCAAAATGCCGCTGGTGATTGAAGCGCAGGACATCCGGATCGCGCGCCTTGTCCCGGATCAACTGAAACTCCGGATGCGCATCGACAAAGGAAGGAAACACGGCTGTGTAACCGCGCGCCGGCCGCGGCATTTCGAAAACGATCTGCTGCACCGGATGCGATCTCAGATGAAAAACATCGGGCGGCATCGTCGCGCCTTTTTGCGCCGACGCGTCCATAATTCCGCGGTCGTTATGGCAGGAAGCGCACTGCAGATCGGCCACCTGCTTCATCGGACCGGGCCCGAGATGTTCCTGATGGCAAATCGAACAGGAACGATTCTCGACGACATTCGGCTCGTGCAGATCGTATTTCTTTGCGGTGCCGAAGGGCGGATTCGCCTCGTGACACTGCTGGCACTTCAGATCGATCGACTTGAAATCGAGGCCGTGATGAAACCGGTCTTTGACGACCGTTTTGAATTTCGTCAGCGTCAGGTCATTGCCCATCGCCGCGTTCTTGTCATGGCACTGGGTGCAATCCTGTTCGTACTTCGCGTGGTGGCTCGATAGTTTTCCTGAGCTAAAAAATTCCTCGTCCGCTTGCCGCCGAAAGATCCGGTCTTGATAAATCAGGATCGCGGCGAGCCCGCCGACAATGGCGACGAACGTTGCGCAGAAACGCGCGACCCGCCATGGATGCTTCCTTTTGTAATAGCCGAGGTTCCCCTTGTACCGCTCCGCGATCTGCTTTTGCGTTCGTCCCGGCGTGGCCATGGTTAGCGTCTTCCTCTTCCTCTTGCTCTTTCTCTTACTCCTGCTCCAAAAAGACCGAGTAAGAGCAAGAGTAAGAGTAAGAGTAAGAACGCAGAGGTCATCAGTAGTAGAACAACGTGACGGCGGCGTGCCAGATGGTGAGCATCACGAGCAAAAACGAAAAAGGGACGTGGACGAAGAGCCAGCCGTGAAGCCAATGGTGCAGCCGCACCTGGAGATCCAGCATCCGCCGTTCGTCGCACCAGGCTTGGATTTCTTCGACTCGGCTCCGGTAGCCTTCGGCGACGCGCAACTTGACGAAACGAAACGTGTCATCGGAGAAACGCGGATTGTTCAAACGCATCCGATCGCCCCGGCCAGCGTGGAGATAAGGAAGAATCTGGCGCTCGATGAATTCCACGAGGACCGCCTCTGAAGCGGGATCAGGTGGCGGGGCTGGCTTGGCCGCAGGTTTTGCTGGTGCCGCGGCAGCAGCTGGTTTCGCAACGGGTGACGCGGGCGGTTTCGGAACTGGCGCCGGAGTTGGCGCGGGTAGCGGGGATGCGGCCGGAGCAACCGGAGGCGAGGGCGCCGGTTGATCGCCGGGCGGAATTTCGGCGCGAGCCACCGGTGCGCCCGGCGGATCGCTTTGCACCCGCGCGGTTGGCGTTCCAATTGTTTCTGGCTTCGGCGCCGCCGGGGTGACCGCTGCGTTTGGAACGGATGGAGGAACCACAGCCGCCGATTCCAGAGTCTTTGCCGCAGGCGCTTCAGCGGCGGCGACCACCGGCGCGGCAATCTCGGGAGAACCGGTCGCGGACTTCGCGCGAGCGGCAGGCGTACTTAGCTCGCCTTTGGTTGAAGCCATCACCGGGCCCGCAACGGTGGCAGTTTTTGCAGGGCTTGGTGCCGGCGCGCCAGCGTCGGGTTTTTTCGGCGGCGCGGCTTTGAACGAGTCGCGCATCTTTTCAGCAGCAATCGCGAGTTGGGAACGAATGTGCGGAATCTGTTCGAAGACCGTCTCGGCAGGCAACCGCTCCTTCATCAGGCGCGGCATGATGTGTTGCAGAAAGAGCCCGTAAAATCCGCTGATCATCACGATCGCGTAGAGCACCATCAGAAGCGTCGTCATCGGTCCGCCGAGCCGGAAACCGCTGTGCAGAATCACGAGCGGAATGGTGAGGATGGTGAGCCAGATATGCGCGCGGAGCCAGCGTTGCACCGTGCCGACGCGCCAGAGCGGAATTTTTTTTCGCAAGCTGAGCAGAATCGCGAAAATAAAAATCGCGAGCGAGATCGAGCCGAACCAAAGCCCGAGCGGGGTGCCACCGACCGTGTGATGTTCGGTCGGACTTTGAATCAGCGACGGCGGAAGACGGAGCCATGCCGGCAACGACGCCGGATAGAAATTGGCGACGTAAAGAATGCAGGCCGCAATCGTCGCGAGCAAAACGAAAACGATCCACGGAACGTGTTTCCAATTGTTGATCCGCATTGGGTTAAAATCCCAAAGGCCAAATCCCAAGTCCCAAACAAATCCCAATAACCAAATTCCAAACGTGATCAGTGGGTGACACGATCTTCTCTTCTTTGGGATTTGGAGCTTGGGATTTGGAATTTCTCACGTCAGTGAGTGTGATGGGTTTCATATCTGCGCGCCGGAGTCCATTTGTCGTCGAAAAGCTTGTTCTGCATCTCGAGGGCGTCGCCGAAGAAACGCTGCGGATCGACCCGCTTCGCGGCGTCGTGGGGACACGCATAAACGCAGCTCGGCACCGATAGCTGCGTGCAAAGATCACAGGTGTTCGCCTTGTAAGTCGTCGATTTCTTTTTCTCGATCTTCACCGTCGGCGGGATGTTCGGGTTCGGAGATTTCACTTCGGTCCGGACTTCCTTCGTCACTTCGAGCGGGTGCATGTTGATGTTGCCGTAAGGACAAAGCTCGGCGCATTTCCCGCAGCCGATGCACCAATCCTCGATGATGATCTCAAGATTTTCTTTCCGCCGGATCGAGCCGACCGGGCATTGCGTCATGCAAAGCGGATCGCGGCAGGAACGGCACGCCGTCGCCACAAGGAAGTGGTCGTAGCGCAGGCCGTCACGGAGAAGACGCGACACGCCGTCGTGCGCTTTCGCGCAAGCCTGGACGCAGGCGTCGCAGCGAGTGCAGTTGTCGAGATCGATGAGCAACAAGTTCTGCGCTTCGAAAAGGCCCTGGTTCAAATAGTCATCGAGCCCCAGGCCGGCCGGCGCCACCCGGCTCCGCGTCGCCGCCATGCGCGCTTCAGCTACGGGTTCGAGTTGAGCACGAACGCCCGGGAATTTCTCCAGCATCAAATTGAATTCGGCACCGGGAACTTTAACTACGTCTGCGGCATCGAGCGCAGTGCAGGTCGCAATTCGTTTGATCGAGCGGAGCAATCCGATCTCGCCGAAGTATTCGCCGCGGCTCAAATAAGTCCGGACCATTTCGCCGCCGGGCATCGCTTGCGAGACGCGGACCATGCCGGAACGAATGAGATAAAACGCATCCGCGTCCTCGCCTTCCTTGCAGATCACGTCGTTCTGGTTGTAGGAGACGAGTTCGACTTTCTCCTTCAAATATTTCAGGAACTCGTCGCCGACGCTGCCGAAGAGCGGGACGCTGCGCAGATGCGTCTCGAGCGAGCGCTGCCGGTATTTTTCGTCGAGCTCCGCCTTGAACGACGTGCCTTTGAACGTCGGCGCCTTCAAGGCTTTCGACATCGATTTTGAAGCCTCGGAGATCTGGCGTGTCCCGACGAGCATGTCGAGGATGACGCGCAGCATTTCGACCATCACGCACTCCTCGCGCGCGATTACCGTCGCCGAACGGGGCTGAAAAGTGCGGCAGGTCATTTCGCCGAACAATTCGCCCGGCCCGAGTTCCGCGATCGGTTTGCTCATCGGGAGATCGACGTTCGCGTCGATCCCGATGAATTTGCGCTCGTGCGCTTCCGCGCGCTTGTCCTGGCCATCGTTGAGCAGGAAACTTTTCATGCGCGCCATGCTTCGGCCGAACAATCCTGCAGCCGGCCTGGTGCGAAGATGCGCGAGCGGATTCTGAATCGAAATGTCGACCGTACCGGAAACGATGTAATAGGCGGTCGACCCGAATTCGCCCTCGACGCAAACGACTTCCCCCTTGCGGTAACGGTGCAAAACGGCGGCGCCCTTCGCGTATTTCTCGAGCTGCGCCGCTGCGACTTCCTTCAGCGCGGGCAAATACTCGAGAAGCTGTGCGACGCTCAGCGGTTCACCCGAACTTAACTTTCCCTCGGTTTCGTCCATGGCGCAGGGCGCGATGATACGCAGCGGCCCGGGGCGGGTGGAAGTTTTTTAACGGGATGGAACTGCGTGTCATCCCGAGGCTGGCGCAGCGCGCCGAGGGACCTCTCACTTGAAAGTTCCGCTACCGCGAAAGAATGCGCGCACACCGACGAAATGCGCGTCTTGTTTCGCGGAAGCGATTGAGCGCTTGAGAGGTCCCTCGGCGCGCTGCGCCAGCCTCGGGATGACCGCATTTTCAGGTGCGGCTCTCGGTCGCCGCGCCGCCGGCGAAATGGAGCAGCTCCAGAATCTCGCTCCGTAATTGCAGAAACTCGGCGCTGCTCCGATCGCGTGGCCGTTGCAGATTCACGGGGATCACCCGCTCGATTCGCCCGGGCCGTTGCGTCATGATGACGATGCGATCGCTCATGTAAATCGCTTCATCGATGTCGTGCGTCACGAGAAGCATCGTTGTCCGGCGGGCCTGCCAAAGACGGAGCACTTCGTCCTGCATCCGCATCCGGGTAAACGCGTCAAGCGCGCCGAGCGGCTCGTCGAGAAGCAGGACCTTCGGATGATTGATCAGCGCGCGAGCGAGCGCGACCCGTTGCGCCATTCCCCCGGAAAGATGATGCGGATACGCGCCGGGAAAACTTTCCAGTCCAACGAGTCTCATGAATTCGTCGACCTCGTGTCGTTTCTCACTCAGGACGTGGCGCGCCACCAGACCGGCTTCGATATTTCGCCGCACCGTTAACCAGGGAAACAAATTTGGATCCTGGAACACCAGCCCGCGTTCCGCGTTCGGCCCGGTGATTGACTCAGCGCCGACCATCAGTTCGCCCGAATCCGGCAAATCGAGCCCGGCAATGAGCCGCAACAGCGTCGACTTCCCGCAGCCGCTCGGACCGACCAGCGACACCAACTCGCCGGCGCCCATTGAAAGCGAAACCCCATCGAGCGCGAGTCGGCGCGCGGCCGAATCCTCCGGAACCGGGAAACTCTTCGTGACCTCGTGGACGCGAAGCGACGACGCATCTGTTCCAGCCGCCGCTACCATTTGATGACTCCCTTTTGCCAGACCAACACACGATCGCGCACTTTAAAGAGCGCCGTCATGATCGTGGAGAAGAACGCCGCCATGATCACAAGCGCGGCGAAAACTTTTCCGTATTCCGCCCAGCCCTGGGCCCAGCTCACGTACCAGCCGAGGCCTGATTTTACGCCAACGGTTTCCGCAACGACGAGCGTCAGGAACGACGCGCCAAGTCCCATGAACAGGCCGATGAAAATGCTCGGCAACGCTGCCGGGATCGCGACACGAAAAATCAGATACGAGCGGCCCGCACCGAGTGTGCGGGCGACGTCGAGGTACGAAGCGCGCGTGTTCGAAATTCCGGATGCCGTCAGCATCGTGACCGGAAACCAGACGGCGAGCGCGATCAGCGCGGCCGCGGAAAAAATTGCGGAAGGCGAGACGACCATGGCGAGCGGAATCCAGGCGGTGGCGGGAATCGGGCCTACGATTTTCAGGACCGGCATTCCCCAATAGCGGACCTGCGTCGACCACCCGATGCAAATCCCGCTGATCAATCCCGCGATCACGCCGAGCGCGTAACCGCCGAGCAACAAGACGAGCGAATGCCAGGTGCTGTCGAACAGCAGCGCGCGATCGTTGATCAGACTTTGGAAAACACCGGCCGGGCTCGGGAAGTATGGCAGCGGGAGCAAGCGAAAGCCTGTCGTTATTAGTTCCCAGGCGCACAATGTAAGGAGGGCCGCGGCGAAGATCGGTCCCGCGTGTCGCATTCGCCGTCTCAGCGCGGGCAACCATAATTGCGCGATCGCGAGAAGAAACGAGATCGCGAGAAAGTTTAAGAGAAACACGAAATACGAACGCGTTTCTACCGGCGGCTCCGTTTTCGACACGAGCCAGTGCACCGCCAGGCAAATCAGGTTCGCCACCGGGACCGGCAGCCACGTCCGCCACCGTTTCGTTTCAAGTTCCGCCGCGACATCGCCCAGGGTCGCGTCCGTTCTCGATTGAACTATTTCTGGGCTGCGACCGCTGGCTTTTTGCAACATGACTCCTGCGTATCAGACAGGATCATCTCCGCGTAAAGCCGGATATCCTGATCGGGCGGCACCTGTCCGCCGGCGACTTTCTCGACCTGCAAACTGTCGAGCCATTGATCGGAAATGCCGTCGAGATGAACGAATGCTTTTTCCGCCAGGGCCGCGACATCGGTGGTCGGACTGAGCATGCCCGCCACTTTCATTTCGGCAGCCGCGGATTTCACTGCGTTGTCGGCGCCGGAAACGCTGGGGACATAACGCAAATGCGAGATCGCGACCGTGTTTAACTCAGGATTCGATGCCAGATATTTTTTCTCGACGGACAATCGCGCCGCGGCTGCTGGATTTGTCTCCACCCATTTCGCGCCTTTCAACAGTGCGCGTGTCGCCGCAGCGGATTCTTTCGGATGCCCGGCCAGGTATTTCCCGTTCACGATCACCGCGCAGCAGTACTCATCCTTGTAGGGCATGTCGGCCGCTTGATCGGCGACGTTGCGCACTTTTCCGTCGGCCAGGAGCAAGCTTCCAATCGGCTCCGAGTCCGCAACCGCATCGACTTCGCCCTTATCCAGCGCGAGTCCGAGCTCGCCGGCCGGGAACACCCGCCAGCTTACTTCCTTACTCGCATCAATTCCGTTCGCGCCGAGAACACGATTCGCAAAAATAAATGGCGGCGTTCCCATTCCGGGCACGCCGATTCGTTTGCCACGCAAATCCGCGACCGTGCGGATCTCGCCCTTCGACGATGCCTGGACGCGGAGGCAACCCTTATGGATGCCCGCGGTGAACTTCACGTCGAGCCCCTGCTCGATTGGCTTGAGAAAATACATCACCAGATGATGCGTGATGTCGAAGCCGCCGAGCGCGAGCACGTCTTTGTAGTTCGCCCATTCGCATTTCACTAATTCGACGTCGAGGCCTTCCTCCTTAAAGAACCCGTTCTCGACCGCGCTGAAAATCGGCGCTTCACAAGTCAGCCCGATATAGCCGACTCGGATCTTGTTCGACGCGCCACCCGTCGCCGCGTTCTTTCGGCAACCCGTCAGAAGCAACGCGCCAAGAGCGAGCGACATCGTGAACCTTGTCATGCGGGTTCTAGAGCTAAATCAAATGCCGCAATAAGCAATCCCCCCATGACGGTCCGACCGTGAAGCGCGGCGTCGCGCACAGGGCTCTTCTGTAGCCGCTTCGCTGTGCGAAGCGCAAGAGCGGCGTTGCTTCACATTCGTCCCCGATCATGATGTTCGCTTCCTCCGATGAACAAATATCCTAACGTTCCTCCAGCGCTCGACCGGCTCTTCCCGAGCAATCCGGTCTTCTTTGTAACGATTTGCACATATCAGCGGCGAGCGCTTCTGGCGACTGATGCCGTCAACGATGCGTTCGTGCGTTTCTCTAGACGCGCTTACGAAGAACACGGTATCGCCGTGGGCCGATACGTAATCATGCCGGATCACATTCATTTGTTTATCTGCGGTCCCAATGATTTCGAACTGGGGCGATGGATCGGGATGTTGAAGCAATGCTTGGAGAAAGCGCTAGCCGCCACGGCGTCGCCCGCAGGGCGACGGCTACAGAAGATTTGGCAGCGACGGTTTTTCGATCACGTTCTGCGCAATGAAGAAAGCTACGCGCAGAAATGGAATTACGTTCGCGACAATCCAGTTCGCGCCGACTTCGTTGAGAATGCGGATGATTGGCCCTTCGCCGGCGAAATAATTCCGATTGATCGCATCTGATCTTCTGTAGCCGCTTCGCTGTGCGAAACGCCAGAGAGACGTTGCTACAGCAATTGATATGGATCGACGTCGACCGCGGCGACTACGTCTTCGGGCAAGGGGAGCTTATCCAACGTCTCGCGGACCAGACGGCTCAGGCGCATGATCGCTTCGCCGCGCATGAGAATGTGGAAACGAAATTGCCCCTGTAACTTTTCCAGCGGCGCGGGAGACGGCGCGCTAAGAATGAACTCGGGCGGCAAGGCTTCCTTCAACCGGCGCGCGATTGTTTCGGCGGACAACTTCGCGCGACCCTCGTGAGCCGACCGCACGGTGATTAGGACCACATGCTTGAACGGTGGGAAATCGCAGCGTTCCCGAAATTCGAGTTCCTGCTCGAAGTAGCCGGCGAAATCGTGATGACGCGCGAATTGAATCGAGGGACTGAACGGTGTGTAGGTTTGAACGAAAACTTCTCCTGGCGTTTCGCCTCGGCCCGCCCGGCCGGCAACCTGGGTGAGCAGCTGAAACGTCCGTTCGCCCGCGCGGAAATCCGGCATGTGCAGGGCGAGATCGGCGTTGATGATCCCGACGAGCGTCACATTCGGGAAATGAAGTCCCTTCGCGATCATTTGGGTGCCGACGAGAATGTCGATCTTCCCGGCGCGAAAAGCGTGGAGCGTTTCTCGATAAGCGTCCTTCCGCGACATCGAATCAGCGTCCATCCGCCGCACATTCGCGCCGGGAAAAAGATGGACCACGTTCGCTTCCACTTTCTCCGTGCCGAATCCGGAATAAATCAGCGCATCCTGCGAGCAGGCCGGGCATTTTTTCGGCACCGCCGCGGTATGTCCGCAGAGATGGCAGGTCAGTCGCGCCGCGCCGCGATGAAAGGTGAGGGCGACACTGCAATTCGGACAATCGCGCGCTTCACCGCAGTTGCTGCAAAGGAGCGAGGTGGAAAAGCCGCGACGGTTCAGGAACAAAATGGTCTGCTCGTGCTTCTCGAGCCGGGCCGTGATCGCGGATCGTAATTTTTCCGAGAGGATCGCAGCCACTTTTTCTTTTCGCCGTTCGAGACGCAGATCGACGATCCGCATCAACGGCATCTGACAGTTGTCCACGCGCTGGGTGAGCTTAAGCAACCGGTACTTGTTCTGGGTCGCGTTGTAATAGCTCTCGAGGGACGGCGTGGCAGTGCCGAGCAATACCGCGCAACCTTCGAGTTTCGCCCGCACGACCGCGACATCGCGGGCGTGATACCGCGGCGCGTCCTCCTGTTTGTAAGAAGTCTCGTGTTCCTCATCGACGACGATGAGCCCGAGATTTTCGAGCGGCGCGAACACCGCGCTCCGCGCCCCGACCACGATCCGGGCCCGGCCGGCGTGGATCTTGTGCCATTCATCGTGACGCTCGCCCTCGGATAAATGGCTATGCAAAACCGCGACCATTTCCTGCGTCTCGGCGAAGCGGCTCTTGAAACGCTCAACGGTTTGCGGCGTGAGCGAGATTTCCGGAACGAGCACGATCGCGGTTTTCCCGCGCCCGAGGGTCGCTTGAATGGCTTGCAGATAAATCTCCGTCTTCCCGCTGCCGGTCACGCCATGAAGCAGGATCGGCTTCGCTTTTTCCGGAGCCGCGAGCGCTTCTTCGACCGCTGCCAAGGCGGCCGCCTGCTCCTCGTTCAACGTCAGGTCGGTTGAAGCGATGAATTGCTCGTCCGCATGCGGATCTCGCGCGACGGCTTCCTCTCGCAGGATCACAAACCCTCGCTTCTCCAGCGCTCGCAACGTCTGGTTATCCAGCGACGTCTGGCGCAGCAATTCCGCCGCGGCAATCGGCTTCTGCAATTTCGAGACCGCTTCCAACAACTCCGCCTGCTTCGGCGCGCGCCGACGAAGTTTCTCGATCTCGTCCGCTGCAATTTCCTTCGCCGCGCTAACGAACAACTG
Source organism: Chthoniobacterales bacterium (assembly GCA_036270255.1). Classification (GTDB taxonomy): domain Bacteria; phylum Verrucomicrobiota; class Verrucomicrobiia; order Chthoniobacterales; family UBA10450; genus AV80. The sequence continues at coordinate 37,862 of DATBCW010000022.1, forward strand.
CTTTTTCCAACCAACCTCCGCGCGCCGGATCACTTGCGGCAACAAACTCCGCATGACCGTTTCGATCGGGCAGCAGTAATAGACCGCCATCCAGCGCGCGAGTTCGATCAGCTTCTCGCTCAGAATCGGCGCGTCGCCGACGAGCGCTTCAATTGGCCGGATGCCTTGCGCCTCCGATTCTTCCAGCAACCCAACCACCGTTCCGAGCGCCGACCGTTCCCGAAACGGCACCCGCACCCGCGACCCGATTCCGATTTTCTCTGCCAACAATTCCGGCACGCCGTAATCGAGCTCGCGATGGATCGAACGATCGATGATGACGCGGGCGTAGGGAGGTTTGGACATCGGTTCGCTCATCGTAATCGTGCTCGCCTGCCAGGCCGTAGCCTAGCGCAGGCTGGCCTGCCACGCCGTAGCCTAGCCTAGGCTGGCCTGCCACGCCGTAGCCTAGCGTAGGCTGGTGCTCCTGCTCGTGATCGATTACTTTCCCACGAAACTTTTTCGAGCACGAGCCGCCACCGCATGGCCCGATTCCTTTTCAAACTGATCATTTGCCTGCTTCTCGCCGGAGCGGCCGGTGTGGCTTATCTCTCGATGAGATCGGGCGATCCGCTCTACACGCTCTACGAATTCGTCAGCCCGGCCCGATTCCAAAAACACGACGCGCTCATTCGGACCGTCGCGGCCGAGCATCAGCTCGATCCGATGCTGGTGAAAGCGGTCGTCTGGCGCGAGAGCCGGTTCGACGCCCAGAAGTTCGGCACCGCGGGCGAACGCGGGTTGATGCAGGTAAGTGAAAAGGCGGCTGGCGAATGGGCCCGGGAAACGAAAGTGGAGAATTTCCGCGTGGAAGAATTGTTCGACGCGAAAACGAACCTGGAAGCGGGCACCTGGTATTTGCGCCGGGCGATCGAGCATTGGCAGAACCAGCCGAATCCGATGCCGTTCGCGCTCGCCGAATATAATGCCGGCGCGAGTCGCGCCCTGCGCTGGGCTGGCGGCGACGACACGAAGATGGTCCCGGCGAAAACGTTTCTCGATAACATCGATTTCCCCGGGACGCGCAAGTACGTCGATTCGATCATCGCCCGCTACAAGTTCTACAAGAAACGCGGAAGGATGTAGAAAAGCCTCAGACAAAGGGCACGAAGGTTCACAAAGGAGAAGCAAGTCGTGGTGTCCCTTTGTGCCCTTTGTGTGAGCTCTTCCGAAATCGACGGCGTTTGATTTCGCGCTAAGAGTGAATCGATGGACAAAGCGACGATCGCGGACGTGCTGGAGAAGATCGCGACACTCCTCGAACTGAAGGGCGAAAATCCGTTCAAGATTCGCGCTTACGTTAACGCGGCGCGGTCTTTGGAAACGTGGGGCGGCAACATCGGCGATCTCGCGAACGAAGAGGTCCTGGAAAAGATTCCTGGAATCGGCAAAGCGATCGCGGCGAAGATCAAGGAGCTGGTGGAGACCGGCTCGCTGAAGTTCTTTGACGAACTGCGCGCGGAATTTCCGGCGGACATTCTCGAATTATTTTCGCTGCCGGGACTGGGCGCGAAAAAGATCAAGGCGCTCCACGAGAAATTGCAGGTCAGCTCAATCGCGCAACTGCACGAAGCATGCGTCGCCGGTCGGGTCGCGGATTTACCCGGCTTTGGCAAAACGACACAGGAGAAACTCTGCCGTGCGATCGACGAGCGCCAAAAATACGCGGGGTCGTTCTCGCTCGGGAAGATCGCAGTGGAAGCGGAACAGTTACAGGACGACCTGCGCGCCCATCCGGAGGCGCTTCACGTCTGCATCGCCGGCAGTTATCGGCGGCAGAAGGAGATTGTGCGCGATCTCGATTTTATCGTCGCGACAAAGGCGCCCACGGAAATTTCGGCGATGTTCGTTCAGCATCCGCTCGTCGAATCGGTCATCGCGCACGGGCCGACGAAATCGAGTGTCCGGTTGCGTTCCGGAATCCAATGCGACCTGCGGGTTGTGACTACGGCCGAATATCCGTTCGCGCTGAATTATTTTACCGGGAGCAAGGAGCACAATGTCGTCGTCCGCAGTCGCGCGCTCCAGCGCGGATGGACGTTGAACGAATATCGGCTGGGCGAAGCGCCGGTCGAGCCCGCGGCGAAGCAAAAGCGGAAGCCGCAAAAGATTCCGGTCATTCGCGAGGAAGCCGATCTCTATCGCGCACTCGACCTCGATTACATTCCACCGGAGCTGCGCGAGAACTGCGGCGAATTTGAAGCGGCGGCTGCGGGAAAGCTCCCTCGGTTGCTCGAAGCGGACAACCTTCGCGGCACATTCCATTGCCACACCACGGCGAGCGACGGGCGCAATTCCCTCGAAGAAATGGCGGCGGCGGCGCAGGAGCTTGGTTTGCAATATCTCGGGATCGCCGATCACAGTCGCAGCTCGATCCAGGCGCGCGGTCTCGATGAAGCGCGGTTGCGCGTTCAGATCGCGATGATCCGGAAGCTCAATGAGCAGTTCGAAAACTTTCGCCTCTTTGCCGGAGTCGAGTGCGATATTCTTCGGGACGGATCGCTCGATTTTCCGGATGAACTTCTTGCCGAACTCGATTACGTCGTCGCTTCGATCCACTCGGCCTTTACGCTTTCCGAAGCCGAGATGACCAAGCGGGTCATTCGCGCCCTGCAAAATCCGCACGTGACCATGCTGGCGCATCCGACCGGCCGCCTCCTGTTGAGACGCGATCCGTACGCAATCGACATTCCCGCCATTATCGAGGCCGCCGCTGAAACTGGCACCTGGATTGAGATCAACGCCGCCCCAAAGCGTCTCGACCTTGACTGGCGCTGGTGGCCCTTGGCCAAGGAAAAAGGAGTAAAGTGCGTCATCAATCCCGACGCGCATGGCATCGAACGATTGCAGGAACTCTGGTTCGGCGTCGGTGTTGCCCGCAAAGGATGGCTGACGAAAGACGACGTGATGAATTGCCTGCCGCTCGGGAAGATCGAACGCGCCCTCGGGAAAAAGCGTCTTCTGTAGCCGCTTCGCTGTGCGAAGCGCCGAACATCAGGTCGCGCTCTCGAACGCTTCGCACAGCGAAGCGGCTACAGAAGAAGTTCCCTCTGCGGCATAAACATCGTCAGACATTTGCAGGCGCCGCCTGCTTTGAGGAATTCAGTCATCGGGAGCGGATGGCAGGTGTAGCCGCGATCCGTCAGCGTCGCGACCAGCTTCGGCGCGCCTTCGGGCAAAACGATGTCTTGTCCAAGCACGACGGCGTTGCAGGAAAAGTGGATCGCCTCCTCTTCGGCGACGTCGATCAAATCCTTCATGTGTTCGCGGATGGCGCGCTGGCCGTATTCGTCGAAGGCGCTCGGAAACCAGAAGGCGCCGCCGTCCGGCAGCGGACAGAAACAAGTATCGATGTGATAAAAGCGCGGATCTACCAGCTCGACTGAAATGACGAGGCAACCGAGCAAGTCCGCGACGGCCCGATGCGAATTGATGTCGGACCGGAACTTGTAGCCGCAGAATAAAACGTCGCCGCCAAAGAGCGCGTCACCTTCGCCCTCGAAATAAAGGTCTTTCGACAACCAGACGACTTCGTAGCCGTGCTCCTCCATCCAGGCTGCGAAATGCGGCGCTTCGCCGGCGCGTTCTTCATGGCGAAAATTACTCGGGATGAAACGACGACCAATCGTTAGGCCGGCATTGGCGGTAAAGACCATGTCGGGCAGTTTGGGGCGCGGCGGGACCAGCTCGATCTTGCAATCGAGGCTGGAGAGTTTTTCGAAAAGCCCTTTCCACTGCGCCTGGGCTACCGGCACCTCCGCACCGCGGGCCCGGCTCATCCACGGGTTGATCTCGTATTCGATGCCGTAGTAATCCGGCGGACAAAGCAGGAGCTCGCGCATAGGAATTGGTCAACGCGCGAGCGCGACAGTGAGTTCACGGAGAAACGGCTCGAGATCCGAGACCAGGCCGACGGATTGAAACGATCCGCGTTCGGTGAGTTTACTGACCGCAGCCGGATTTACATCGACGCACAGCGTCTTAACCGTGGCCGGCAAAAGATTCGTCACCGCCATCGAGTGCAACATCGTTCCCATCATCAGCGCTGTCGTCACGCCGGTGATTTTTTCCCGCATCGCGTCCTGCGCCTCGATTGTGTCGGTCAGCACGTCCGGCAACGGCCCGTCGTCGCGGATCGATCCGGCGAGGACAAACTCCACACCGTGCCGGACGCAGGCGGCCATGATCCCAGTTTTAAGCGTCCCGGTCTCCACCGCCCGCGAAATACTGCCGGCTTCCCGGATCACGTTCAGCGCGCGCATTTGGTTTTCGTGGCCGCGCTCGGCCAGCGAACCCTTTTCCAGATTGATGCCGAGCGACGTCCCAAAAAGCGCGTTCTCGATATCGTGAAGTGCGAGGGCGTTTCCGGCGAAGAGCAAATCGACGTAGCCCCACTCGATCAACTTTTCCAGGTGCGGCACTGCTCCGCTGTGCACCAGCGCAGGGCCCGCGACAACGAGGATTTTCCCGCCTTCCGTTCGCGCGCGCTGCAGCTCGGTCGCCATTTCGCGAATGATGCCGCTCTTCGGTTTCTCCAACGAAATGTTGGTCGACATGAATTCGAAGACGTCGGTCCGCGCCGTCGATCGCTGTACCGGCACGACTTTGATTCCCTGATGGCCGATCACGATTTCCATTCCCCGCCTGATTTCGTGAAATTTCTTCGCGGTCGCGCGGCCCGTTTCCCGATCGACGACCACGACGCAATCCATCAACGCAGGATGCACTTCGATCTCGGCGCCGTTGAGCGTGATCAACGTCCGCTGGTTGGTGGTGACATAGAATTCGTTCGGGAACACGCCGTCGGCGGGCGCCGGAGCGAGTTGCACATCGGCCTTCTCGATGACTTCGGCGCCGTGCTGCCGCAAACGTAGGACGATGTCGTCGAGCTTCTCGTGGGTCGGCGCCGAGACATCGATCTGGGCAAAGCTTTGGTCGACGCGGTTCTGACCAATCTTGATCTCTGCTATCTTGAATTCGCCGCCCTGGGTGAGGATTTGATCAAGCACCTTCGGCAGGATCAGCGAATCGATAATGTGGCCGCGCAGGATGACGGTTTCGGAAAACATCGGCCCGGAACCTAGCTCAGGCCATCGAGCCCGCCAAACTCGGTGACCTGTGCAGACTTTGATGTGAGATTGCGTTCGATGAACGCTCAACTGCCTGCCGTAATTGCGAAGATCGAGCGCATGCTCGCGGTGAAGCCGGAATATTTCGTGACGAATCCATCGGAGCTCGCGGTTGTGCGCGCGCTTTCGAGTGAGGAATTACGAGACATGGCCCGGCAACACGGCTGGCGCGTCGTTCGTCGCGTCGGCGGAAGGCAGATCGAGTTTTACAACGATGCCGGAGTCAGTTTCCGGCCGCTGTAGCCGCTTCTTCTGTAGCCGCTTCTTCTGTAGCCGCTTCGCTGTGCGAAGCGTTGGGGACGGTCCTCGCAATGCGCGCTCACTCACGTCGCCCACAGGGCGACGGCTACAGAAGAGTCAACCCTCGGAAAAAAATCCGGTCAGCGGACTCGTCGCCGATGCGCTTGATCTCGCTTCGGCCAAGCCAATCTCGCGCGCCTCGCGTCCGGCTTCGACGGCCTTGCGAAACGCGTGCGCCATCCGTCTCGGATCGGACGCTATTGCGATCGCCGTATTGACCAGGACCGCATCCGCCCCCATCTCCATCGCTTCGGCGGCCTGACTCGGAGCGCCGAGACCCGCGTCTACGACCACGGGCACGGTCGCTTGCTCGATGATGATCTCAATCTGAGCGCGGGTTTCGATCCCGCGATTGCTCCCGATCGGCGAACCGAGCGGCATGACCGTCGCGGTTCCTACGTCCTGCAACCGCTTCGCCAAAACCGGATCGGCATTGATGTAGGGCAGGACGACGAAGCCATCTTTCACTAAAATTTCGGCTGCGGCCAATGTCTCGACTGGATCAGGCAGCAGGTAACGCGCGTCGGGATGAATCTCGATCTTCACCCAATTCGGCAAACCAGCCGCGACGGCGAGCCGCGCCAGCCGCACGGCTTCCGCCGCGTTTCGGGCCCCGCTCGTGTTCGGCAAAAGCAAAAACCGTTTCGGATCGATGAAATCGAGAATGTTCGCGAACGCGTCGTGTTTCCCGGAAAGATCGGCCCGGCGCAACGCCACGGTCACGATTTCCGTTCCGCTCGCGATGAGCGCATCGCGCATCAATTCGTTCGACCCGAATTTGCCGGTGCCGACCAGCAACCGCGACGTGAACTCGCGATCCGCGATCTTCAACTTGGACGGCTTATCGGACATCGAGGTTACGCTAACACAACATCGTGCGCGATAAACGCACTGTCATCCCGAGGCTGGCTCAGCACGCCGAGGGACCTCGCAGACGATCTCCCGTCACACAAAGAAGCCGCGGCCAATTCGTCAGATCGATCTTCGAGAATCGCGCAAGCGGATTCGCGTGAGTCGTCGTGCGACCGTGAGATCCCTCGGCGCGCTGCGCCAGCCTCGGGATGACACACCTTTTCTGCTTGTACAAACTTTCATCTCGCTCAACGCTGTCTTCTTGACGGCCTTTGATCTACGGCTCGGCGATTGCGGCGAAGGGATGCGTGAACTCGCCGATCAATCGATTGACCTGGTGGTCACTTCGCCGCCGTACAATCTCGGGATTGCCTACAGCCAGTATAAGGACCGACAAAACCGTGGAGCTTATCTCGACTGGTGCCACGAATGGGCGACCGAATTGCGACGCACGCTGAAAATTGGCGGCTCGCTTTTCCTCAATCTCGGCGCGTCACCGTCGAACCCGCTCTTGCCGCATGAGCTAGCCCTTCGTCTTCGCGATCTCTTTGTCCTCCAAAACACGATTCACTGGATCAAGGCGATCTCGATCGAGGACGAAACCGGCCTAACGATTTCGCGTGGCCATTTCAAACCGATCAGCTCGCCGCGTTATCTGAACGATTGCCACGAATACATTTTTCACCTCACGCCGGAAGGCCGGACGCCGATCGATCGGCTCGCCCTTGGCGTTCCTTATGCCGACAAAAGCAATATCGCACGCTGGAGTCACACCGAAGGCAAAGACCGGCGATGTCGCGGCAATACTTGGTTTGTTCCTTATGAGACAATTCAGCGCCGCGATAAGGAGCGGCCGCATCCGGCGACGTTCCCGGTGCAACTGGCGGAATGGTGCATTAAGCTGCACGGAATTTCGCGCGTCGAAACGATGCTCGATCCGTTTCTCGGAATTGGAAACTCAGCCATCGCTGCGAAACGCTGCGGCGTGAAAAACCTCATCGGCTTCGAGATCGATGAAGAATATCTGGCGGAAGCGCGAAGGCGTCTTCTGTAGCCGCTTCGCTGTGCGAAGCGATTTGATTCGCGCGCAATCGGCGCTTCGCACAGCGAAGCGGCTACAGAAGAGTCCCCGTCTCGTTGCTCTTCGGCAATGGCGGCGGGCCATTCGCACTCGACGCCTGATATTTCTCGAGCGGTTTCACCAAGTTTCCCGGCAACGGCCGGACACGATCGTAGATCCGGTCGGCGATTGGTTTTGCCACGAGATAACCAGCCGCGAACATTTCCATCCGCGCATCCAGGTTGTCGATGTAGTTGAGCGCCATCGCTTCGGGCGTCTTGGGACTGACGGGCGAGCCGAATTGCGGTTCGCCGTGATGCGCCCCGATCAAATGCAGCAAGTGCATCCGGACGTCTTCCGACGACGGCGTGCACGAGCTCCAAGCCCGGAGATTTTCGTCTGTTTGCAATTTTCGCCAGAGCGAATTCACCAACTCGAGGCCGATTGAAATGTGGCCCATCAATTCGCCGCGCTCGTCGTAGCCCATCGTGAATCCCGTTTCGGGCAAATGATTTTCCCAAAGCTTTCCGGCATCGTGAAACAAAACGCCGGCAATCAGCAGATCTAGATTCAACTGCGGATAAAGCGGCGCGACTGCAATCGCCGTTCGCATCATCTGCGCGACGTGCTCGACGAGTCCGCCTCGTCGCGCGTGGTGATACGAGCGCGCGCCCGCCGTCCGTCGGAAACGTTCGCCGTGTTCTGCGATAAAGGCTTCACCGAGTGCGCGCAGCCGCGGATCCTCGAGCGTGCGCGTGCGTTCCACGATGTATTCCCAGTCCGTCGACTGCTTGGCGCGCAATTCCGGCGGGCCTTGCAACAATTCCGAGCGCTCCTGCCCGTTGAGATGGCGCACCTTCCAGTTCCGCGCGTCGAGTCCGAATTGCTGATGCTGGACGAACTCGCCGGTCAGTTCGATGAAATCCGAAGCCTTCAGAGAACCGCAGGCACGAAACTCCGGATGATCGCTCCAGACCCGCAGCGTCATTCGGTCGCAAGCATCGGCGAGATTCAATTCACAATACGGTTTCTGCTCGCGCGTGACTTTCGCGGTCACCCCTTCCACCTGGACATGGACCCGCGCTTCCACGGCCGCCCCATTCTGGGCATGACGACGAACTTCTGTGAGACTGAGTAGCTGCATTCCCTGTAGCGGCGGTCTGATGAACGCCGATTCCGGTGGGGGTTCTAGATTAAGCTTGCGACGTTATTTCGCCGCTTCGATCGCCCCGCAGGCAACTCGCGCGCCGGCGTTCCCGGCTGGATCGGTCTTCAAATCGTCTTCCTTCTCGTGAACGACGATCGATTTCCCGATAATCGAATCTGCACCCGACAAATTCAATTTTCCCTTCCAATCGAGATGCGTTTTGCCGGAAGCATCGGTCTCGATGTTTCCGAGATCGCCCTCGTGACGCTCCGCCGTCATGGGACCGCCGTGGTGTTTGTGCATCGGATTGAAATGCCCGCCGGCTGAAGCGGCATCGGGCGCCGAGCAATCGCCCTTTTCATGAATATGGAAACCGTGTTTGCCCGGCTTCAATCCGGTGATGTCCGCGACGACTTGCACGTCATCGCCAACTTTCGTGAAGGTCACTGTTCCGGTGACCTGACTCCCCGACTTCGATTCGAGTTTACAGGTCGCCTTGGTTACATCCTGCCCGTGCGCCACGACTGCCAGGGCGCACACCATCCCCAGCGAAATAATTAACGTTTTCATGGCGGCAAACGTACGGCGGCCAACCCCGATTGGAAAATAATTAATCGATGAGCCGTTGCTCGATGCCGGAATACGCATCGACGCGGCGATCGCGGAGGAAAGGCCAATGGGTACGCGTTACATCGACGCGATCCCAATCGATCTCGGCCATGACGATTTCCTCACGATCAGCGCTCCCTTTCGCGATGATCTCGCCGCTCGGCGCGATGATGAAGCTTTGCCCCCAGAACTCGATGCCGTCGCCGCCGGCCGGCGCCTCATGACCGACGCGATTGATCGCCGCAACGTAACAGCCGTTCGCGATGGCGTGGCTGCGCTGCATCGTTTCCCACGCGGAATACTGAGCCGGGCCGTACTTGTCCTTCTCGCGCGGATGCCAGCCGATCGCGGTCGGATAAAACAAAATCTGCGCGCCGCGAAGTGCGGTGAGCCGCGCCGATTCCGGATACCATTGGTCCCAGCAAACGCAGACGCCGATCTTTCCGTGCGCGGTCGGCCAGGCCTGGAACCCGAGATCGCCTGGCACGAAATAAAATTTCTCGTAGTAGGACGGGTCGTCGGGAATATGCATCTTGCGATACTTGCCGAGATAACGCCCATCCGCGTCGATGATCGCGGCGGTGTTGTGATAAACGCCGGCCGCGCGTTTCTCGAAAAGAGAGGCGACGATGACCGCCCCGGTTTCACGCGCAACTTTTTCTAGTTCCGTCGTGGTCGGCCCCGGAATTTCTTCGGCGAGCGCGAAGTTCGCGTGATCTTCGCTCTGGCAGAAATATTGGGACCGGAATAATTCCGGCAGGCAAACGATCTGCGCGCCTTGTGACGCCGCCTCGCGGATGCGTGAAATCGCTTTCGCCAGATTTGCAGCGGGATCGGTCCCGCACTGCATCTGGACGAGCGCGATTTTCGTTTTGCCGGTCGCTGGCATTGGTCACATAGGACCCATGGGACTTATAGGACCTATCCGCGGTGCCCGACGATTATTTCACGGAGTCCGCGGGAACGATCTTGATGCTTTCGACGTTAATCCGCTTTTCCGGGCGATCGCCGGGCAGCGTCTTGGTGGTCGCGATTTTGTCGAGCACGTCCTCGCCTTTGATCAGTTTGCCAAACGCCGTGTATTGCCCATCCAGAAACGACGGGTTGCCGTGGCAGATGAAAAATTGGCTGCCGGCAGAATTCGGATCCTGCGAACGCGCCATCGAGAGAACGCCCTTCGTGTGGGACTTCTTGTTGAACTCAGCCGGGATCTTGTAGCCGGGATCACCAGTGCCCCAGCGCGATTGCTTGCTCTCATCTTTCGTGAGCGGATCGCCGCCCTGGATCATGAAGCCCTTGATGACGCGGTGAAACGCGGTCCCGTCGTAGAATCCGGACTTCGCCAGTTTCTTGAAATTTTCCACCGTCTTCGGCGCCACGTCCGGCCAAAATTCGGCCACCATTTCGCCTTCGCTGGTTTTAATGACTGCTACTTCCTTAGGTTCACTCATGGCGGCGGTATCTTTCTTTTCTTCCTTTTTATCCTCGCTTCGCACCGGCGCGGCGACGAACGCCAACCCGAGCGCGCAGCAAAGCAATGTCAGTTTCATTCGGTCACGCTAGCGTTCAACGTTGAACCTTCAACCGCGAACCCTGAGCTAGCTCGCGTGATATTCTTGCAGCGTTTTCACGTGCACCTGGCTGCGCTGCAATGAGCGAATCCCGTTCGCGCTTGCTTGCCCGGCGCGGATTGTCGTCATGATCGGGATCTTCTGGGCGAGCGACGCGTTCCGGATCCGGACCTCGTCTTCACGCGGGATCTTGCCACTCGGCGTGTTGATGATGAAATCGATGTCGCCATTCATGACGAGGTCGAGCACGTTCGGCCGGCCTTCCCGGATCTTGTGCACTTTCGTAACAGGAACGCCGGCTTCATGCAGCGCCGCCCACGTCCCGCTGGTCGAGATAATCTGAAAACCGAGGTCGACAAATTCCCTCGCGAGCGGGATCACGCCAGGTTTGTCGCTGTCTTGGACGCTGATGAAAACGTTACCCGATTTCGGCAACGGCGGCGGCGCGGCCATCTGCGATTTCGCATAAGCGAGGCCGAGATCGGCGTCGATCCCCATCACTTCACCGGTCGATTTCATTTCCGGGCCGAGGGCGATGTCGTGGCCCTGATAACGGAGGAACGGAAAGACCGCTTCCTTCACGGAGAAATGTTTCGGAACGATTTCGTCGGTGAACCCGAGCTCGACCAAGGTTTTGCCCGTCATCACTTTTGCGGCCAGCTTCGCCAGCGGAACCCCGATCGCTTTGCTCACAAAAGGCACTGTCCGCGAAGCGCGCGGGTTTACTTCGAGCACATAAACTTCGCTGCCTTTCACTGCGAACTGCACATTCATCAGGCCGCGCACTTTGAGTTCACGCGCCATCGCTTTGGTCGCGGTGCGAATCTGCTCGAGCACAGCTTTGGGTAGCGAGAATGTTGGAATCACGCAGGCGCTGTCGCCGCTGTGAATGCCCGCCTGCTCGATGTGCTCCATGATCGCGCCGATCACGCTCGTCTCGCCGTCCGCGATGCAATCAACGTCGACTTCGATCGCGTCCTCGAGAAAGCGGTCCACCAACACCGGGCGATCCGAGCTGACTTCGATCGCGTTCTGCATATAGCGGCGGAGATCGTCCGCGTTGTAAACCAGCTCCATCGCCCGCCCGCCCAAAACGAACGACGGCCTAACGAGCACTGGGTAACCGATCCGTTCGGCGATCGTGACCGCTTCCTCCGCGCTGACCGCCGAACCGCTTGGCGTTTGCCGCAAACCGAGTTTGTCGAGCATTGCGGCGAAGAGCTTCCGGTCTTCCGCCATCTCGATGCTCTCCGGCTGCGTGCCGATGATCGGAACGCCGGCTGCCTTTAATCCTTCCGCCAAATTCAGCGGCGTCTGTCCGCCGAACTGGACGATCACGCCTTCGGGCAGTTCCTGTTCGTAAATGTTGAGCACGTCTTCCAGCGTCAGCGGCTCGAAATAGAGTTTGTCGCTCGTGTCGTAATCGGTCGAAACCGTTTCCGGGTTCGAGTTGACCATGATGGTCTCGAATCCGATCTCGCGGAGGGCGAACGCGGCGTGGACGCAGCAGTAATCGAATTCGATTCCCTGCCCGATCCGATTCGGGCCGCCACCTAGGATCATGATTTTCGGCCGGTCCGTTCGCCGCATTTCGTTCTCGGTCCCGTAGGTCGAATAGTAATATGGCGTGAACGCTTCGAACTCGGCCGCGCAGGTGTCGACCAGCCGGTAGGTCGGGATCACACCCGCGGCCTTGCGATCCGCGCGGACCTTGGCTTCGGACGTCCCAGTTGTGATCGACAATTGCCGATCGGAAAAACCGAGCTTCTTCGCGCGACGGCGATCGAGTTTCGCCAGGTCTTTTTGTTCCGCCACGATTTGCCGGACGTTGTGGAGGAACCAGCGATCGATCTTCGTCAGCTCGAACACCTCTTCGATCGTCATACCGTCCTGAAACGCCTGGGCGAGATGGAAAACGCGTTCGGCGTTTGGGAGCGCTAGCTTGAGCCGGAGCGCTTCGGGTTCTAGCCGTTTGTCATTCCCGTCGCCGCATAATCCGAAGCGTTTGATCTCGAGCGAGCGCAGCGCCTTTTGGAGCGCTTCCTTAAACGTCCGGCCGATCGCCATCGCTTCGCCGACGCTCTTCATCTGCGTCGTCAACGTTGGATCAGCCTGCGGAAATTTCTCGAAAGTGAACCGCGGCACCTTCACCACGCAATAATCGATTGTGGGCTCGAAGCTCGCCGGCGTTTCGCGAGTGATGTCGTTCCGGATTTCGTCGAGCGTGTAACCCACCGCAAGCTTCGCGGCGATTTTTGCGATGGGAAAACCCGTGGCCTTGGAAGCGAGCGCGCTCGAGCGCGAGACGCGCGGATTCATCTCGATGACAACCATCCGGCCGTTCGCGGGATTCACCGCGAACTGGATATTCGAACCGCCGGTCTCGACCCCGATTTCGCGGATCACGTCGAACGACGCGTCGCGCATCATCTGATATTCCTTGTCGGTCAGCGTCTGCGAGGGCGCGACCGTGATCGAGTCACCGGTGTGCACGCCCATCGCGTCGAAATTTTCGATCGAGCAAATGACGACGCAGTTGTCCGCGCAATCGCGCATGACCTCCATTTCGAATTCCTTCCAACCCACCAGCGATTCCTCGATCAACACTTCAGTGACCGGTGAGAGCGCGAGGCCGCGCTCGACGATTTCCTCAAGCTCGACGCGATTGTAAGCAATCCCCCCGCCGGAGCCGCCGAGCGTAAACGCCGGCCGAATGATCAATGGAAACTTATCGATCGTGTCCGCGATCTGATGCGCGTCGGCGATTGTCTGCGCGACGCCGGAGCGCGGAACATCAAGGCCGATCCGCAGCATCGCTTCCTTGAAGAGCTGGCGGTCTTCGCCTTTCGCGATCGCCTGCGCGTTCGCGCCGATCAACTTCACGTTGTGCCGGACGAGCGCTCCGTTGCGGTTCAATTCCATGGCAACGTTAAGCGCGGTCTGTCCGCCCATTGTCGGAAGGATCGCGTCCGGCTTTTCTCGGGCGAGAATCGCCTCGACCACTTCCGGAGTGATCGGCTCGACGTAAGTCCGATCGGCAAACTCCGGGTCGGTCATGATCGTCGCCGGATTCGAATTCACCAGCACGACCTTGTAGCCTTCCTCGCGCAACGCCTTGCACGCCTGCACGCCGGAATAATCGAACTCGCAGCCCTGCCCGATCACGATCGGGCCCGAGCCAATCAGCAAAATCTTGTGGAGCTCGTTGTTCCGCGGCATTTGCGCGAGCGGACGATAGACGAAATCTCTCGAAGATCACGAGAGAAACGCGCGTCGTTCTTGCGCGTTCGTGGACGTCGGGGAAAGGGACTAGGCCGCGCGCGCCGCCGCGGATGCCGCGGCACGCTCCCTCGCCAGCAAGCGCCACTCTTCGAGCCGCGCGCTCACCGCCAACAGTTGGGCCGGCCGGCCCCGATATTTCTTATTGGTCTTAACCACCACTCCGTCGTGGACGAGGTTTTGCAGCTTCTCGTAGGCGCGCAACCGAAGCATCTCATCGCCGCCGCTCGCCGCATTCCGGGCGTGGAGGTTTGCGTAAATCAAATCGTAGAGCGGTTTGAACTCGAAAGAAGTCTTTCGCGAAAGAATCGCGCAAAGTTCTTCCGTCATGATGTCGGGCGCGCGCCGCGTGAAGCCTGAGCCAGTAGCCTTCAATCAGGCCGCCTTTTTGTCGGGTTTGACGTCAAGAAATCTGGTGAGGGGAACGAATGAATTGTCGGGCTTCACTCCCGGCACCGCCTCATAATTCAATTTTCCCGCGATGACTTCGCTCAGAGCCAGGTCGGCGAAGCCAATCCCGGGCATTGCCGGAATGAGAGGCCGATGGCCGCGCATCAATTGCCGGACGCGTTGCCGGATGACATTAACGAGGAGCTGATCATTCGGAATGACGAGCGAGGCTTTTCTGAGAAGTGTCGGATGCATAATAATAAGGACCGGGAAAAGTTGATCTTTTCCGCGGCAGCAGCCGGACGGCTTCGAGGGAGCGGAAGATGGCCGGCGGCACTATCGTCGCTTACCCGTTAGAAGCAATCGACAGTCTTCGGCGGTCGGGCTGGGAGCCTGACCGACGCTACGCCACTTCCGCCATGCGCTGCCGATCGAGGTAAACTTTGCAGATCCCTTTGATGCGGCTCAGCACGTAGTAAATCGTCTGGCTCCGAACCCGGACGAGCTCGCTCCCGACGATCCGGGTCACGAAATCGCTCGGCAGATCGAGAATTTCCTGCGGCGTCCGGCCATCGAGCCCTTTGCAAAGAATTGCCGTCATGGCGCGGGTGAGCGTTTGGACTTCCGGACCGAGCGTCATCCGGAAATGCGCTTTGCCTTCGTCGTCGACCTGGAGATAAACGCCGACCGTGTCCGCGCACTCTTCATCCTTGCGAATGTCTTCGAGGGTAAATTTCTCCCCGGCTCGCGGCTCCTGTTTCTTCGCGTTGTCCGCGTAGGAAACGAGCGTCTCGCGCCGCTCTATTTCAGGCAGAGACTCAAACAGGTTGATGATGGCTTCGAGCTTTGGTGGATACATTCGAGAAATCCCAAATTCCAAGTTCCAAACTCCAAACAAATGGTCAAATCCCAATGACCAATCGGACGCCCGGTCGGCTCTTTGGAATTTGGGTTTTGTAGTTTGGGATTTATCGAACGCGGCTCAGCCGCGTTCGATTGGTGCACCGACCTTATTCCCCCATTCCGTCCAGGAGCCGTCGTAGTTCCGGACGTTGTCGAGCCCGAGCAGGTAGGTGAGCACAAACCAAGTGTGGCTCGACCGTTCCCCGATCCGGCAATAAACCACCGTGTCGGTTCCCGCTTTCAGACCGCAGCCTTCGAGATAAATCTTCGCCAAATCTGGCGCTGACTTAAATGTGCTGTCCTCCTTCGTCGCCGTTTTCCACGGAACGCTTTTCGCACCAGGGATGTGGCCGCCGCGCAACACGCCTTCCTGCGGGTACTCCGGCATGTGTGTGATCTCGCCTTTGAATTCACCGGGCGAACGCACATCGATGAGCGGTTTGCCCGCCTTGCTTTGGGCGAGCGCCTCATCGGCAAACGCTCGAATTTCTTTGTCGAATCGCCGCTTCGGCACCGGATAATTCGTGGCCGGATACTGCGGCACCTCGCGCGTGAACGGACGGCCTTCCGCTTTCCACTTGTCCCGTCCGCCGTTCAGAATTTTCACTTTCTCGTGGCCGAACAACCGGAAGGCCCAGAGCGCGTAACACGCCCACCAGTTCGCCTTGTCGCCGTAAAAAACGCAGGTGGTGTCCGGCGTGATGCCGTTGCGACTGCACAGCTCCGCGAATTTTTCCGGCGCGATGTAATCGCGAATCACCGGATCTTGCAGATCGGTTCGCCAATCGATATGGACGGCGCCGGGAATGTGTCCGGTGTCGTACAAGAGGATATCTTCGTTCGACTCGACGATGCGCACCCCATCGTCGGTCAGATGTTTTTCCAGCCACTCCGCATCCACGAGCGCCTCGGGATGCGCGTACTCTGTTGGTATGCTCATGCGTGAGTATGTGACCCGCTTCGGTCTGCTGGCAATCGGATTTCGGTTACTCGCCAAATGCCTCCTTCAACCAGTCTCCGATGAGACGAAAGGCGAGGCCGAGAAAGGCCCCGGACGATTCCTTCAATGCCTCGAAAACTCGCGGACTGAGGTCTTGCTCCGGTTGATCGATCGTTCCCGACAACCGTATCGTAGTCCAAAGGTATCCCGCCCTTTCCTTCGCGAAGACCTCTTCCGGGCGTGGCAGCCACTCGAGATATTCGCGAGCCAAACCCAGCTGGATCGCGCCGCCTAACGATTTCTCGCGGATTGAAAGCGCGCCTTCGATTCGAAATTTTCCCTTGTCTTCGATGGCGATATTTTTGATTTCGACTCTGGGACTATTCCAATCCAGTTCGGCGGAACATTCATTTAGTTCCAGTTGCTCAATCGATTTC
>DATBCW010000023.1:0-22744 GCA_036270255.1 Chthoniobacterales bacterium
CCGCCGGGGTTTAACCCGGCTTTCGGCAGCCCTCACGGCTCGGGGCGAACAGCTGCCCGGCGGACTTTTCCTTCAGGGATTCTCATCGAGCAGCGATTTTCTGTTTAAGCCTAGCGACAGAACAGTTTTGCCGAACAACTCATTGAGCACCTGGGCAAGTCCTGTGTAAATGGCGGAGAAGCCGCAGATGATTCCTTCATAGCCGGTAGCGTGTTTGAAAGTAGTTCCTGCATTAGTGAAATCGCCGATGGCAAGGAGGAAGAAGAGAATTGTGAGGGTGGCAAAGACGAATTGAAGTGCGCGGCTCAGCCGCAACGTTCCGACAAACATGACCGCAGTGAACAAACCCCACATTGCGAGATAGGCGGCCATTGATTTTTCAGTAGAGGCTGCGCCCCAGCCTAATTTCGTTAGCAATATCAACGCTACCAGCGAGAGCCAGAAAAAGCCGTAGGAGACAAAGGCGGTGGTGGCAAAGGTATTGCCTTTTTTCCATTCCATCATTCCGGCGATAATCTGGGCGAGACCGCCGTAACAGATTCCCATCGCCAGGATCATGCTGTTGAGCTCATAGAACCCGGCGTTGTGAAAATTGAGGAGGACGGTGGTCATTCCGAAGCCCATCAATCCGAGCGGCGCCGGATTTCCCGTCATGTCTTTGATTGGTTCGTTCATAGGTTGCGCGGTTTCTGTCATCTTTGCCGAGCCGGAGGTGGACATGTCAATAACAAGCTGCTCTACACTGCGTGATGCAAACACGGCTTCATTTGATCCTCGCGCTGTTCGCTGCCGCAGCGACTTCGTTCGGCCAGACAGCGACTCCTTCGAGTTCGGACGCAACCTCGGGCGAATCCAAGCGCGCCAATGAATTCCTCGACAAATGTTTCGACGAGTACGTCGCGACCCATCCGCAGACCGAAACATCGTTAGGTATCAAGACCCACAACGACCAGTGGAACGACATCTCGGATGAAGCGGCTAAACGCGATCTTGAAACGGCGCAGAAAAATCTCGCCGAACTGAAGCGACAATTTTCCAGGGAGAAATTGGATAAACAGACGCAGCTCAGTTGCGATCTCTTCGAGTTCCAGGTCCAGCGCGACGCCGAAGGTTTCAAATACCGCTACGACAACTATCCGGTGAACCAGATGTTTGGCGTGCACTCGGAGGTCCCGACGTTCCTGATCAACATCCACAAGATCGACAACCAAAAAGACGCGCTGGCTTACATAGCGCGACTGAATGGGATCGCGAAGCTGTTCGATCAATTGCTCGTGAATTTGAAGGAACGCGAGGAGCACGGAGTTATCCCGCCGAAGTTCGTGTTCCCGTTGGTGCTCGAGGCTTGCGAGAAGGTCATCAGAGGGCAGCCGTTCGAAGAGATGGGTGCGGCTAGTCCGTTGCTGGAAGACTTCACGAAGAAGGTCGGCGCGGTGAAGAAGCTCGACATGGCGGGCCGCAATAAACTGATCCTCGACGCGCGCAAGGCGATGACCGATTCGGTGAAGCCGGCCTACCTGAAATTGATCGCGGCGTTGCGCGAGCAGGAGAAGAAAGCGACCGACGACGCCGGCGTCTGGAAGTTTCCTGATGGCGCGGAGTTCTACGAGTACGCGTTGCGCCGGACCACGACGACGAACCTGACGGCGGAGCAGATTCACGAGACGGGGTTGAAGGAAGTGGAGCGGATCTACGGCGAGATGGGCAAGATCATGGAGAAGGTGAAGTTCAAGGGAGACCTTCAGGCGTTCTTCAAATTCATGCGGGAAGATCCGCAGTTCTACCTGCCGCAGACCGAAGCCGGCCAGCAGAAGTATCTGGCGATGGCGACTAAGATCATCGACGACATGAAAAAGCGGCTCGATGAGCTCTTCATCACGAAGCCGAAGGCGGACATCGTGGTGAAGGCGGTTGAAAAATTCCGGGAGAGCTCGGCGGGGAAAGCTTTCTACAATCAACCGGCGCCGGACGGCTCACGACCCGGAATGTTTTACGTGAACCTTGCGAATATGAAGGACAACCCAACCTACGAGCTGGAGTCGCTCGCGCATCACGAAGGGATTCCCGGGCACCACATGCAGGTCGCGATCGCCCAGGAACTGAAGGGCATCCCGAAATTCCGGAAGTTCGGCAGCCGTTACACTGCTTACTCCGAAGGCTGGGGCCTCTACAGCGAGTTAACGCCGAAAGAGATCGGAATGTATCAGGACCCATACTCGGATTTCGGGCGGCTTTCGCTCGAGTTGTGGCGCGCCGGGCGCCTCGTCGTCGATACCGGTTTGCACGCGAAAAAATGGACCCGGCGGCAGGCAATCGATTATCTGAAACAGAACACTCCGAACGCCGAGACCGACTGCGTGGATTCGATCAATCGCTACATCGTGATGCCGAGCCAGGCCACGGCTTACAAAATCGGGATGCTGCGCATTTTGGATTTGCGCGAAAAAGCCAGGAAGGAGCTGGGCGCGAAGTTTGATCTGCGCCAGTTCCACGACGTGGTGCTGACGAACGGCCCATTGCCGCTCGATATGCTCGAGCAACTGGTGGACGCCTGGGTGAAATCGAAGAAATCGACCTAGCGGGGATAGTGCCGGCGGAGGGGCTCGAACCCACACGATCTTGCGATCACTGGATTTTGAGTCCAGCGCGTCTGCCAGTTCCGCCACGCCGGCTGGCGAAGGCTACCGTTTCGCACTTGGGGCACAGGGCGCAAGTGAAATTGCGGGCTCTTTTGTAGCCGCTTCGCTGTGCGAAGCGCACGTGCGGAGTACGACAATCCCTCTCGCGCCGCCCACAGGGCGGCGGCTACAGAAGAGGAGGATCGCGCTGATCGACTGGGCGCGAAATTAGTTGAACTGACTCCGCAACGCGGTGGTAATCTCCCGTCCCAAGATGATGCGATCATTTTGGTTTGCGCTGGTTTTCTCTTTGGCGGTCGCCACTTTCGCGGAAGACCGCTCCGTTCAACTCCTGCTTCCCTCGCGGCAGCTCGATCCCACGAGCACGTTCGAGCTCCGGTTCGCCACCGAGATGGTGCCGGCCAGCGAGATCGGAAAGGCGGCCGCGGTTTCGCCGCTCCTGTTTTCGCCCGCGATCGACGGCCAATTCATCTGGCTGAGCACCCGAAGCGGCACGTTCGCGCCCAAAGGAATTCTGCCGCTCGGCACGAAATACCAGATTTCATTGCGCGGTGGATTGAAGGACGCGGCCGGGCGCGACGTGAAATCGTCGTTGCGCGAGAATGTCGAGACACCGGCAATGCGGGTGAAAGGCGTAAATGCTCTGGGACCATCTGATCCCGAGAACGCGACGGCCACGCCGCGCTATCTGCTTCTGTTTAACGCGAACGTCGACCCGGCAGCCTGCGCAAAATTCATCCGCTTCGTGAACGGAAACGTGAAGGTCGACGCTCGGGTCGAAGGCGACGATCCGAAAAATCGGGACCGCGCCTTCCCGACTTATCAGATCGACGACCGCATTCTTTCCGCGTGGGGCGAAAATCCACCGCCGGTTTCGTCAGACGACGAGACATTCGACAGCGACAACGAGAAGCCGCACGCCCTTCGCAAAAACGTCCTCTTTGTCGCCGCGACAAAACCGTTGCCGCCCGGGAACGACTGGAAGCTGATCATCGACCCGGGGTTGCCGGCGACGGAGTGGAAAGCGGCGTTGCCAGCGCGAAAAGAAATCGTGATCGGCGTGGTGCAGCCCTTCGCGATCAAGAGCATCGCCGCGGAAAGCAACCGCGTCGCCGGACGCCGGATCATCATTCAATTCACTAAACAGCTCGCTGAGGAAATTTCCGCGGACACCGTTTCCCGCTGGATTTCCGTGACGCCGGCGCCAGAGAAATTCAAAACGGAAGTCGAAGGCGACACGGTCACGCTGAAAGGCGATTTCGGTCTCGGCCCGAAGTATCGAGTTACGATCAAGCCGGGGTTACAGGCGAAGGAACCCTTCCAGTTCGAGCGGGCGCAAACGAACGATCTCGTTTTCAAGCAGGTTGCGCCGCGGCTTTACTTCGAAGATTTCGCGACCCATCAGCATCGCGCCGGCACGCGGCAGTTCCGACTTCTTTCGATAAACGTTCCGCGCATCAAGGTGACGGCTCGCCTTTTCACGGGCGACACCACGCCGGTCGCGATCAAGGCCTACGACAAATATGAGGAATTCTCTGAGGAGCGGCCGCCGGAGGAAATGTATTCGCGTATCGATGTCGAGAAGCTGCCGGGCAAGGTGATTTGGGAGCGAGAAATGAAGACGAGCGCGAGCGTCGACAAACCGGAGACGCTCCCGTTGAGCTGGGACGAAATCCTCGGCGCCAACAAGACTGGGACGGTTTTGCTGACCGCGGAATCGATCGATCCGGTCACGGCGGAAAAGAGGCGCGTCGGAACCCAGGCGGTGATCCAGCTAACCGACATCGGTTCAGTCTGGAAGCGCGATTCCACCGGGATCACGTTGCACCTCTTTTCGCTGGTGACCGGCGAGAGAATGCCAAATGTTCAGCTGCGTCTCCTCAATACCGAACAGAAGCAACTCGCGGAAGCAGTGACGGACGCGGACGGCGGCGCGCATCTGCCGTATTTCACCGAATCGCGCTGGGTCTTCGCGCAGCGCGAAGGTGACGCGCACTTGATTGCGATTAACTCCGGCGACGCCTCGGTCCCGCTCTATCGACTCGGCGTCACCGACGATAACGGGGACGAAGTCGATCCGAACGCCATTTACCTGTTCACGGAGCGCGGCGTCTACAAACCGGGGGACGTGGTTCATCTCAAAGGGATCGCGCGCAATCTGAACGAGAATCAATTGACGCTTCCAGCGGGCAAGACCGTCGTCGTCCAGGTCCGCGATGCGAAGGACCACGAGTTCTTCAAGAAGACGGTGACGCTTTCGGAGTTCGGTTCGTTCGCGGAAGACGTGAAGATTCCGGCTGGCAGCCTCGGGAAATATCGCGTCAGCGTTGCGGACGAAGAGAAGGAGCACAAGCTCACCGGCTTTTGCGATTTCCAAGTGCAGGAATATCGGCCGAACGCGTTCGAGATCACGATCCCCGCGCCGCCATCGAATAGCGGCCCGCTCGCACTCGAGCTGCCGGTCACCGCGAAATACTTTATGGGCAAGCCGTTGGTGAAAGCGAAACTCACCTGGTCGTTGGTCGCGCGTGATGAAGCGTTCCGGCCGGAAGGTTTCGCGGATTTCGCGTTCAACAACGCGATCGAAGACTTCCGGTTGAACAAGGCGCTCGATCGCATTTCGCAGTTCAACGATCAGGGCCAGGCGGACCTTGCGGGGGACGGAACGACGAAGATCTCGGCGCAGTTGCCAATTAATCCGAAAGCGCCACAGCCGCGCGCAACGAAGTTACTCTGTGAAGTCACCGACCTGAGCCAGCAAACCGTTTCCGAATCGCGCTCGTTCGTGCAACACAGCTCCGATTATTATTTCGGGCTGCGCCGGCTCGACGGCGTTTTCAAGGAAGGAACCGCGTTGCCGATCGAAGTGATCGCCGTCGGCGCCGACGGCAAAGTTCTGACGACGCCGGTGAAATCCACGGTACGCCTGACGCGGATCACGTGGCAGACGAATCGTCTCGCGGCGGCGGGCGACACCACGGAGTTCGACAGTAAAGCGGAGCTGCACGTCGAATGGGAACGTGAGCTGACCACGACGCCTGGCCTGGGGACGGATCGCAAGCCCAACGTCGCGAAACTTTCGGACGCGGTCGCCGGAAAGCCCGGCCAGTATCTGCTCGACATAACCGGCAAGGACTCGCAAGGCCACGACGTTCTCACCTCGGTGACCTTCGAAGTCGCGGGACCGACCGAGACGGTTTGGAATTATCGCAATCCGTATGCGATCGATCTGGTAACCGACAAGGAAAGCTACTCGCCCGGTCAGACGGCGACGATCCTGGTGAAAACGCCAATCGCAGGCGATGCGCTTGTGACGGTGGAGCGCGATCGCGTCCTGCGCTCGTTCGTGAAACGGCTGAGCGGTAACGCGCCTTCGGTCGAAGTGCCGCTGAATGAAAGCGACGCGCCGAATGTTTTCGTCTCCGTGATGCTGTTGCGCGGTGCGAACGAAAGCGCGCGTAAAATCAAGACGCCTGAATACCGGATCGGCTATTGCGAGCTCAAAGTGGCGCGGCCTAACGACAAGTTGAGTGTCACGGTGAAAACGAACGCGCCCTCAGCGAAACCAGGCGAGAAAATTCAGCTCGATGCCGATGTAAAAGATGGAACCGGACAGGCGGCCGCGGATTCCGAGGTCGTGCTTTACGCGGTCGATGAAGGCGTTCTCTCTCTTACTGGCTACAAGACGCCCGATCCGCTGATGTTCTTTAACGCGCGCCGGCGGCTCGCGGTCCAGACAAGCCTGACCCTGCCGACTCTGCTCAAGGAAGATGCCGACGAATCGGATTTCGCGAACAAGGGTTATCTGGTCGGCGACGCGAAGGGCGGTCCGCCGGCGCTCGATGGCCTGCGAAAAAATTTCCTGGCCTGCGCTTTTTGGAACGCGACGCTCCGGGCGGACGGGCAGGGGCATGTCCACGCTGAGTTCGCCGCGCCGGATAGCCTGACGCGTTATCGCGTGATCGCCGTCGCGGCCTCGCGAAAAAACCAATTCGGCACCGGCGAGTCAGCGATCGAGATCAATAAGCCAGTCATGATTGAAGCGTCGCTGCCGCGTTTCGGAAATTTCGGCGATAAGCTCGTGTTGCGCGCCGTGGTTCATAACAACACCGACAATGCGGGCGAAGCGGACGTCGAATTGGAACTCGATTCGACCGCGAAGGCGACGGAAACGAAACGCCATATCACCGTCCCTGCGAAGGGATCTGTGCCGGTCGATTTTCCGGCGGAGCTGATCGCGACTGGTCACGCGCGATGGCATTGGAGCGTTCGATTGACCGGCGGCCCAAGCGGTGAATTGACCGATGCGTTGCAGTCGGACCTCGACGTGAATTATCCGGCGCCGCTCGTTCGCGAAGTCCAAACAAAACGGATCGAGACGAACGAGGCTGAACTGACCCGCATTTCCGATCCGCAAATTCTCGAGGGCAACGGCAAGGTTGACGTGAGCGTCGCGAACACGCGCGCGACTGAGATCCGCGAAGCGTTGCGCCAATTGCTCCATTATCCGTACGGCTGCGTCGAACAAACCACGTCGAGCATGTTGCCGTGGCTCACCGTGCGTGATCTGCGCGAACGGATTCCGGAAATGAACAAGACCGACGCGGAAGTCGCCGAGGTCGTGCAACGCGGCGTTACGATGTTGCTCTCGATGCAAACCGGCTCGGGCGGCCTCAGCTATTGGCCCGGCGGAACGCGCCCGATGTTGTGGGGCAGCGCTTACGGCGGCCTCGCTCTCGTCCTCGCCCAAAACCAGAAATTTCCGGTGCCGGAAGCGGAAACAAAAAAGTTGCTCGGATATCTCAGTGAACAACTGCGGGGCACGGCGAAAGACGTAACGGGTTACGGACTTTCCGACCGTTGTCTGGCGGTTTACACGCTCGCGGTCGCCGGCAAACCGGAGCCGGCTTATCACGAGCTCCTGTTTCAGAAGCGCGCGAAATTGAGCGCGGAAGATCGCGCTCTGGTCGCGCTCGCCATTCTTGAAAGCCACGGTCCGAAATCGATGGTCGACGAATTATTGAAGCCGATGCAGAGCAGTGACGGTTATCTCGATCAGTTCTTCGGCTCAATCGCGCGCGAAAATGCGCTCTATCTGATGGTCTGGCTGCAACATCAGCCCGCTTCCCCGCGCGTAGACGAACTCGCAACCGAGATTTTCTCGCGGCGGAGCAACGGCCACTGGTCCACGACACAGGCGAATGCGTGGTCGGTGCTCGCGCTCTCGGCCTATCTGCGCAAGATCGAAACGGGCGATCACAACGCCAGCGGCGCAGTCCATTGGATGAAAAAGGACGCGCCATTTTCTGTGAGCGATTCGAAGCCGGTCGAGACGGCGTCGTTCCCGATCCAAGGCGACGGTGCGACGGAAGCGATCCGGATTACCAAGACGGGCGGCAAGGTTTACACCGAGACGACCGCGGAAGCGCGGCCGAAGTTGATCGAGCAACCGGCGCAGAACCGCGGTTACACCATCATTCGCCGCTACACGAAACTGGGCGATGACGGCAAATTAAGCGCAGCGGAAGATCTACGCGTTGGCGATCGCGTCCTCGTCACGCTCGATATTACGGTGCCGCGTCGCGCAACTTATCTCGCGGTGGTCGATCCGTTGCCCGGCGTGTTCGAGGCGATCAATCCGGTGTTCAAGTCGCAGGAAGTTGTGGCCGGTGAGACGCTCGGAACGGAATGGGTCAGCGATTACAAGGAGCTGCGGACCGATCGCGCCTTGTTCTTTGCCGATCTGCTTTATCCGGGCCAATACACGCTGCGCTATCTGGCCCGGGTCATCTCCGCCGGCGACACCATCGCGCCCTCGGCCAAGATCGAAGAAATGTATCACCCCGAGCGAATGGGGACGACTGCGACTGCCCGCGTGCACGCGGACTCTTTGCAATGAAAATCGCCGTCGCAGGCCGTCGCATCGCGCGCCGTCTTCCTCTTAACGCGATCGTTATTGCGCTCACGTGCGCAATCGTCATTGGCGAACTTGGACTGCGCTGTGTGCCGATTCCTCTAGCCCTCCTGCGTCCACCGATTCAAAGCATCGCGTTGTTGGACAGGAACGGAATCCCCCTTCGCGAAACTCGGGTTGCCGAACGTTTCAGCCACGAACTCGCGCTCGAAGAAGTTCCGCCGGCGGTCATCAACGCGGTCCTCGCCGCCGAAGACAAACGGTTCTTTTCGCATCATGGCATCGATTGGCTTGCCACCGGCCGGGCTCTGGTCGCGGGTATAACACATGGCCGAATCGTTTCGGGCGCCTCGACGATCACGCAGCAGTTGGTGAAGATTTCCGCCCGACGCCCGCGCACTCTGCGCGCGAAACTGATCGAGAGCCTGACCGCGCTTCGCCTGGAACAATCGTGGTCGAAAGAACAAATCCTCGCCGCTTATTTGAATCGGCTCGACTTCGGCAATCTGAACATCGGGCTCGCGGCGGCCGCCGATTATTACTTCGGAAAACCTGTCTCCGATTTGAGCGACGCTGAGGCGGCGTTCCTCGCCGGCCTGCCGAAGAATCCGCGGAAGCTGAATCCGCACGCCTCGCCTGAGGCTGCGCGGCGCCGGCAGCTGACTGTCCTCGAACGAATGCGCGCGAATCACCAGCTCGAGCTCACGCGTTTCGAGCACGCGGTCGCCGAAACCCTCGCTCTTCGCCCGCCCCAACGGCGATTCCGCGCGCCGCACTTCGTCGAGATGGTTTTACAACAACTGCCGGAAACGCCCCCGGCGGAATTGCGGACCACGCTGGATTTTCCGTTGAACGATCGCGTGGAAACGATTGTGCGCGATCGGCTCGCCCAGTTGCGCGAGCAGAATGTTCGGAACGCTGCCGCCGTGGTGATCGATAACGCCACGGGCAACGTCATCGCGCTCGTCGGTTCGGAGAATTATTTTTCGCCGGGCGCGGGCCAGGTGAACGGCGCCTGGGCCCAGCGTTCCGCCGGGTCCGCACTGAAACCGTTCACTTACCTGCTCGCCCTCGAACGCGGCGCGACTCCGGCCACTATCGTTGCCGATGTCCGGACGAGTTTCCCGGCAGATGGCAGCTTTTATCGGCCGGAGAATTACAACCGGCGTTGTTACGGACCGGTGCGGTATCGAACGGCGCTGGCCAGCTCGCTGAATATTCCGGCAGTGAAAGTGTTGCTCGCCGCGGGCGGCCCGGCTGCGTTACACGAGCGTTTGCGCGAGTGCGGCCTAACGACACTCAATCGGGCGCCGGAAATCTATGGGCTCGGCCTTACTCTGGGTAACTGCGAGGCGCGCCTTCTGGAAATGACGAATGCCTACGCCAGCCTCGCGCGGCTTGGCGAATTCCGTCCCTGGCGCGTCTTGCCCAAGAGCAACGTGGTTGCTCATCGTTATTCGCGGCCGGAATTCGTCTGGCAGATCGCCGATATTCTGAGCGATAATTCCGCGCGCACCCTCGCGTTCGGGATGAACTCGGCGTTGCGTTTCGATTATCCCGTCGCCTGCAAGACCGGAACGAGCACCGATTTTCGCGATAACTGGACGGTCGGATTCACGCCGGAATTTTCTGTCGGCGTGTGGGTAGGAAATTTCGACGGCTCGCCGATGCGCGAAGTTTCCGGCGTCACGGGCGCTGGACCAATTCTTCACGCGATTTTCGATTACCTGCATGCGAATCACGGCACGACCTGGTATCGAAAGCCGGATGCGATCGTGGAACGAACCATTCATCCGCTCACCGGAAAATTGCTGGCGGATGGAGACGGGCGCGGCATTCGCGAGAAATTCGTTGCCGGCCAGTTGCCCGCGCCGGAATCCGCCGCCGACTACGACCCGAATGGCAAAGTCCAACTCGGCGTCGAATTCGACGAATGGTTCAAGAGCGCGGAGAACAGTTTGCGCGACCGGACCGTCCTGGCGAATGACCGCGATGAATTGCTAATCACTTCGCCGCAGGCGGGAAGCGTTTACGTGGTCGATCCCGATGTGCCTTCGAGCCGGCGAATCCCGCTGATTGCGAGCGGGGGCGCCGAGGTGCAGTGGCAGAGCGAATCGCTCACCTGTCATTCTGTTGCCGGAAACGATTTCGCTGAAGCGGCGGAAGGCGAGCATCGTTTGGTCGCGGTCGACCGGACGACCGGCCGAAGAGCCGAGACGCGAATCAAGATTCGTTTTCTGTAAAACGTTTTCTAAACGCCGAACCGGCTTGACGCGACCGCCGCGAAAAGCTCACTCTCCTCAGCACTATGAACATTCTCAGACGCCGCCTACTGCTGTTTCTGTTCGCCCTGGTTCTCGGCTTTGTGCCACTGACCGCTTTGCAGGCGCAGGACGACGACAAATATGCCGCCATCGCCTACTCGCCTTCGACCGGGAAGTGGGGATACGGATGCAATTACTCGACCAAGGCTGAAGCCCTCGACCGCGCCAAGAGTGAATGCGGCGAGGACGATGCCCGGACGAACTGGTGCAAGAATGCGTGGATCTCGCTCGCGATTTCCAAGAAATCCAAGGGCGGCTGGGGTTCAGCCTGGGGCGAGACTCGCGCCGAAGCCGAGGCGGCAGCGAAGAAGGAATGTAAGGCGCGCAATCCCGACGCCCACGTCCTGGTCACCATCTCTGCCACTTGCGAAAAATAACCATTCGTTAGGCCAAACGATTTTCGGACGAGACGGCAAAATTTGGGGTGTCGTCTCTTTTGCCGCGATCGGCTTTCTCGCCGCGTCGCTGCTTCACACGATCAACCTGCCGTGGGTGGAAGAAGACAACTGCTTCGGCGCCTTCTATACCCAGGCCGCCCGTAACAATCTCCGGGCCGGACTGGGAACGACCGGAGGCGTGCCCGCCACTCTCTATTTCGGGCCGCTCCCAATCCCCCGCGACGCCTATTACGTGCATCATCCAATTCTGGTGCCGCTGATGGTGACAGGCTCGGTCGCCATTTTCGGTGAAAAAGAATGGGCGGTGAAACTCGTGCCGATTTTCTGCTCGCTTGCGAGCGCCGCATTCCTCTGGTTTCTGGTGCGCGACACGATCGGCCGCCGCCCTGCCGCTCTGGTCGCGGCTTTTTTCGCGACGCTCCCGATGGAATTGCATTACGGCGACATGGTGGACTTCGAACCCTGCCTGGTGATGTGGATGCTGGCGGCGCTGGTTTGTCTTCGCCTTTGGGAAACCCGGCAGCAACGGCATTGGGCAATCCTCACGGCGCTCTGTTGTTTCTGCGCCGTCTGGACGGATTGGCCGGGTTATCTGTTCGTCCTGAGCGTCAGCGTTTCCTTTCTGTTGAGGAAGAAAGGGCGCCGTCCCGGGTTTGCGTTCGCGTTGGCTGCCCTCGCCGCCGTTTCGGGAATTCTTTTCCTCCTCGACATCCGGCACGCGAATCCAGAGGCGTGGCGAGATTTGTGGACCGCGATCACGATGCGGCTGGGCAACGGCGTTGCCCCCGGTTCGTCAGCCGCCGGGCAAATCCCGAAACTCCATTTCACTTTTCCTGAATGGATGCACCAGATTTTTCACGGGCTCGGTCAGGACTACCTGGTCTGGTCGTGGCTGCTCGTTTTAGCCGGCCTCATTTATCTCATTGGCAAGCGGCAATCACCTGGATTCCGCTGGCTCGGTTGGGCCGCATTGCAAATGATGATCGCGGGAATCCCCTACATGCTATTACTGCGCAACTGGTCGTTCATCCACGACTTCGCCAGTTTTTTTGTGATTGGTTCCATCGCGATCCTGGGCGGCCTCGGGATCGAAGCAGGATTGGTTTGGTGGGAAAGTCAGCAGCCGCTGAAGCTTCCGCGGCCGGTGGGCGCGATCGTTGCGGTCGCGCTGTTGTTTTGGCTGGCGGTGGCTGGATTTAGGCGCGCGGAAAAT
The DNA here is from genome assembly GCA_036270255.1 of Chthoniobacterales bacterium. Lineage (GTDB taxonomy): Bacteria > Verrucomicrobiota > Verrucomicrobiia > Chthoniobacterales > UBA10450 > AV80. Next base: position 12,489 of record DATBCW010000023.1, read on the forward strand.
CTGCGCTCTCAGTTGCTCATGCTCGACGGCACGACGGCAGAGCCGAAAACCCTCATTCCTGATCTCGGCCGTTATCTGGCGAAAACTTTTCCTGCGGAAACAACCATCCTTTCAAACTTCGATCCATATTACAGTCCGCTCGATTACTACGCGCACACGACGATCGTCCGAAATATTGGGACGAACGACGAATGGAATTCCGCCGCTGCTGCCGCGGGACCGCGCGTCGGTGGAATCGTTTGGCTCGCGGCGCCACCCGCGCCCGAGATTTTGGGGGTTCTGCCAAAAGGCGAGACGACTCAGATTGAAATCGATGGAGTCCGCTTCGCCCTCTGGAAGCCGGCCAATGAAATTAAACCGCGCCGCTGAGATCGGGCGGCTGCAAACTGCGCGGCGGTCCAAAGATTTCGCGGAGAACGATCGCCGTCCGTAAATCCGCTGGCGATCCGAGTTTGATCCGCGGATCGAACGAGATGCGCGCTGTCCGGCGAATTTCTAGGGACGGTTCGCTCGAACTTTGACGCGTGACATCGTGGACTTCGAAAGCCGGCCCGGGAGCGCTTGGCATTTTCCAGGTTGTAGCTGCGACGGGAAGTGGTGGCGGCATCCCGCGCACTGGCCGCGGCGCGGTTACCAATGGAGGTGGAGCAGTCGTAAGGGGCGGAAGCTGGGGAAAAATTTTTGGTCGGACTTCCCGTTGACGAGGCGCGACCTTCGGCGGCGTCGTTCCAGGCGGCTGGCCGAGCGCTTCGAGGAAACGACGCATGCGCTCTTCCTCCGTTTGCGAGTCGCCGCCGCGCGGAATCGGCTGGCTCGGAGGCGCGGACGGCGGGGCGGAGGGTGTCTGTTGATTCTGGGCTTGTTTCGCCTTCGACGCCAGCCACCGAACCAGCGCGACGAACACGATCAGCAGGAGAAACCCCGGATGATCGAAAATGGTCGCCGCCATTTCTTAACTTTCCTGGCGGGGTTTGTCGCCGCCCGCAATCGATTCGCGCATCGACGTATCGGCCTGGACATTTTTCATCCGCACGTAATCCATGATCCCGAGATTGCCGGATCGGAATGCATCGGCCATCGCCTGCGGCACGAGCGATTCCGCCTCCACCACTTTCGCCCGCATCTCCTGGGTCTTGGCCCGCATCTCCTGCTCGACCGCGACGGCCGCCGCGCGCCGCACTTCCGCTTTCGCTTGCGCGATATTCTTGTCGGCGTTCGCCTGTTCGCTCTGCAACTTTGCGCCGATGTTGTCGCCCACGTCGACGTCCGCGATGTCGATGGAAAGAATTTCGAACGCGGTGTTGCTATCGAGCCCCTTGGCGAGAACTGCCTTCGAGATGCGGTCGGGATTTTCCAACACGTCCTTGTAAGAATCTGCCGAACCGATTGCGCTCACGATCCCTTCGCCGACGCGCGCGATGATCGTTTCTTCGGTGGCGCCGCCGACGAATCGATCGAGATGCGAGCGCACCGTGACGCGCGCTTTCACTTTCGCGCCGATCCCATCTTTCGCGACGCCATCGATGGTGACACGACCCATCGCCGGATTCGGCACGTCGATCACTTTCGGATTGATGCTGGTGCGGACGGCTTCAAGAACGGTCTTGCCGGTGCCTTTCGTGGCGAGGTCGATCGCGCAGGCGCGATTGAAATCGAGCGAGATGCCCGCTTTGTCGGCCGCGATCAAGGCGAGAATCACCTGGGACACGTCGCCGCCGGCGAGATAATGCGCCTCGAGCGGATCGCTCGGAATATCGATCCCGGCTTTCACCGCCGTGATCCGGTTATCGACGATCATTCCGACCGGAACTTTCCGCAGCCGCATGCCGACCATTTTCCCGAGGCCGACGGGAGCATTCGCGATCCGGGCGCGAATCCAGAGGCCAAAGAAATTGAAGAGGACGATGCACAAGATGAACGCGAAAAGCGCGATGACTCCGATGCCTATATAGTAAAACGGCTCCATCCCGGCAGAGTAGCGAAGGCAATTCGGCGCGGGAAGTTTATTTGGTAGAGCGAGAGGCTGTCTCGCCGTCTTCTGTAGCCGTCGCCCTGTGGGCGACGTAGGAAGACGCCTGTAGTAGAGGCGGCCAGCGCTTCGCAAAGCGAAGCGGCTACAGAAGGAGGTTGCAATCCGGGCGAGACGGAATACGCATTGCGCGCAGTGAAAAAGGCGGAGCCAACGAAGGTCGCGGTCCTGGGCGCGTCCGGCTATACGGGCGAGGAGCTGGTGAGGCTTCTTTTGCGCCACCCGCACGCTGAATTGGTCGCGGTAACCTCCCGGCAATATGTGGGCAAAACCGTGGCGGAAATTTTTCCGCGCACGGCTTCTTCTTCGATCGCGGAGGCGTTGCAATTCAGCGAGGCGGCGCCGGAAAAAATCGCAGGGCTCGCCGAGATCGTTTTTCTCGCCTTGCCACATGGCGTCGCGGTGGAATTTGCCGGTCCGCTCTTGGAGGCGGGCGCGCGGGTTGTCGATCTGAGCGCGGATTTTCGGATCAAGAACGCCGCGACGTATCGGGAATTTTACGGGAACGAACACGCGGCCGCGGGCCTGCTGGCTGACGCCGTTTACGGGTTGCCCGAAATTTATGCGGAGAAAATTTCGCAGGCGCGGCTGGTGGCATGTCCCGGCTGTTATCCGACAAGCATTTTGCTTCCGCTCATTCCGTTGCTGCGCGAGAAGCTGATCGAGTCCGGAGAGATCATCGCCAATAGCCTGAGCGGCGTCAGCGGCGCCGGGCGAAAGGCGGAGGTCGATTATCTGTTCGTCGAATGCAACGAGAGTGCGCGTCCCTACGGTGTGCCGAAGCATCGGCATCTGGCCGAGATCGAGCAGGAGTTGTCGATCGCGGCCGAGACCGCGGTGACGATTCAATTCACGCCGCACCTGATTCCGGTAAACCGCGGGATCCTGACGACGCTTTATCTGAAGCGGACAAACCGTGAAAGTATCGACGCCGCGTTCGAACGCGCCTACGCAGACGCGCCGTTCGTGCGCTTGCTCGGTGAGCGCGCATTGCCCGATACGAAGAACGTCGTCGGCACAAACGTCATCGAGATCGCGTGGCGACATGATCCGCGCACCGGCCGGCTGATCGTGATGAGCGCGGAGGATAATCTCGTCAAAGGCGCGAGCGGCCAGGCGATCCAATGTTTTAATCTGATGTGCGGGCACGCGGAGACTGCCGGACTGCTTTGAAAAAAGATTTGTTCCGAAAAATTCCGGGCTCGGTTTGCGCGCCGCTTGGGTTCAAGGCGGCCGCGGTGTTTTGCGATATTAAGCGGCTGGGAACCGGCAAAGGCTCGGAGAAAGGCCAGAAGCGCGATCTGGCATTGATCGTTTCGGATGGGCCGGCGGCCGTCGCCGGAATGTTCACCTCGAACCAGGTCTGCGCGGCCCCGGTGAAGGTCAGCGCGAAGAACGCAGCCCGAAGTTTCGCTCGCGGCATTGTCGTGAACTCCGGCAACGCGAATGCGTGCACTGGAGAACAAGGACGAAAAGACGCGGAAGAAATGACGCGCGCGACAGCGAGAGCTGTAGCGGCGGCCTACTCGTCACGCCATAGCCGCGCGAAGGCGGATGACCGCCGAAAAGAAAGACAGAAAGCGGATTCGGCGGTCATAGACCGCCGCTACAGGAAGATCTCGGCGCGTGAGATTCTGGTGTGTTCTACCGGTCGGATCGGGGTTTCGATGCCGATGGCGAATGTGAAGCGGGGAATCGCGGATGCGGCGAAGCGTTTGACGCGCAGTGAGGCCGCCGCACGCGCGGCTGCCGAAGCCATCATGACGTCCGACACGCGACGAAAAGAAATCGCTGTGGAATTTGAGGTTGGTGGCGTGCTCGTGCGGATCGGTGGAATTTGCAAAGGCGCCGGGATGATTCAGCCGCAGATGACGCCGCACGCGACAATGCTCGGTTTTATTACGACGGACGCGGCGGTGGAGAGCGGTTATTTGAAAGCCGCGCTCGAGCACGCGGTCTCACAGAGTTTTAATCGCATCACGGTCGACGGCGACATGAGCACGAACGATACGGTGCTGATCCTGGCGAATGGTTTGGCCGGGAGCCGGCGGCTCGACAGCGTCTCGCCCTACCGGAAGATTTTCCAGCGCGCGCTCAACTTCGTTACGCTCGAGCTGGCGAAGATGATCGTGCGCGATGGCGAAGGCGTTACGCGTTTCGTTACTTTGCATGTCCACGGCGGACGGACGCCGGGGGACGCGGAAGCGGTCGCGCGCGCCGTTGCCAATAGCACGCTGGTGAAGACCAGCTGGTTCGGAGGCGATCCGAACTGGGGACGAATCCTTTGTGCGATCGGCTATTCAAACGCGCGAGTTACCGAAGCGAAGATCGATGTGGGTTATAGTCCGCCAGGCAATAGGAAGGTCACGTTTGCGGTTCGGCGCGGACAACCAACCCGGGTTGGTTTGCAAACTTTAGGCGCGATCGTCGCGAAATCGGAGTTCGATCTGCACATTTTTCTGAACGCGGGCCGGCACGATTGCGTCCTTTACACGAGCGACCTCACGGAAGAATACGTCGAGTTCAACAAAGGCGACCTGAGCGATCCAAAATCGCTGGGAGGTTGAGAAACTTGTCATTCCTGCTCCTGATCATGATCGTGCTCCTGATCTTTTCGAGACGCATAAAGTCAGGATTAAGATCAGGATCATGATCAAGAGCAGGAATTTTCACTGAGCTAATGCAGGAGATCATCACTAAAGCCGGGACGTTGCTCGAAGCGCTGCCGTACATTCAGCGTTTTCGCGGCGAACTCTTTGTCGTCAAATACGGCGGCAGCTTCATGGATTCGCCCGACCCGTCGGAGCGCCACCGGGTTGCGCGCGAGATCGTCTTCTTGGAAGCGGTCGGGATCAATCCGGTCGTGGTGCACGGCGGCGGCAAGGCAGTCACGCGCGCCGTCGAGGCCGCTGGCTTAACGACCACGTTCTTACAAGGCCAGCGCGTGACCGACGAGGCCACGGTCCAGCTCGTCGACCAGGTTCTCTCGCGCCAGATCAATCCCGAGATCGTACGAGCGATCGAAGAACTCGGCGGCCGGGCCCGCGGATTTGCCGGCACTGAAATCTTTCGATGCCGGAAATTTTCGCCAAACGACGAACAGGGAAACGCGATTGATCTGGGGTTCGTCGGCGAAGTCTCCGAAGTGAATGTCGCTCCGTTGCGCGAATGCATCCGGCGCGGCGTGACGCCGGTGATCAGTCCGACCGCACGCGGTGAGGACGGCCGGATTTACAATTGCAATGCGGATGTTGCGGCGGCGCGGACAGCCGTCGCTCTCTGGGCGCGGCGGCTCGTGTTCATGAGCGACGTTCCCGGGTTGCTGCGCGATCCGAGCGACCCAGATTCCCTGATGCGCCATCTCAGTGCGAGCGAAGTACCGGAGTTAAAAGCGACGGGCGTCGTGGGCAAGGGGATGATTCCAAAAGTGGACAGCGCGATCGCCGCGATTCAAAGCGGCGTGGAGAAAGTGCAGTTTGTCGACGGACGCGTGCCGCATTCGATTCTGCTCGAGATTTTCACCGACGCCGGCGTCGGCACGGAGGTGGTGCTGTGAAGATGGAGATGTCGGGGGACATGAAAGCGATCAAGGTCGATCGGTTGAGCGAAATTCGCCGGCTTTATCAGCGAAACGTGATTCCAACTTATGCGCGTTTCGATCTGGCGCTCGATCACGGAGAGCGCAGCTATGTTTACGATGTCGCCGGCAAACGTTATCTGGATCTGGGAGGGGGCATCGCGGTTTGCGCACTCGGCCACGCCAACCCGGAGATCACGGACGCGTTGCTCGAGCAGTCGCGCAAGCTCCTCCACGTTTCGAATCTTTATTTCACGAAACCGCAGGCCCAGCTTGCGGAAGCACTCGTTAGGCTGATCGGTCCTGGACGTTGTTTCTTTTGCAACAGCGGCGCGGAAGCGAACGAAGGACTGTACAAACTGGCGCGAAAGTTTGGGCACGACGAAGGTCGGTTCGAAGTTCTAACGACGGATGGCTCGTTCCATGGCCGGACGCTGGCCGGGATCGCGGCGACCGGGCAGGAGAAAGTGAAGAAAGGTTTTGAGCCGATGGTCGCCGGCTTTCGCCAGGTGCCGTTCAACGATCTCGACGCGATGCGCGCCGCGATCACGCCGCAAACCGCGGCGATCCTGATCGAATCGATCCAGGGCGAGAGCGGGATCACGGCCGCGTCTCCTGAATATTTGCTGGGGCTTCGCAAACTTTGCGACGAGCACAGACTCCTGTTGCTGCTCGATGAAGTGCAGGCGGGTCATTTTCGCACCGGAAAGTTTCACGGCTGGCAGCGGGTTCTGGAGAATGTTTCGGAAGTGGAGAATTTCCTCCCCGATGCAATCTCGATGGCAAAAGCATTGGGCGGCGGGTTTCCGATGGGCGCTATCTGGGTGAGGGAAAAATATGCGGAGGTTCTTTCGGCCGGGAGCCACGCCACGACCTTTGGCGGAACGCCGCTCGGCTGCGCCGTGGCGCTGAAGGTCCTTGAAGTGATCGAACGCGATCAGCTCGCAGACAATGCGCGGGAGATCGGCGATTTCATCATCGGCGAGCTGCGGCGATTGATTCGCAAGTTCCCGACGGTGCTCAAAGAAGTGCGCGGTTTTGGCTTGATGATCGGACTCGAGTTTCGGACTGACGCGCCGGGTTTCCGCGCCAGCGAGAAAGCGCCGGCATTGCAAGTTGTCGATCTGCTTCATGCGGCGGGTGTGTTGACGATTCCGGCCGGCACCGCTGTGATCCGGCTTTTGCCCGCCCTGAACCTGACGCGACCGGAAGCGATGGAAGGATTGCACGCGATCGAGCAAGTCGTTGCTGAACTCGCATGAAGAATCTGCTGAGCATCGAGCAGTTGAGCCGTGAAGAGATGGAAAACATTTTCCACGTCGCCGCGTTGCAGAAACAAAACCGGGGGAAGCACACAGAATTTCCACTGCGAGGGCAGACGTGGGGAATGATTTTTTCGAAACCGTCGACCCGGACGCGTGTCTCATTCGAAGTCGGCGTGCGCGAGCTGGGCGGCGAAACGATTTTCCTGAACCCGAACGACATTCAACTCGGGCGCGGCGAGCTGATCAAAGACACGGCGCGCGTTCTGGCACGAATGCTCCACGGCGCGATCATCCGCACTTTCGCGCAGGCCGACATCGAAGAGTTCGCTGAGTTCTCCGGGCTCCCGACGATCAACGCGTTGACGGACGAGGAGCATCCCTGCCAGATCCTGGCGGACATTTTCACGATCCAGGAAAAACACGGGAGCATCGAGGGGAAGATCGTCACCTTCGTCGGCGACGCCGCTTCGAACACGGCGCGATCGTGGATTTTTGCCGCGGGGAAAATGAATTTCGAGCTGCGGCTGGCGGCGCCGCGAAAGTACCAGCCGAGCGCGGAGCTGTTGAAGCGCGCGGGCGGCAATGTCGTGTGCAACCCAAACCTCCAGGAAGCAGCGCGCGGTGCGGACGTTCTCTACACCGACATCTGGGTATCGATGGGGAAAGAAGGCGAGGAAGCGCGGCGTGAAGCGGAGCTGGGGCCGTATTGGATCAACCAGGAATTGGTGAAGCTGGCAAAGCCGGAAGCGCTCGTGATGCATTGTCTGCCCGCGCATCGCGGCCAGGAGATCGACGACGCGACTCTGGAAGCGCATGCCCAAACGATCTTCGACCAATCCGAAAATCGGCTGCACGTGCAGAAGGCCGTGCTGCTGGCAGTGACGGCGTAGCTGTAGCGGCGGTCTATGACCGCCGAACGTTTTCCGTAGGCGCGAATCGGGCGGTCATAGACCGCCGCTACAGAAGAAATTCGAAATAGAACGCCGATAGCGGCGGGATCTCGCTGATCGGGACGCCGCTGTTCGCGGCAGATCCAGCGGCAACGACAGTCCCGGTGCCGCGTTCACCGAGGCGCTCCATCAATCTCAACGTCGTGTCGGGAGGAAGCTGCTCCAGATCGAGAAATCTGAGGGCAGCGTCTGGCATGAGCACGCGGATATTTCGGAACGAGATAGCTGGATGAAGATTGACCACGATGAGAAAGCGCTGCGGTGATGAGACGTCGTAGCGGAGAAAGGCGTAGAGCCAGTGACCGCTCGCCTCTTCGCCGGGCAGCCTGCCAAAAGCGGGATTCTGGTGGTTCGCCGAATTGAGCGGAAAGAATTTTCCATCCCGAAACGCGGCTTCGCCGACGAGATTGATGAGCCGCGCATAAAACGCTCGCAGATTTTTCTGTTCCGAAGAAAGCCGGGCGCCGTCGTACTTGTGATCGTTTGCCCACTTCACAAACTCGGGCATCGACCAATAATCGAAGATCGAAGTCCGGGCGTCGTCACCGCCGAAACCTTCCGCGCCTTCGGCGGGTTCGCCGATTTCCTGACCGTTGTAGAGCACGATCGCGCCGCGCGAAAGGCCGTACAGAATCGCCGACACCGGACGACCGACCTCCATTCCAACGCCACCCCATTCATGGCGAGCCGCGAGCCGGACTTCGTCGTGGTTCTCGGCGTAACGAACTGAGTTTTGGCAGATGAACTCGTCGGCAATCTCGCGATCGATGTCGTTTGCCCAACCGGAGCCGTCGTAGATTCGTTTCAATGAGCGATAAACCGGCGCGTCGTAGACGGCGTTGAAGCCGGCGTTCAGCAAATCGAAGAGCACATTGCCGCGGCCGAAGTTGAGCTGCGAAACGACGGGATCGCTTCCCGGCACTTTCGCGGGATCGTCGTTGTAGGCTTCTCCCATGAAAAAAACCTCCGGCTGGCGTCCGCGCGCTTGTGCAATCGCCCACGCGGACATTTCCGGCGGGACCATGTGCGCCATGTCGCAACGGAACCCATCCACGCCTAACGACTGCCAGTAGGCGATTACCTCATCGACTTTCTTCCACGTGTCCGGCACTGGTTTGTCCGGCGACCATGCATTCGGATATTCGCGGATCGATTTCGCGGGATCGGTAAAATCGAAGCCGTAATTCAGTTTAATTGTCTCGTACCAGTCGTGGAGTTGCGGCGTCCAACTCACGCAATTGTTGCCGGTCACGCGGCCAAATGTCATTTCGCCCTCGAAGAGTCCATCGCATCGCTGTAGCGGCGGTCTATGACCGCCCTCTTCATTGCCGGCTACAGCCTGGCATGTCACGCTGACAGGCACGCCGTCGCGGACGGTCGGCAATCGCAATGGCGGACCATTTCCATCCGGCGTGAGATAAAAGAAATTGTTGTGCGGGTCGAAGAACTTCGACTTGTCGTCTCCCGCGCCAGCGCCGCCGCCGCACGTGCCGAAATCACAATCAGGCTTGATGCAGGAGCCGTAACCGCGCGCGACGTGGTTCGGCACCAGATCGATGATCGCCTTGAGTCCGTGACGATGAAGCCGTTCGATCAGCTCCTGAAATTCTTTTAGCCGCTCCGCCGGATCGATGGCGTAATCCGGGCAGACGTCAAAGTAATCCTTGATCGCATAAGGACTGCCAGCCAATCCCTTCAGCAAATCCGTGTCGTCCGCCGGCTGACCAAATGCCGAGTAATCGGTCGCCGTCGCCTGTTGCAAAACGCCGGTGAGCCACACGTGCGTGAATCCCATCTCGCGGATCGATCCGAGCGCGGCGTCGTTGATGTCCGCGAATTTGCCGACGCCGTTCTCCGTAAGCGTCCCGTTTCGCTTTCGCGTTTCATTCGTGTTCCCGAACAACCTAACGAACAGTTGATAGATTCGGACACGCGTTTTCTCATCATGCCGGCTGTGGGTTGTCAGTGTCCCGCCGGCGAGGTCCGCTTGGTGATAGTGCGGGATGTATTTGTCTCCGATGCCGCCATCGACGGTGCGATCCGAACATCCCCAGAGCCAGCCCCAACCCTCGTTCGCGGCGGGATCTTTCGCGTAGGCGACGAAGTCGATGGCCCGCTCCGCGCCGAGCGGCGAGCGCGGAATCCGGAACACGATTTCGCCATCAGCCATGCTGGCTGCGAATTCGTCGGTCCGCTCGCGCTCGCTCCAGTGCCAGCGTTCCCATCGGCGAATGAATGTTTCTATTTGGCGACCTCGCACCTCTACCGACAGAAGCCGATCGGCCCGAAAAGGAACAAACACCGTGGATCCCTCGGCGTGCTGGGCAAACGGCAAAACGCAGGCGCCCATTTCTCGGCGAGTCCCAAGCGCGAGAAAAATATTCTGCGCCCTATCGAAACTGCCCCGCGCGGCGTACTGCAACAGAATTTCGTTT
>DATBCW010000024.1:0-17151 GCA_036270255.1 Chthoniobacterales bacterium
CGTACCGACCTTTACGCCTATCTCCAATCGCTCTCGTTGAAATACCACGACGCGCGCCGCTCCAGCGATTCTAGCTTCCGCGTCGCCTACGATTCGCAATCGATCCAGACGATCTACAACAAAGGGTTCACGAATATTTTCGGGTCGGTCATCATGTTGATCGGCACGTTCTGCGTCATGCTGCGGATCGATTGGCAACTGACGCTGCTGTCGTTAGGCATTGTGCCGGCAATCGTTGCCGCCATTTATTTTTTCGCGCATCGAATTCGGCGCGATTCGACCACCATTCAAGAACAAGAGAGTGCGTTGCTCGCACAGGCGCAGGAAGGACTTAGCTCCGTCCGGATGGTGCACGCCTTCGGCCGCGAAGAATGGGAAGTGCGCCAGTTCCATTTGCAAGCCCAGCAGAGCTTGCACGCGAACCTTCGGTTGACGCTAACCAACGTTAACAGCGCGCTGGTTATTTCCACGCTGATGGTTCTCGGAACAGCCGCGATGTATTACTTGGGAACGCTGCACGTCCTTGCCGGCACCCTCTCGCTCGGATCGTTGCTCGTTTTCAGCGCGTATCTGTTGATGTTGTATCAGCCGCTCGAGTCGCTCACTTACACGGCTTGGGCGATGGAAGGTGCGACCGCCGGCGCCCGACGTTGCTTCGAAGTGCTCGATCGCGCGGACGATGTGGTGGATGCGCCGGATGCAAAACAAATCAGCGGGGCAACCGGCGCCATCGGATTTGAAAACGTAAGTTTTAGCTACGGTTCAGCGCAACCTGTCCTAGCCGGTGTGGATCTTTCCATTTCACCAAACCAGATCGTCGCCATTGTCGGCGGGACCGGCGCGGGCAAGAGCACGCTTTTGAGCCTCGTTCCGCGTTTTTACGACCCGACTTCCGGCCGCGTCACCCTCGACGGCAGCGATCTCCGCGGCCTAACAAAGAAATCTTTGCGGGCCCAGATCGCGATCGTGTTGCAGGATACGGTCCTGTTTTCGACGTCCGTGCGGGAGAATATTGCTTATGGCCGTCCCGATGCGACCGACGACGAAATCCGAGAAGCGGCGCGACGCGCGCAAGCCGACGAATTCATCAATCGTCTTCCCGGCGGCTACGACAGCCCAGTCGGCGAACGCGGCGGGCATCTCAGTGTCGGCCAGAGACAACGGATCGGAATCGCTCGCGCCTTTTTGAAAGACGCGCCGATTCTTCTTCTGGACGAACCGACGTCCGCGCTCGATCCGACAACCGAAGCTGCCATCATGGACACGATCAAGGAACTGATGCGCGGCCGAACCACTCTCATCGTCACCCATCGGCTGGCCACGATTCACAACGTGGATCAAATCGTCGTCCTCGAGCACGGTCGAATCGTCGAACAAGGAACCGGCGCCGAGCTGATCGCCAAAGCCGGCGTTTACGCGAAGCTTTACGCGTCGGGAAATTATCCAACATGAGCAACGTTAAAAGCGACCGACACGTCGAACACGATTGGTGGAAGGAACCGATCCCGCCCAACGTCATTTTCGGCGAGGGCTTTTATTGCGAAAGTGCCCAGGTCTTCCGCCATCTCAAAAGCCAGATGCCGGGCGCCGTTCGCTTTGGCGATCACGTGTCGGTTTACGGCGGCTGCTCTTTTTCCGTCGGCGTTAACGGCCGATGCTCGGTCGGCAATTTCACGCTCTTAAACGGGGCGCTCATCATGGCCGAGGAACTCATCGAGATCGGGTCCCATTGTCTCGTTTCGTGGAATGTCGGCATCGCCGATTCCGATTTTCATCCGCTCGCGCCGGCTCAACGGATCATCGACGCCCACGCGCTCGCCCCATTCTTCAAGGACCGTCCGCCGCGCCCTGAAATCCGCACCGCCCCCGTCATCATTTCCGACAACGTCTGGATCGGCATGAACGCCGTTATTCTCAAAGGCGTAACGATCGGCGAAAATTCCGTCGTCGCGGCCGGCGCCGTCGTCACGAAAAGCGTACCTTCCAATGTCGTCGTAGCCGGCAATCCCGCCGTAATCACGAAGCAACTCGATGCCTGATCGCGCGCGATGAAAAAAAAACGCCTCATCGTCATGGGCTTCATGGGCTCGTGCCCGATCGCCGGCGTGATCTGGCAGCACCTTCATTACATCATCGGCCTCCAGCGCCTCGGCCACGACGTCTTCTACATCGAAGATTCCGCCCGGCTTCCTTACAACCCCGAGACCTTCGAGGTGAACAACGAATTCGATTACGCAGCGCGAATGCTTCGCCATCTGGCCGCCGAGTTCGGCTTCCGCCGCCGCTGGAGTTTTTGCGCGCGCTACCTTCCGGGCAATCCGACGGCGGGTCTTCCCCTCACCCGCATTCGCCAGCTCTACCGGGAAGCCGACGCCATCCTCAACGTTTGCGGGACGCAGGAATTTAATCCTGATCTGCTCACGAGCGATCGCATCCTCTACATCGAAAGCGATCCGGGCGTGGAGCAGATCAAAGTCGATCGGGGAAACAAATCGACCATCAAATATCTCCGGCGCCACCACGCCCTCTTCAGCTTTGGTGAAAACGTCGGCACCGAACGCTTTCCCGTTCCGACTCACAACTTGAAGTGGCTGCCGACTCGCCAGCCCATTGTCACCGATCTTTGGAAAACTAATCGTCGGCCGAGTCCCGCCGCGGTTTTCACGTCCGTCGCCAACTGGTCGACCAGCGGGTTGAAAGACATCGAGTGGCGCGGTGAAAAATATCTCTGGAGCAAGTCGCGCGAATTCATTCGCTTCGTCGCCGCCCCGAACCGCGCCGGGGAAACGTTCGAGCTCGCCACCGACATCAAGGACGACAAGACCCGCGAGAAATTTTTGCGAAACGGTTGGCGCTTTCGCGGGCCTCACGATCTCAGCGCAGACTGTCGTCTCTACCGCGACTACATCCGACGCTCGAAAGGCGAATTCACCGTAGCGAAGGACCAGTACGTCCGACTCAACACCGGCTGGTTCAGCGATCGGAGCGGTTGTTATCTCGCCGCCGGTCGTCCCGTCATCATCCAGCAGACCGGTTTCACTACGATCTTTTCCGGCGGCCGCCACGGCCTCATCGCCTTCCAATCGTTAGGCGAAATCGCCGAAGCCGTGAAAAGCATCAACGCCGATTACACCCGCCATTCGTTAGCCGCCCGCGAAATCGCCCGGCAATTCTTCGAAGCCGAAAAGGTCTTGCGATCTCTTCTCGAACGCGCCGGGATTTAGACGTCTTGCTGCTGCTCGCGATATTCCTAGTTTAGTAAGATGCCGCACGACCACGATCATTCGGATCACTCGCATGGACCGCCGAATAACAATGCGGCGTTTGCGATTGGGATTGTGCTCAATTTGGGATTTGTTGTCGCGGAAGTTTTCTACGGACTGGCCGCTCATTCGCTCGCGTTGATTTCGGACGCGGGACATAACTTGAGCGATGTTTTTTGTCTGCTCCTGGCGTGGGGAGCGATGCAATTGACAAAAGCGGCGCCGACGAGCCGACGGACTTACGGATGGCGGCGATCATCGATTTTCGCGGCGCTGATCAATGCGGTGATTTTGCTGGTGGTCGTAGGTGGAATCACGGTCGAGGCGATTCGCAGGTTCGCGCGGCCGGAAGAAGTGGCGGGTGGAACAGTGATGGCAGTGGCGGCGGTTGGGATCGTGATCAATACCATTTCGGCATTGCTCTTCCTGTCGGGCCGGAAACGCGATTTGAATTTAAAGGGAGCGTTTCTGCATATGGCGGGAGACGCGGCGGTGTCGGCTGGGGTCGTCGTGGCGGCGTTCGCGATCAAGATGACTGGTTGGCAGTGGCTCGATCCGGCGGTGAGCTTGGCGATCGGCGTGGTGATTGTTTGGGGCACGTGGGGATTGCTGCGCGAATCGATCAATCTTTCGATGGACGCGGTCCCGGCGGAGATCGATCCGCATGCGGTAGAAACTTACCTGGCTAATCTCGCGGGTGTAACAGCCGTGCATGATTTGCATATCTGGGCGATGAGCACAACCGAAGTGGCGCTGACCGTTCACCTGGTGATGGAGGAACCGCCGCGGAGTGATCTTTTTCTGCACGACGTCAGCGACGCGTTACGCGAACGGTTCGGCATCGGCCACGCCACGACCCAAATCGAATGCGGTGATTGCGAGCACGATTGCCGGCAGGCGCCGGTTCACGTCGTGTAATCTCCTGCTCGTGATCAATTCTTCTTATTTCTCCGTGTTTCAATCACGAGCAGGAGCAACGACGGGGAAAGCGAGTTGCTTTCCCAACCATCTGTTTCATCTTTGCGACTTTGTGATGAGGCGCTGGGCAATTCTTTTATTTTCGTTGCTGCTCGCGGTTGAAGCGCGGGCGCAACAGAAGAATCCGCCCGAACCGCCAGGAGATTTCGTGACGCCGACGCCGTCCGCTCCGATCGCTCCGCCGCCCGCGCCTGTGATTGTGGCGCAGCCGGCGCGCCCGAACGGACCGATCCAGAAAAGCCTGGTCCGGATCACGGCAACGGAAGTTGAGCCGGACTATCGGGCGCCGTGGAATTCTGGCGGCGTCCAGCGCGGCATCGGCGCCGGGTTTGTGATCGACGGCAACCGAATCATGACGAACGCGCACGTCGTGAGCAACAGCCGCTATCTTACGGTCGAGCGCGATGGCGACCCGAATAAGTATCCCGCTACGGTGTTGTTCGTGGCGCACGATTGCGATCTCGCGTTGCTAAAAGTCGCTTCGCCTGATTTTTTCAAAAATATGATTCCGCTGAAATTCGGCGGAATTCCCGATCTGGAATCGACGGTTTCCGCCTACGGTTATCCGCTCGGCGGTGAACGAATGTCGGTAACGACCGGCATCGTTTCGCGAATCGACTTCACGGTTTACACCCACTCGTCGGTCGATTCACATCTCGCGGTTCAAATCAGCGCGCAGATCAATCCGGGAAACAGCGGCGGCCCGGTGATGCAGGACGCGAAGGTGGTGGGAGTCGCGTTCCAAGGCTACAGCGGCGACGTCGCACAGGGCGTGGCTTTCATGATCCCGACCCCGGTCATTCGGCGATTCCTGAAGGACGTTGAGGACGGCCACTACGATCGGTACGTCGATCTCGGCATTACCTGGATGAAACTGCAAAACCCGGCGCAGCGACATTTTCTCGGATTAAAAGATGACGATCTCGGGGTGCTGGTCGGGACGGTGATCGCGGCGGGTCCCGCGGCGAACAGTCTGCAGGCCGGGGACGTTCTACTGGCGATCGATGATCACCCAATCTCGAGCGACGCAACGGTCGAATTGGAAGGTTCGCGCGTCGACATGCCCGAAGTGGTCGAGCGCAAATTCAAAGGCGACAAAGTGAAGCTCGATATTTGGCGCGACAAAAAACCGAAGACGGTGACCATCGAGCTCGGTTCGGTCTGGCCTTACCTTTATCTCGCGCATGGTTACGACGTGAAACCGCGCTACGTGGTTTACGGCGGACTTGTCTTCCAGCCTCTGACGCTCGACTTGGTGGACGCCTTTCAGCCGACTGACGTGCGAATTCGGCACTACTTCGATTATTTCGTCATCGAGCAAATCTATCTCGAACACCCGGAGATCGTGATTCTCACGAACATTTTGCCTGACCCGACGAATACCTATCTCGCGGCATATCGCTCCAGCGTCGTCGACGAGGTAAACGGTAAGAAGATCCGAAAACTGAACGATCTCGCGGAAGCGTTCGCGCAACCTGCGGATCGGTTTGTTATCCGCATGATTGGCGAGGGCCCGCCGTTGATTCTCGATCCGAAGGAAGTGGAATCCGCGCGGGAGCGAATCAAGACGCGTTACAACGTCGTCGTCGAACAGAATCTTGAAGAACAGCCGAGCAAGCCGACGCCGGCGGATCAGACGAAGAGCTGATGAAAGCGCTACGACTTCATTTGGCCCTTCTGACGGTGGTCGCCGTTCCCTTGGCTGCCCTGGCAGCGACTAAAGGTCCTGAGACCGTCGTTAAGCCAAAGGAACTTTCGCTCGTCCGCGTGAACGTCACCGGACAACCGTTTGATTTCATCAGGCCGTGGCAGAAGAAGGCGCCGTTTTCGAAGCGCGCGCTGGGTGCTGTTTTGTCGGGCGGACGTGTTTTGGTGACGGCCGATCTGGTGGCGAATCAAAACTACGTCGAGCTCGAGCGCGCAGAGTCCGGGGACAAAACGGCGGCTAACGTCATCGTCGTCGATTACGAATCAAACCTCGCGCTGCTCGAGCCGTCCGACAAAAAATTCCTTGAAGGACTGACACCGCTGCAGCTGGCGCTCGACACCGTCGTGGGCGATCGGCTCGCCGCGTTGCAACTGGAATCGACTGGGGCGCTCGTGTTGACCGAAGGGCTCGTGACCACGATTCAGATGACGCGTTATCCCGCCGACATTGGACAGTTCCTCACCTATCGCGTGAACATGTCGCTGCAATATCGCGACAACAGCTACACGGTGCCGCTGGTAAAGAACAACAAACTGGCCGCCCTTCTCCTGCGCTACGATCAGCGCACTCAAGTCGTCGACGCGATTCCCGCGCCGATCATCGCGCACTTTCTCAAGGACGCAGAGAAGGAACCGTACGAAGGGTTTCCCTCGGCCGGCTTCGGGTTTTTCCCAATGCGCGATCCGCAATTGCGGAAGTTTGCGGAGGAAACCGGAAAACCGGCGGGTGTGTACGTGACGAGCGTTGAGCCGGATTCGCCAGCCTCAAAGGCGGGATTGGAAATTGGCGATATTGTGACCAGCGTCGGCAATAGCGAGATCGACCAAAATGGAAACTACGTCGACCCGCTCTACGGCAAGATCGAATTCACGAATCTGGTCACGGCGAAAGCTTTCGCCGGTGACACCCTGCCGCTCCGCGTCCAGCGCGCCGGAAAACCGATGCAGGTCGATCTTGTTCTCGGGCACCGGAACGCAAACGATTACGTCATTCCGCCCTACAGTTTCGACCACGCACCGAACTATTACGTGCTCGGGGGCATGATTTTCGAGGAACTGTCGCGCCAATTTTTGCGAGAGTGGGGCGCGAACTGGATGAAAGACGCGCCGCAACGTTTTGTCTACAAAGACCGATTCCAATCGGAACTTTATCCGGAAGGAAATCGCCGGGTCGTGGTTTTGACGCAGGTCCTGCCGGCGAACACAACGATCGGCTACGACGACGTGTCCTATCTCTCAATTCGGAAGGTGAACGGCAAAGAAATAAAGTCGCTCGCCGATCTGGCCGCGGCGGTGAAGCAACCTGTCGATGGCTTCATCACCATCGAGACCGAAGAAGATCCCAAGCAAATTGCCCTCGACGCGAAGCAAGTCGACGCAGAGGCGGATTCGTTGAAGCAAAACTACGGATTGCCGTCGTTGCAGCGACTCGAGTAGTGTTTTTCAGTTGTAGCGACGGCGCTCTGTCGCCGTAGTCAGGGGGGTTACCCCGACAGAGCGGCGTCGCTACAGTTCTTCCGTTCGGGCCGCACGCCCAGAACGAGGTTGGGACAGGAACTTCGCCACTTCGTCCGTGTAAACTTCAAACGGATTCCCCATGACGAGGAAGTCGCGATTATCGCAGGCGATTGAATCCCAATTGATCACGTAAGGGTGATCGCTCTTTTGGAACCACGCCACCGCCTGGGCGCGGCCGCAGGCACGGGTATTGGCGGGCGGATGAAAGCTCGCGGTCGGCTGGCGGACGCTGTTGTTCCATTCGCCGATCCGCTTAGCGGCGTTTACGCCAAAAAAAAGCCCCTTCGCCGGATCGATGTTGTGGTACTCGAGATCAAGACTCTGCAGCCACGGATCATTCCAGCCGATGCCCTCCGATTCCATGAAGGTCTCGAGCAACCATCGTTTCGTGATCCAGTCGACGCCACCGATGAGGGTCTCGGGTTTCTTGCCGAGCGCCTCTAATGTGAAATTCCAGCTTTCGAGCAACCAATCGGTCTCCTCGTCCGACCCGCCCAGATGGGCGCGCGCGAGCTCGTAGAATTGCCATTGAATATCGAGCGCGCCGATGGTCTTGCCGTTTTCGAGCCGGACCATCCATGCGCCGGTTGAGTCGCGTGAAACGTCGCGCGTGCTTTGAACGGCGTCGGCGAGAATAAAGTTTTTGGGCAACCGGCCTTCTTCGAGCAGCGAAAGCACGCACGCCGTGGTCCCGATTTTCAACGCGGTGGCAAACGGGCTCATGTTTGAATCGCCGATGAGCAAATGAAGCCGGCGATACTTCCGGTAATCGGCGAGAGGCTCGTCGCGGGCATTGATGATGGCCCGGTTGAATTGCACCCACTGGTAAATGTCGTTGACGATGTGATCGGCGCGCTGGCTGAGCTGAAAATCCACCCGGCCTTCGGGCTGCGGCAATTGGAAATCGAACGCCAGCGGATTCGCCTGCCCAACGCGCCCAGCCCCGGTGAAAATCTGACGCGTAGCGAGAAACGCGAGCAAGGTGCCCAGGACCGGCGGAGTAAATTGCGCCTCGCGTTTCATCAAATAATTTTCATGGCAACCAAAAGTCGCGCCGGTGTTGTGGTCGACGTTGTTCTTGATGAACGAGACGCGGTCAGCTGCCCCGAGATCTTCCAGGGCAGTTTGGAGTAATTGGTCGCCGGCAATGTCGTAGGTAACGACGTCCCGCAACCCGAGGCACTCCGGCGAGGCGTACTCGATGTGTCCCATATCGAGGTAGAGCCGGCCGCCATTGAGGAGAAAGCCACCATTGCCGGGCGGCTCTTCGTAGTCGCGATAATGCAGGTCGATCGCGCCGGCCTGCACTTTTCGGAAAAGATAATTTTTTACGCGGACCGGCCACGCATCCGTATGGGCGCGGCTTTCGTCGTTGCTGACGAGGCAGCCGTACTCGGTCTCGATCCCGGCGACGCGATCCATCTAGGGGAACGGTGCTCGCGCGCTTGAAAAAGCGCAAGGCAATCAGAAGTTCCACCCACCATGAATGATTTTCCGGTTCGGAGCCCGGCAGAGAAATTAGGCGGCCTGGTCTATTTCGGGCGGATGCTCGACAAGGTCCGCGCCCATGCCCGCGGCGAATTACCGGCGGATTATGTGGCGAACCTCGGCCGAGGCTTCGACGCGAAGTGCTGCGCTTTTCTGCACCTCGATTATGCGAACGTAGTAAAGCGCGTGGGCGACGGCGCGAGCGATGACGAGATGCTCGAATGGGCTTTCAGCTCCGGTCGGCAGCCGAATGAAAAAGAGATCACGATGTGGAACGACTTCATGCGCAAATTCGGCTGGCGCGATGAAGCCGCCGAAATTCTCGAACGCCGGAAACGCGAAGGTGGAATGCAGGATCGCGCCGAGATCGAGACTATGTTTCAGTTTATCGACGCGGATGAAGGAAGAGTGTGACGAGTTGAAGAAGTTTTCCGATCACGTCACATGTCACTCGTCACTGGCTTCGTCACCTTCGGCGGCCGGTTCCGGTAATCGACGAACTTCCAGACCGCCACCAGCGTAAGAATAACGACGATCCAGGCGACGATCGTGCGGCCGCGAGTCGGCATCTGCCGCTATTCCGAGAGTGTGTCGATGCGTTCGGCGAGGCCGAAATCCAACTCGGTGAGCCCGCCCTTGCTGTGGGTCGAGAGAACGAGCCGCACCTTGTTATAGCGAATGTCGATATCCGGATGGTGCTCTTCATCCTCGGCCACCTCCGCCACGCCGTTGACGAAATCGATCGACTCCGAGAAATCGTCGAACTCGAAGGTGCGTTCGATGTGTTTCTTCTCCAGCTCCCATTCCGGGATCTTTTTCAGGCGGGCTTTCGCCTCATCTGCCTTCAATAACTCAGCCATGACCGGGAACGAGTAACATCCTCAAATCTTTTTGCAACGGAGAATCCGTAGCCTTTTTTTCCAGCTCCGCGCGCCGG
Organism: Chthoniobacterales bacterium; assembly: GCA_036270255.1. GTDB lineage: Bacteria > Verrucomicrobiota > Verrucomicrobiia > Chthoniobacterales > UBA10450 > AV80. Next base: position 9,892 of record DATBCW010000024.1, read on the forward strand.
TTAGAGACTAAGAATTTTCCTTAGGTTCTTTGCCGAATCGAAGATTTCGACAGCACAAGCGCGCGCCTGACTCGATAACCGCGACCAGTTGGCAGCGACGTCATTCGCCGCGACTGCCGCATTTTCGAGATCATGGACGAAGCGAAAGCCACTTTCCCTTGGCAGATATTTCGCAGCGCCCGTGTCCTCGGTGACGACAGGGCGGCCCATCGCGAGAAACACTGCTGCCCGATCGCTAAGCCAACCGGTGCGCCAGGCCACATCGACTCCCTTGATCGCGGTGAATTCAGCCGTTGCGCGCGCGATGTAATCCCGATAGGCGGCCGGGGTCCGCGACACTCGGTGCGGCGAAACGATCCGCCAGCCGCGCGAACGGAGGCGACGAATCTCCGGATCGTCCGGGTTCAAATTCATTGCGAGCTCGAATTGGACTGACGGAATCCGGCGCGGTAAATCGAGATATTGCTCGAACGCGAACTTCTTCGAAAGATCAGGAAACTCGCCATCGACTTCGACTCCTCCGCCCCAATACCACTGACCGATGGTCGTAAACTTCGGCACCGTCGGCGCCGGTTTTGACCGAATCAATTCTGTATCCACCAACGGGAAAAACGTGCGCCACTTCAGCGGCGAAGGCGGAAGACGGCAATCTGCTGCGCCAACGTTGAGCCCGATCGTCCAGAATTCGTGGTGATGCGATTGCCCCATCTCCATTTTCGTCATCCAATAAGAAATTTCGCTTGGATCGAGATCGCAAAAGATTCTCTTTTCGAACTGAAGCAGCAGCGGCGGATGAATCGAGTAGCTGAGGTTGAGCAGCGTGTTCGGGCCCACTAATCGATCGAGCAATTCCTGCCGGGAAAGACCGACGCAGCGCATCCGGCCGAGATCGTGAAGATCATCGGCGGGGTTTTGGTAAAGGAGGCAATAGCCATCCTTCAGACCGTGTTCGCGAAGCCGCCTTTGGAAAATCCGAATGCGCGATTCGTCTTCGCGTTGATCCGCCGTCGCCGGAAGCAGTTCCAGCCAGACTGCATCCAATCCAAGGCGGCGCAGTCCAAGCGTCCATTGCAGCGGCACCGAATAATTGCCGCCGCCTTCCGGATATTTCGCCGCAAACCCGCAGCCGACAAAGACAGTCACCGGCACAGAATCGTCTCTTCGCGATGCGGCTCAAGCGCGTGCTGCGCGCTGAAATCTCACCGAAACTCGCCGCATCGAATCTTTAACGTCGGTCCACGCTTCGTAGCCGAAAGCGGAGATCGTCAACAGGACCATGATCAGGCCGAAAAGACCGAGGCCCATGAAGAAGGCAATACCCGCATGCAATATGATAATGCCCGCCATCCATAACACGCGCAGCCGCGGTACCCACATCGCGAAGCAATAGCCGCTTTCAATCACCATCGTAAACCAACTCGAGAGCATGGCGAGCCAGGGAAAACGAGCCATCCAGATGAAGTCATACTGACGAAAGTCCGGCTGCACCAGAGATCGCCAGATCACGTTTCCACTCCACCACGCCGGGGACTGCACTTTTTCGAATCCGGAGGAGATATAAGCGAGGCAAAGGTGAATCTGCAAGACGCGCCGGGAAAGGGTGACTCCCCACGAAGGCGAAGAAGAAACGCGCCCCTGCCAGACGTCGAGCGAGTACGCTTTCGCGACTGGCATCACGAGGAGGTAGAAGAGCGCGATCTGGAGGAAAATATCCACCCCATAAACAAAAATGGAGATGGTGTTCATCATCACGTAGTGGCTGAGACAAACGAGAAAGGCCGCGATTCTGGTGTGCCACCCTAGGAGCAAGGCCACCAGAAACGTCACGTAGGTCCAATAAAATATCGTCACCGATTGATCGGGCGAGAACCCGAAATGTTTCAGGAACCCTGCGACGTGCATCATATGAAGCTGCCATTCCAAACCGAGCGCCCGCGAGATTTCCCATTGCACCCAGGCGTCCGGTCCGAAGAACGCGGACCAATCTCGATACCATAAGATCGCCTGGAAGAGGGCGAACCCCGCCATCAACAGCCGGAAAACACCCAGCGGAGCGGGAGATTGCGGCTCACAACAAAAGCGGACCGCCGCAGCTCTGGCCCGCGCGCGGAACGTTTCACCGTCGGGGCGCTGTTCCTCGACCGCGGCGCTCACTCTTGCGCCATGACGAAGTTAGTCCTGTAGAATTCCGTTGTCTCGACAGGGTCGCGGGCGCGAAAGCCTTGCATCGTCGGGTAACGAATGGCTCGCAGGGCATAGTCCACGGACACGACATCTTCAGCGATGCCGAGCTCGTTCAACAACCGGACGACAACCGACCGCGCGCATAAGTCCTGGAGAGCGGGATCCTCCGCCGTGTGAATCCTGAAACCATAAAACCTGATGAGAGATTCGTGATTGGCGGTATAAAAATCGAAGCCGGATAAGGTGCTCAGCTTCTCTACCCGCCCATCGCGATAATTGATTCTGAATTCAATCTCCGAGCTCTTTCCGACGTCCGGAGAGAAGAAGCCGAAACGCCACAGGGAAAAGTTGACGCCACCCCAGAAACCCAACGGCCTTTCCCACCAGCCTCGGGTAATCCAGGGGTCGGCGGCGTGGAAAATTACAGCGGCCACTAAAGCCAGGTGAACGAAGGCCAGGAGATAGACGATTCTCCGAAGCAGGGGTCGGTCCGACCGGCCCCCACTACCTGGTTCCAACCTATGGCGGGTTCGCGCCGCTCTTGCGAAGACTTTGCGGACCCACCCCACAAACCGAATCGGCTACCGATACTTCGCCAGGATCGTATTGAGCTTCTGCATTTTCTCCCTGCCCAATTGTCCCTCGAATACGTTGTACGGAACCGTACCTTTATAGCAAATCATGACGTCGTCGTCGACGAGATAGGCTCCGGTCCCGGGTCCGGTCTTTCCCGCCTGCCTGACGCTGGCCATGGTCAGTTTCTTTGATCCCATCGTGTCTTTTCCGCCATCGAACTGGACTCGATAGTTCTTCGCGTCGGCTCCTTTCAAGAGGTCCTTGATGGCCGCTTTGTCTGCGGCGGAGATCCGTTTTTTGTTAGTTGTCGCTTTCTGCTCAGTCACTTTCTGCTCAGCGCCAGATATGCAGCAAACGCCGACGACGGCGATGCCGAGGATTAGGGCAAGGTATTTGATTTTCATGGTGAGGTTATTCGTTTTTGGTTTTCGACAAACACGCCGGTTTGCGATTTTCCCGTGCGAAAAGAGGGTTGCGGGTTCCGAGGATTGCGCAACGAACTACGCGTATTCCGCATCCTCGCTACGGACGGTCCGCATGGTCAAGCCAATTTCCATTCCTTCTCCCCTGCGGTTGACGGCCCGGTCTTCCTCCGCAAATTAGTCGCTCTTTCAGCACCCGTAGCTCAACTGGATAGAGCATCTGACTACGGATCAGAAGGTTTGAAGTTCGAATCTTCACGGGTGCGCGCCAAAAAGAGCAATGGCTGAGGAGTGACCAAAATATGACGTTGGGGTTAAATGCGAGTAAGCTAAGAACGATGAAATTCGTCTTCGCACTTATTTTTCTCTCCGTGTTGACCGCATGCAGTAACCGGCCGGAGCCTGCCGCCCTGCAGGATCCCAAGCAGGCCAAGGCCGACGCAAAGGCGCGCGAAGAATTTGCCAAGACCTTGCCGAAACCGCGGGAGTAACCGCGGTCGTGCCGCCGTTCTCAGGCGGTTTCGTCAAAAGTGCTCATCGCGCGGAAGAGTTCATATCGAGCTTTGACCTCGTCCATCGTTAGGGTGCGCAGGCGTTCGAGGCTGAACGCTTCGACGTTGAAACTGGCCAGGACGCTTCCGTAGATAACGGCGCGACGGAGCCGAGCGAAGTCTGGTGTGCCCGAGGTCGTTGCCAGATAGCCAGCCATCCCGCCCGCAAACGTGTCCCCCGCCCCGGTCGGATCGTGAATGTCCTCGAGCGGATATGCGCCGGAACTGAAAAACTGGTCTTCGCCAAACAGGAGCGCGCCGTGTTCGCCTTTCTTGATCGCGACATACTTCGGCCCGAACTGGCGGATCTTGCGCCCGGCCTTGATAAGACTGGTTTCCTTGGTGAGCTCGCGCGCTTCACTGTCGTTTAGAATCAGCAGATCGACCCGTGGCAGGAGCGCATCGAGATCGGCTCGGGTTGTCTCGATCCATAAATCCATGGTGTCGGCGACGACGAACCGCGGGCGCTTCATCTGATCGAGGACGTGGGATTGCAGAGCGGGCGCGATGTTCGCCAATAAAACGAAATCCGTTTCGCGATAATTCTCTGGCAGCTCCGGACGGAAATGTTCGAAGACGTTCAGCGCGACCGAACGCGTTTCGCGCGTGTTCATGTCCCACGCGTATTCGCCCGACCAGCGGAACGTTTTCCCGGCGACGCGTTGGACGCCGCTCGCGTCGATCTGCCGCGACTTCCAGAAATCGAATTCCGATTCAGGAAAATCGTCACCGACAATGCCAACCAGTTTGACTGGCGTGAAAAAACTCGCACCGAGTGCGGCGTAGGAGGCCGAGCCGCCTAACAAATCGGCGTGTTCTTCGACCGGAGTCTTGACGGTGTCGAGCGCAATGGATCCAACGATCAGGACGGACATGGGAGTTTTAGATTTTCGATTTTCGATTGAGCAACTGTTTCGCTGCCTGTGCATAGCCAGCCACATCCGGTGCTTGCAGAAGTCCGGAAACGATGACGACGCGCTGCGCGCCTGCTTCGATCACTTTCGGCAGGTTGTCCAATTTGATTCCACCGATACAGAAGATTGGAATGCGAACAGCCTCGTGAACTTTTCCGATGTCATCGAGGCCGATCGGCGGATAATCGGGCTTCGTGGGCGTTGCGAAGAGTGGGCCGAATCCGATGTAATCGGCGCCTTCGTAAAACGCGCGGATCGCCTGATCGACGCTGTGGGTTGATTTACCGATCGCGCAATCGGCGCCGACGATCTTTCTGGCCTCGGCAACTGACATGTCGTCCTGGCCGAGGTGGACCCCTTCCGCGCGAACCTTGCGGACGATCTCCGGATGATCATTAATGACCAGCGGCAGAGCGTGACGAGTGGTGGCGGAATGCAATTCGCCGGCGAGCTGTTCGATCTCGGCCGCTGAGAAATTCTTTGCGCGCAACTGGATCAGGTCGATCCCGCCGCGGACCAACGCTTCCACCACCTTGGGCGCCGCCCGCGTTTCGATATAGCCGAGATCGAGGATGGCGTAGAGCCGGCAGCGGCTGAGATCGGCAGCGGTCAAGCAGGCAACTATTCGTGCAATCGCGCCGGCATCGGCTTGATCTCGAATTCGTCCGACGTCATGACTCGCTCGACGAATCCGGTGTCGTACTTGCCGTTTCGGAAATCCGCGTTGCGCATGATGGCGCTGTGAAACGGAACCGTCGTCTTGATTCCGGTGATGTAATATTCGTCGAGCGCACGCCGCATTCGCGCGATCGCCGAGGCGCGGGTCGCGCCGATCGTGATCAGCTTCGCGATCATGGAATCGTAATAGGGTGGAACGACGTAACCGGTATAAGCGTGCGAATCGACTCGCACTCCGCGCCCGCCCGGCGCGTAGTAGAAGGCGATTCGGCCCGGGGACGGCTGGAAGTTTCGCTCCGGATCTTCAGCGTTGATTCGACATTGGATGGCGTGAAGGCGCGGTTCGCCGTGAGCAACGTGCGGTGAGAGCCGTTCGCCCGCCGCGATCAGGATTTGTTCCTTCACCAGATCGCACCCGTAAACTTCCTCCGTGATTGTGTGCTCGACCTGGATCCGGGTATTCATCTCGATGAAATAATAGTGCTCGTCGTTGTCGACGAGGAACTCCATCGTGCCGGCGTTCTGATAGCCGACCGCTTGCGCCAGCTTGATCGCCGCGTGCCCCATTTTTTTTCGCAGCGCCGGCGAGATCAACGGCGAAGGGCATTCTTCGATCACCTTCTGGTTCCGGCGCTGAATTGAACAATCACGCTCGCCGAGATGCACCGTCTGCCCGTGGCTGTCTGCCACTATCTGAAATTCGATGTGATGCGGATTGATGATGAGCTTCTCGATGTAGAGCGCGCCATTCCCAAACGCCTTCTCCGCTTCGTTCCCCGCGGCTGCAAACGCCGGCCCAAGGCTCGCCTCATTATGGGCCATGCGCATTCCGCGTCCGCCGCCACCAGCGACTGCTTTGATCATCACTGGGAAACCGATCTTGCGCGCGACCTTGAGCGCTTCCTGTTCGGTCTCGACGATGCCATCACTACCCGGCGTGACTGACACGCCCGCTTTTCGCGCATACGCCCGCGCGGAATTCTTGTCGCCCATCGCGTGCATTGCGCTCGAAGGCGGCCCGATAAATTTAATTTTGCAGCTCTCGCACACTTCGGCGAAGTGCGCGTTCTCGGCCAGAAATCCGTATCCGGGATGGATCGCATCCACGTCGCCGACTTCCGCCGCGCTCATGATCCGATCGATTTTTAGATAACTGTCCGAGCTCGGCGGGGCCCCGATGCAAATCGCTTCATCGGCGAGCTGGACGTGGAGCGAATCGACGTCCGCTTCGGAATAGACCGCGAGGGTGCGAATGCCGAGCTCTTTGCACGCGCGGATGATCCGCAACGCGATCTCGCCCCGATTTGCGATTAAAACCTTCTCGAACATCAGTTGAGAGTCGCTAGTTGAGACTCAGCTCAACTCTCAACTATTTTACTCTGAACAGCACCTGGCCGAACTGCACCGGCTTCCCGTTCTCCGCCACGATCTCGGCAATGACGCCCTTGGTTTCCGCTTTGATTTCGTTCATGACTTTCATCGCCTCAATGATGCAGACGACGGTTTCCTCGGAGACTTCCTTGCCGACATCGACGAACGCCGGCGCTTCCGGCGCACCAGCCCGGTAAAACGTGCCCACCATCGGCGAGAGAATGTCTTTTAACGCGCTGGCTTTCTCCGACTCAGCGGTTGGAGCGGATGCCGCGACTGCCGTCGGAGCCGCGGCGGCGGGAGCGCTCGGGGCGGGCGCCGGCTGCGAGAAAACTGTCTGGTCGCCCGCGCCTTTTTGCAGTTTCAATCGGAAACCGTCCTTCTCCATTTCGAAGACCGACAGATCGTTCTTCTTCATCAAATCGATGACGGCTTTGATGTCTTTGAGGTCCAAGTGCGTGGCTCCGTGGTCGAGGCTGGGCGTTTAGGTAACGCGGTTTTCCCGGGCTGGTCAAGTGGCCGAATCGCCTCTCTCCATCCTGCTCGGGCTCGCGCGCTCGCGAC
>DATBCW010000025.1:0-10385 GCA_036270255.1 Chthoniobacterales bacterium
CGCCGAACGTCCAATGTCGAATTAGGACAGGCCAAGGAACTCGCGCGCCGTTAGCGAAAGTAATTGCGCTTCGTCTGCTGAAGAAAGTTTCATCGATTCGATTAGTTCACCGGCGTGAGCTTCGCCGAGCGGGAACGGGTAGTCGGAACCGAGGGCGACACGTTCTGAGCCGAACAATTTGATCAGAAGGCCGAGGGCATCGGCATCGTGAACGAGCGAATCGACGTAGAAACGGGCCGGTCGATCCGTGGTCGCGAGATAGCTGCGGGGCGTGGCTCTATTGTCGATGGCGCAAAGATCGGGGCGCACGTGAAAGGCGTGTTCGATGCGGCCGATGGTAAACGGAAAGGCGCCGCCGCCATGGGCGAAGGCGACGCGGAGTTTTGGAAATCGTTCGAAGACACCGCCGAAGATCATCGAGCAGATCGCGAGTGAAGTTTCGGCGGGCATGCCGACCAACCATGGCAGCCAGTATTTCGGCATCCTTTCCTTGCCGACCATGTCCCAGGGATGAACGAAGATGGCGGCGCCGAGCTGTTCGGCTGCGCTCCAGACGGGTTGAAGCGCGGCGTTGTCGAGATTCAGCGTATCGAGCCGGCCGAAATGTTGGTTGGCGTCGACGTGCGTGCCGATCTGCGCGCCGCGCAAGCCGAGGTCGCGGACGCAGCGCTCCAGTTCGCGCGCGGCCAGATCGGGATCCTGGAGCGGAATTGTCGCCAAACCGGTGAACCGGGCCGGGTTCGCGCGGACGACTTCAGCGATGTGGTCGTTTAACCGGCGGGAAAGATCGAGCGCGTCCGCGGGTTTCGCCCAATAACTGAACATGACGGGCACCGTCGAAAGCACCTGCATCGTCACCCCGGCCGAATCCATTTCCTCGCGTCGGCGCGAAGGTTCCCAGACGTTGTCGGTGATTTCGCGAAAGACGCGTTCGCCGATCATCATTCGCGCGCAGCACGGCTGGTAATGCTCGAGTCGGATGAATCCGGGGTAGCCGTATTTCGCGTCGAGGTCCGGCCACTCGCGCGGAAGAATGTGAGTGTGGAGATCGATCTTCACGGAAAGTGACGTGTGACGTGTGACGAGTGACGAGAAGCCGATGGACGCGGTGCCAGAATCACGTCACTCGTCACATGTCACACGTCACTTCTTTTCGAACGGCTTCACCGGCTCGGGCTGGGGGACTTTGGTCCCGCAGTTTTTGCAGGTGCGACGTTCATCGTCGTTCCAGAAATCGAGCATGGCCTGGCTGAAATGATTCACGATATCGGCGCAATCGAAGTCGATGTCTTCCACGAGAGCGCCGCAGTTCTCGCAGTAAAAGATCACGTGCTCGTGTTCGCCAGCGGGGCGACGGCGTTCGACGACGATGCCGACCGTGTCGGGCGGGCGAACCGGAGCGTGGGGGACATTGGGCGGAATGAAAAACGTTTCCCCTTCGCGGACGAGATGATCGACGATCTTGTCGCCCTCTCGGATCCGGATTTTGATGGCGCCCTTCAGTTGGTAAAAATATTCTTCCGAATCGACGAGATGGAAATCGTTCCGCGCGTTCGGGCCTTTGATGACCATGACAAAAAAGTCGCGCCCATCGTAGAGGTAACGGTTGCTGACTGGTGGCTTAAAAAGGTCGCGGTTCGCTTCGATCCAGTCGTCGACATTGATCGGCGGCAACACCTTCGTCGTTGTGCCGGCGCCGACTGATTGCGATGGTGAAAGAGTTGAGGTGCTGATGACCGAGCGTATTTGCGGGGGCGGACAGCGTCAACACCGGGCCTCGACAAGCTCAGGATGACAAGAATTTTTGTTCTGACCGCGCTGGCGATGATCGCGTTTGCGGGAAACTCGTTGCTTTGCCGGCAAGCGCTGAAACACACCACCATCGACGCGGCGACGTTCACCCTCGTCCGGGTGCTGTCTGGTGCGATCTGTTTGTGGGTCATCGTGCAAGTGAGACGAGGTCGCTCGGGCAAGGCCGGAAGTTGGCCTTCCGCCCTCGCTCTATTTGGTTACGCGGCGCTCTTCTCGTTCGCTTATTTGCGGCTCACCGCAGGAACGGGCGCGCTGCTTTTGTTCGGCGCGGTTCAGGCCACGATGATTTGTTGGGCGCTCGTGAAGGGAGAACGCTTTCGTTTGTTGCAAACAGTGGGGCTGATTTTGGCGGTAAGCGGACTGGTTGCGCTTGTGTTTCCGGGATTGTCCGCGCCGCCTCTCGGTGCGGCGACGCTGATGCTCGGAGCTGGAATTGCCTGGGGGATTTATTCGCTCCGGGGCAAAGGCGCGGGCGATCCGCTTCGGACCACGGCCGGCAATTTTCTTCGTGCGGTGCCGATGGCCGTGTTGCTGAGCGCGGTGATGTTGCGCTCGGTGAGCCTCGATGCTGCCGGAATCGGTTACGCGATCGTCTCGGGCGCCATCGCATCGGGAGTCGGCTACGCGATCTGGTATTCGGCGTTGCCGGCCTTGAAAGCTTCCGCGGCCGCGACCGTGCAGTTGAGCGTGCCGGTTCTCGCGGCTGGCGGCGGGATCCTTTTTCTCGGCGAAACGATCACGCTGCGGTTCGCTCTCGCGTCGATCGCGGTTTTGGGAGGGATCGCGCTCGTCATTGTCGAGCGTCGCGCGGCGCGATAATCTCAGGGGCGTTACTCATGAAGATATTCGATATCTCGCGCCCGCTCTTCAACGGCCTCGCACCATGGCCGGGCGACACCGCGTTCCTTTACGAGCTGAAATGGAAAATGGCGGAGGGCGCGACGGTGAACGTCGGCGCGGTCACGATGGGCGTTCACAATGGCAGCCACGCCGACGCCCCATTTCATTTTCAGCCAGGCGCTGACACCATCGAGCGAATGCCGCTGGAGACTTACTTTGGAGAAGCAGTGGTCGTCGACCTAACGAATCAATTCAAAGACGGAACGAGACGCGAAATCACGATTGCCGATCTTGGGCCGGTGGGGGATTTGGCTGTTCGGGTTCTGCTCAAGACCGGGGTTTGGAAGGATTCGCAGAAGTTTCCGGAATGGATTCCGGTGATCGCGAGCGACGTGCCGAAATGGCTGGAAGACCGCAAAGTGAAATTGCTTGGACTCGATCTACCCTCGGTCGACACCATCGAAGCGAAGGTGCTGGTCAATCATCACGCCCTGGCGGCGGCGAATATCGCGATCGTCGAATCGCTCGACCTGAGCGAAATCGAAGCCGGCACTTATCATTTTTCAGCGCTGCCCCTTCGGATTAGTGGCGGCGACGCCGCGCCGGTCCGCGCGATTCTTTGGCGAGACTGATGCTCGGAGGGACGTGCTTCTGCGCGTCCGACTTATTCGCGGTGCCAGCAAAATAATGGGACTTGCAGAAGCAAGTCCCTCCGGGGAGGAATGGAAGGCGTGAGCCGCTTTCTGGATTCTCGGATTACGCGCTGGGGCCTGCTCTTGCTGGCCATCGCGCTCTTCGCCCTCGGGAATTTGCCGTGGGAGCTGGACGACTTCGACCAGGCGAAGCAGGCCTTCACGTCCTTCGAAATGGTGGAGCGCGGACATTGGTTCTACCAGCACACTCCGAATTGGTGGGTCGCGACTAAGCCACCGCTGGTTGGCTGGATTTCCGCGAGAATTTTCGAAGTCACGCGCTCGTGGGAACTGGCGTGGCGGCTGCCCTCCTTTCTCGCGGCGATCGCGTTGCTCGCTTTGGTTCTGCGCGCGTCGTCGGTTTACGGATCAGTCGCGGCCCTGATCGCGGCGTGCGCGTTCGGCTTCAATCTCTTTGCCTTGCGGCTCGCTTCACTTGTCCGAACCGATATGCCGCTCGCGCTCGTGATTTTCGGGATCGGCTGGCTGATTTGGGAAAAAATTCGAACCCGAACCGCGTGGACGACGCGAGATCGCATCGTCCTGTTTCTTCTTCTCAGCGCTGGAATGCTGATCAAAGGTCCGATCGTTTACGCGTTTCTCTTGCCCGGCCTCGTCGCGTTTGAATGGAGAAGGCGAAAGACCAAAACGGAGGGATCGGCCTGGTCGGGTTGGATGCCGTGGCTGCTTTCGTTTTTGGTTTTTCTGCTGTGGGCGGCGGGCGGAATTCTTTTCGTGCCGGAATTCACAGAGCACGTTGTCCTGCGGGAATTCGCCGGGCGCTTCAGCGAAGCGGTCCACCGATCGCAACCGATCTTTTTTTATCTGCCGCACCTGCTCCATCGGTTCGCGCCGTGGAGCTTGTTGCTGATTGGGTTGTCGTTTGTCGCATGGCGGAAAAAAGCCTCGATCTCGCCGGAAACATTCTGGCTGGTTGTCTGGAGCCTGGGCGGTCTTCTGGTGATGTCGTTTGTTCCTTCGAAACGGATCGACCGAATTTTTCCGATCGTGCCGCCGCTCTGTTTGTTGCTGGCGGTTCTTGTGAACCGGCTCAGGGATAAACAAAGAGCGCTCGTGGACGGGTGTTGCGTCATCGCGATCGTCCTGGGGGCGGTTTTCATCAGCGGATACACCGTTCGGAAAATCTCGCTGGCGAATCGGGAAGGCCTGGACGCTTACGCCGTTTTCGGCCGCGCGGTCACAAGAGAAGCGGCGGCGCACGGTTGGCGTTACGGCGTCGTCGGCGGAGAAGAGGAAGGGATGCTTTTGTATGTTCGGCGAACCGAGTTTCTCGAACCTTCAGAGGCGGCGGCGGATTGGAATGCGGCCAGGCTCGATGCGCTCGTGGTTCCCGATGATGAGATAGAGGGCCTGTTGCCGCAGCTTCGTGGTGAGCCGAAGAAACTGCTCACCTCCGGGCCGGCCGGCCGCTACGGCAAACGCTATTTCCTTCTCGCGCGTTGACCGGAAAAGCCGCTCGACTTTATCCCAACGATTTGTAGTCTCGCGTCCAACTTGAACGACCTGATGCAGTTCCCGAAATCGGAGATCGAAGCGCTTTGGTGCCCATGGCGCGTCGAATACTTCGAACAGGAAACGCCGAACCCGGATTTTCTTTCCGACGCCGCCCGGGCCAGTGACGACGCCGCCCATCTCGTAGTCACGCGACGCAAGAACGCTTTCCTGATGATGAACCGTTATCCTTACAGCGTCGGGCATCTCATGGCGGTGCCGTATCGGAAAACCGGCGACGCCTCTTCGTTAGGCGAAAACGAGGTGCTCGAACTTTGGAATCTCGCGGTGCACGCCCAACGGCTTTTGCGCGAGACGATGAAAGCGCAAGGGTTCAACGTCGGCTTGAATCTCGGCCAATGCGCGGGCGCCGGGGTGCCCGATCATTTGCATCTGCACATTGTGCCCCGCTGGAGCGGCGACACGAACTTCATGCCTGTCCTCGCTGGAACCCGGATGCTTTCGGAAGGATTACGCGGACTTTACGACAAACTGATCGCCGCCCAGGAACGCTTGAACAACGCGCCTTAAACCATGCAGACCTGGATCGAACCACCGCCGAAAACGAGGAAAACCGGATGCCTGGGAAAAGGCTGCATGATGCTGGTGGTTTTCCTGATTTTGCTCGGGGTCGCATTCTTCGTCGGCGGTTACGTCGGCGTGCGTTACGTCGTTACCTCCGACCAGCCGAAGCAAATTCCCGAAGTGGAAACTTCCGAGGCAGACCAGGTGGCGGTGAAACAGCGGTGGGAGGAATTTAAATCGGGACCCAAGACTTCTCCTGTCGAAGCAACCACTCCCGCGGACGGCACGACCGCCGAGGTGACGCCCTTGCCTTCCACTAATCGCATCGAGCTTTCCGCGACGGATATCAACCAATTGATCGCCGGCAGCAAGAAGTTGCGCGGCAAGGCCTTTGTCTCGATCGAGAACAACGTCGCGCGTGTCCAGGTAAGCGTGCCCCTCGAGAAAGCCGGATTTCACGGGCGGTTTTTGAATGGCGAACTGCAAGTGCGTTCCGCGCCCGATCGGAATCCGCGGAACGTTGAGATCACCGAAGTGTCTGTCGGCGGCGTATCCGACAAGATCCTGAACACCCTTCTCGGGTTCCGATCGCTTCACAGTTACGCCGATGAATACGCGACCGAATACGATATCCGGAGCTTCGCGATCGAAGACAACAAAGTCGTAATCGAGAACGGCGGGAAAACGATTCCGGGCGTGACGCCATAGCCGATTGGCCTTGCAGGTCTCCGGCGAGCGAAGCTACGCTCCCCCGCATGCTCCCCAGTCTGAATTTCTTCCCGCCCAACCCCAATCCAACCGTGATAGATGTAAGAAACTACGTCTTTCAAGACGCAGTTTCGTCTAATTCTCGCTAGAGGTTACCGGTGTTACATAGCGTGAAAGTTTTTCTGGATTGGATCGCCACGATAGCGTGGCCTGCTGCTGTCCTCACGATTGCGCTGATATACCGCAAGCCGATTTATGCACTCTTGCACCACCTCAGCGGACTTGCTGAGCGAGCGACTAGCGAGCCGTTCAAAGCATCCGTCGGAAGTGTCAGCGTTGAGTTTAAAGACGCAATCAGGGCCAAGTCACCGAAGACGGTCCAGGACGCGATCGAGGCCGCGGCGGAGGTTGCAGAGCATCTTATCCCGTCGGGAATCCCGGTTCCCGGTCGACGCGATATTGTGCAGTCACCTTTCACTGGCCAGTACGTCGGCATAGAAGGTTATGCTTCGGGAACCGAAGTGAGGGACCCGTATACCAACAAAATCTTTCGTGTACCCTAGCCCGCATCTAAGCATGCGATGGAGCGAACGACGGACCGCCGTACGCTCCACGTTTGAGATGGCTTACAGACTTTCACTCCGACCCACGCGCGCTCTCGTCTGCCGTCGCTCATCTTGTTCTCGTTAGACCCATGAGCGCAGCGAACTGGCTGACTCTACTTGCCGCGATCGTTGCGCTCCTGTCTGTCGTCGCTTCGTATCTGCTTGGTCGGCGGCAAATTGCCTCAGCAGCCGCGCTAGGGGTGAAGCAGATTGAAGCCGCCGCGAGCGAAACGACCCGAAAACTGCGAGCGGACGTTTTGCTCAAGGAGCAGCAGATTTGGATTCGCGAGTTCAGAGACACGATCAATGAAATTCTCTACATCGGGGATCCCGATGTAGACGGTGTACACACGCCGATACACGAACGGCTTCGGACGCTCGTTCGGCTGGCACACAAGATCGATCTGCTTCTTCCCGTGAGCGAAGGCCACGCGAGTTTGATGGGAGACATCAGCGCGTATGCATCGTTCCTTCGCAATGGCGCACAGCCGGAGGCGCTGAGAGCTCGACTTGAAGTAGGCGCGTGTATTGTTGTAAAGAGTCGGCGGCTGCTCCGCGAACAGCAAGATGAGCTCGCAACGAAGGTCTAACCAAGCGATGCAGCGAGGCTGGCCGCTTTGATTCCTCACTTTCCTTCCATCCTCGACCTGCAGCGGTATGCCATCACGCCAGCCGTCGCTCATGTTGTTCTCGTTAGGTCTACGCGTTGTCTCGTAATAGCAGTGCTATTCGCAGTGATTCGCATCGCAGCGGCGGAGTCGACGGGTTCGTCTACTGGACGCGCGATCGACGACATTCCTGAAGCCTTAGATCTGATGAGGGCTGCTGGTCAAGTTCACGTCTTTCGTGTGACTGTCATCGCGAATCGACAGGGAGAAGTCACGCCGCACGGCGACTACAAACACGCGAGAGCCATCGGCGCCGACGCTCGGCGCAGCCTTGGGCGTCTGCTCGGGAAATACAGCAGTTGGTGTCATTGTCTCGATCACACCGTCGGCGTAGGTCCCGAACCGAAGTATGTCGGCTTCGTTTTCCAACGAGGAAAAGACAAGTTGGTCTTGCTCCGTTTTTTGCGCTGGCATACCGAAAGCACACTTAACGGTGCGTACACGGGCGGCAGCCTTAACGAAAAAGCTTCTGACCAACTTGACGAGTGGGAGAAGCGGTATGCGAGGCCGGAGCGAGGACTCAATATGAGATAACCGAACGCTGGCCGCTCCGCGTAGTCTACCGAAGCACTTGGACCTCGCGATGCTACTGCATGATCTCGCGGACGAAGACGTTCAGCTGACCGTCGCTCTGTTTGCGGACTTCGGTGATTTCATACGGGCGGGCTTCATCGCGCGTGACTGTCGAACCGCGAGTGGGCGGCGTGTAACCGGCCGGGAAATCGACGATGATACGCAGGTTCTGTCCGCCGCCGGCGAGTTTCAGAACGGCGTCGGTAAGTCCAGTCTTGGGGCGAAGGACGGCGCGATTCGGTTCGGTAAAATTCACGACGAACTGGCCTTTGAGATAAACGCGTTCTCCCGCCAGGCCGCGATCGGCGAGATCGCGTACGTCACCGAGAGTGATGAGACGGCCGACTGGCATTTTGCCGGGCAAATACATTTTCCAAACCCCGCCACCCGCGGTGGAGGCAAGCGAGTTATCGGGCGCACTGGGTGAAGGTGAAGCTGCCGGTGCAGAGGGAGAAGCGACGGCGACAACGGGCGGCGTTGCAGCAGGCGCGGTCGGAGTCGGTTTCGGGACCGGGGAATTTTGCGCGACCATCGTCGGCGTCCGTGCCGGAGTGGGGGAAGGGGTCGGCGTCGCTTTCTGGTTCTTCTTACTTCCTTTCGTCGGCTTGGTCGGTGAGGGAGGTGGTGGCGGAGGCGGTGGTGGCGTGGCGACGGCGACCTTTGGCGTTTCAAGTGGCGCCGCTGGCTCGACCCGGATCAATTCATTCGCGGCCGGCGGCGGCGGAGTGGGCGCGACCCCAGCGATATTCTCGGGTGTCTTGGGCGCAATCTTTTCGCGATAGGCGGCGTATTCCGTTTCAGCGGCCTTGCGCTGGGAATCTTTGAAGAGCGGCCAGCCGGCGGCCAGATTCAAATCGAGCGGCGGTTCAAGCGTGAACGTGCCCGGTCCCTTTGTAACTGTGTAACTGCCGTAGAGCAGCGGCATCGCGGTGATCAGGATGCGGCCATCGGACAAACGTTCGGCGTGAACGACTGCCGAAAGATCGTGCGTCCGCTCAAGCTTGATTTCGAGCCCGGTCGCGAGAGTTTGCCTCATCAGCGGAAGCGCCTGCGGATCCGCCGGGTAAACGTGTTCCATGAGGAGCTCGCCGTGATCGACCGCATTCGTGAGCGCGACCATGCCGGAAAGAAAGATGTCGTTAGGCGTAAGCTCCCGCGCCTGCATGATGTTGAAGCGGCCGATCACGTACGGCACCAGGCCGCGGACTTGTTGGAAATTCCGGATGTAATTGCGCGCCAGCTCCGCGTTCACCGTCGTCAGCTCGGTGGGGCTCATTGCGATGTAGCGATCGTAAAGTTGCTTCGAAGTCAGGAACTCGCCGGCAGGCGCAGCAGTCAGCTCGAATCGTTTTGCCGGCTCGATCTTGTGCAGCTTCTTGAGGATCTTGTAACTCTGCGGCCGCTCCGGTTGCCAGAAGATGTAAAAACTCCCGAGCCACGCCGCGAACGCGAACCCGGTCAGGAGAAGAATCGCGACCGCCCAGCCGAAGAAGTTTGTCTTTTTCCGCCGCGATCGCCCGTAGCTCTGGGCCGGTTCGTAACGAAAGTAATCGCGAGCCATTTAGATTCGCGAACGGCGGGAGCGATTCGTGTTCAAGCCGGGCGGGCGGCCTCGAAGGACGTTCCGCATCCGCAAGTCCGCGCTGCGTTAGGATTCTCGATGTGAAAGCCGGCGCCGGTCAGGCCGTCGCGATAGTCGAGGGTCGAACCGCGCAGATAATCGGCGCTCTCGGCATCGACGAAGAATTCCACGCCGTCGCGCTCGACAATCGCGTCGCCGGGCTTCTGCGCGTCGAGCGACATTTCGTATTGCAGACCGGAACAACCGCCCTTGGCGATGCCAACGCGCAGGCCTTTGTGCTCGGCTTCAGGGCGGGATTCGAGCAGCGTGCGCAACTGGCGCACAGCGTTATCCGTCACGGTGATCATCGGTAGGGCGAAGCTATCGCGGGGGTCGGTGTAGTCAAACCGGCGCGCTTTTCCTTCGCAATCGAAAATCGACAATCTAAAATCGAAAATACGATGAGCCGCATTCGCCTGTTGCCGGAGATTCTCGCCAGCCAGGTGGCGGCGGGCGAAGTGATCGAGCGGCCGGCTTCGGTCGTGAAGGAGCTGGTCGAAAACAGCATCGATGCCGGCGCGCGAAAGATCGAAGTCAGCATTCGCCGCGGCGGCATTTCGTTGATTCGGGTGGTCGACGACGGCTGTGGAATGGACCGCGACGACGCGCTCCTTTCGCTCGAACGGCACGCGACGAGCAAGATCCGCACGGCCAGCGATCTGGCGGCGATCGCCACGCTTGGGTTCCGCGGTGAAGCATTGCCGAGCATCGCGAGCGTCTCTCGCTTTCGATTGACCACGCGCGAGCACGATGCCGTCGCAGGAACGGAACTTATCGTCGCCGGCGGCAAGATCGAAACGGTGCGCGACGGCGGTGAAGCGCCCGGAAC
>DATBCW010000026.1:0-9618 GCA_036270255.1 Chthoniobacterales bacterium
GGCCAGGGAGCGCCGGCAATGGGCTCGGGTCTGTTCGACGATCGGCCGGCTGAGTTGCTCCAACTCGGAGCGTGTAAGGGTTGCGGAAAAATTTCTCCCTCCGTCGAGAAATGGAACATTGATCTCCACTTCCTCCGCTTCGGAAAGCCGATGCTTCGCGCCGATGGCCGCTTCGCGCAAGCGCGCCGCATTCTCAGGTTGCGCGAGGGGAAAACCTTGAGCCGCAAAGTGCCCGATGATCGCGTTGTCGATATCGTCGCCGCCGAGGCGCGTGTTGCCATTCGTCGAGAGAACTTCGAACACGCCATTGTCTAATTCGAGGATCGAAACGTCGAAGGTGCCTCCGCCCAAATCGAAAACCGCGATCTTCGCGCGGCTCTTTAACTTATCCAGCCCGTACGCGAGCGCCGCGGCGGTCGGCTCGTTGACGATGCGCTCAACGGTGAATCCAGCTAGCTCGCCGGCGTGCTTCGTCGCATTCCGCTGCGCGTCATTAAAATAAGCCGGCACCGTGATAACAGCCCGGTTGATGCCATGACCGAGCGCCGCTTCGGCGTCCTCTTTCAGTTTTCCAAGGATCAACGCTGAGATTTCGTCCGGCGAGTAAGTTCGCGTCTTCGTGACGACACGGACTGCCTTTCCCGGTTTGCGTTCCAATCGATACGAAACGTCTGTGTCGTTGTCGCTCAGCTCGTCTCCACGCACACCCACAAAGCGCTTGATGGAATAAATCGTCTGTTCCGGTTCCAGCACGCGCATGCGTGCGGCGGATTGTCCAACCAGAGGCGAGCCGTCGTTGGGAAAATGGACAACGGACGGCGTCAGTCGTGCGCCGTTGTTGTCGGCCAGCAAAATCGGAAAGCCGGCGTCCATGACGCCGATTAACGAGTTTGTCGTGCCGAGATCTATACCGACGATTTGGTTCATGTGGGCAATCAATCTTTGTATGGATCGACGATGTCTCTGCCAGCCATCGCCACCCCGAGAGGCGTGAGCTTATGGAGAATCCGAATCGTGCCGGCATGCGCCGCCAGGACATCCGGCAACCGCCGATAAGCCTGGGGTGCCTCATCGAGGTCTCCGCCGCGCAGAACAACATTCTTGTCCGCGATCCATTTCATCATCTCATCGTGCCTAACGAGTCCATCCTGACGAATTCGTTTTCCGCCGACTTTCACGAACTTTCCCTTAGCCGCCGTCCGCGACATGATTCGGCCGGCGCCGTGGACTGTGGAAAAAAGCGCTTCCCGCGATGTCGGTGAGTCGACCCCTTCGATAATGACTGCGTCGTCGCCCATGCTTCCGCCAATGAATCCTTTTTGGTTAGGGAACGCCGGCGTTGCGCCTTTGCGCACGACCCAATATTTCTCGCCGTCATGTTCCTCGCGCCAGGCGAAGTTGTGATGATTGTGCACTTCCTCGACGGCGTTCGCTCGCAGAATTCCACGCACAACGTGCCGCGCCACCACCTCCCGTCCGGCGTAAGCGTAGCGGCCAGCCAACATCATCCCCGAAATGTAATCTTGTCCGAGTGGCGAAGCTTCCGAAACGATGGTCGGCGGAACATCCATCCCGTCCTTGCCGCCGGCGGCTTTCAGAAAATGCGTCGCCGTCTTGTGACCCAATCCACGCGAACCGAAATGGACGCCGACCCAGATTCGGTCCTCTTCATCGGCGAAAATATCGACGTAATGATTCCCGCCGCCGACCGTACCAAGCTGGTTGGCAGCGGTCTGTTTCAGCTCGCGCATTGGTGACAATTGCCAGGCCGGATCGTCGAATAGCTCGTGGTCGATTCGCGTTTTGCTTCGCTGCCCGATGCCGAACGAAACGTCGCGCACGACGTCATTCATGATTTCTTCCATGGCGGGCCCCACCTGCGCCCGCGTTGCGTCCGTGCGAATGGCGAGATTGCCACAGGCAATGTCGAACCCGACGCCGGAAAGCGAGATCTTGTCCGTGTAAGCGATCACGCCGCCGATGGGTTGGGCGTAGCCTTTATGGCCGTCCGCGCAGAGGACGGCGCGTTCACCACCGGCTTCCAGGCATCTTTCGATCTGTGCAATCGTCGCCACGTCGTGTTCGCCAAAAATTTTGGTCTTCATTCCGTCAGACTGCATTCCGCAATGACATGCCATGCCTCGACATCCTCGCGCGATTTTATATTCGCCGGAACGAGCATCGCTTTCACACTCGAAAAATTAATCTCGGCAAACGGCAAGGTGATGGAAGAGGCGAGCCCGCGCTTCGTCTCTTCGTCCATGTCTTTGTAAAGCAAACTCACGTGCGGGTTCAGTTGATAATCGGCTGGCGAAATGGACGCGCGCCGCAAATCGTCACTCAACTGCGCCAGCTCAGCATCCGGTGCGAGCTGGACGAAAAGCGTCTTGGTGTATTCGTTCGAGTAGTCGATCCCGCGGACGCGGAGTTGATAGGGCCGACGGCCATTCACCATTTTCGAAAAGACACTTACCGGATTTTCACGCTCGGCACTCGTCGTGTGGATTGTGACATGGGGCTCGAACACGGGCGCATTAAATCGCGCTGCAAGATCACCAATTAGTCGAGCGAGCTGACTGCGCTCCGGTTCAGCCGGGCAAAGCCAATAGGTGACAACTTCCTCGCACATCGCCATCGCTCTGAACTGTTGGAACAGGGAGCGGCGGTTTACAAACCGCCATTTTGCTTAAGCCGTCAGTTTGGAAAGCGCGGCTCCTTGGGTAACATGTCGCCATGCCTACCAACGTTCTCGGCACCGAACTGCGCTGTTGTTGTCGTGATCCGCTCACCGGATTTTACCGCGACGGATACTGCCGCACCGGTCCGGAGGACCTCGGGCTCCATACGGTTTGTGTCCAGGTCACCGAGGAATTTCTCGATTTTTCCGTGCTCGATGGGAACGATCTCGTGACTCCGATGCCCGAATGGGATTTTCCAGGCCTGAAACCCGGCGACCGTTGGTGCGTTTGCGTGACGCGCTGGAAAGCTGCGCTCGATCACGGCCGGGCCGCGCCGATTGATCTGGAAGCGACCCATTCGTCGGTCCTCGAATTTGTTGACTTGGAGGACCTGAAGGCGCACGCGATCCAGGATTGATGAAACTGCCGTTCAGCTTCTTCCTCGCGCTCCGGTATCTAAAGCCGAAGCGCACGTTTGTTTCGATCATCACCCTCATTTCGATGGTCGGTGTCATGCTCGGCGTTACGGTACTGATCGTTGTCATTTCAGTGATGACTGGTTTCGATCGTGAGCTGCGGCAAAAAGTGGTGGACTGGGATGCGCACATTCTCGTCAGCACCGAGGACGTTTTGCGCAACTGGCGCGATCTCACAGTGAAAATTCGGAACACGCCGGGCGTGGTCGGCACAGCGCCTTATGTGCAAGGTCCGGTGATCGTCGAGTTCCAGCATCAACGTCTCGCGCCCTTGATTCGGGGGATTGACCCGGCAGAAGAAGAAAAGGTCGTTGAGCTCAAAAAGTTCATCATCAAAGGATCGCTGGATTTGGAAGGGGACTCGGCGGTGCTCGGCGTCGAGCTCGCGCGCAAACTGCACATCAATGTCGGCGACAAATTAACGGTCTATTCGCCCGGGAATCTCGGGGAAATCCTCGATGGAATGAAGGAGCTCGAGAAGTCGAAGGGCGACGAGGAAAAGAAAGCGATCGACAAGCTGCGCGACGTAGTTCTTCCGAAAGAGCTGACCGTGACCGGTATTTTCGAGACCGGCCATTACTTGCACGACTCCGAGTTCCTCCTCGTGCCGATTTACGTCGGCCAGGAACTGTATGGATTGGGTGACGCGCTCCACGGGATCACGGTGCGCACGGTCGATCCGTATGGCGCCGAAAAGGTAAAACGGGAGATCGAAAAATTTCTCGAGCCGCCGCAGTACGCTCAGACCTGGATCGATATGAACAACCAGTTTTTCGAAGCGGTCCGGCTCGAGCGAACGGTCATGTTCTTCCTGCTGTTCTTCATCATCATCGTGGCGGCGTTCGGCATCATGAACACGCTGATCACCGTGACGGTGCAAAAGACGCGCGACATCGGGATCATGAAAGCCATTGGCGCGAATATCACGCAGATCGTCGGTGTGTTTTTGGGGCAGGGGATCATCGTTGGATTGTTCGGGACGCTGATGGGTTTGGGATTGGGAATGACGCTGGTGCGATACCGGAACGAATTCAGCCAATGGCTTGCTTCGACGTTCGGCATCGAGGTATTTCCGAAGCAGGTCTATCAATTCTCGCAATTGCCGGCCGAAGTGATTCCGCGCGACGTGGCGACGATTTGCATCGGCGCGTTTCTCATCTGCTGCATCTTCGCCTTTCTCCCCGCATATCGGGCGGCGCGGCTCGATCCGGTGAAAGCGTTGCGTTACGAATAAGCTTATGAAAAACCAATTCGTCGTCATTTTGCTGTGTTCTTTGGCGACCTCACCGCTCTCTGCCCAGATCGATCGAATCACCGGCCGCAAATTCGCCACGCGCTCGGAGATGCTGGCGCGGCATGGGATGGTTTGCACGAGTGTGCCGCTCGCGACCCAAGTCGGTCTTGATATTTTGAAGCGGGGCGGCAGCGCGGTCGATGCTGCGATCGCGGCGAACGCCGCCCTCGGTTTGATGGAGCCCGTCTCGAACGGCGTTGGCGGGGATCTATTCGCGATCGTTTACAGCGCGAAGGAAAACAAGCTCTACGGCCTAAACGGCAGCGGCCGTTCGCCGCTCGGATTGAGTTACGAGCAAATGAAGGCCGAGCTCGACAAGTTGAATCGGAAAACAATTCCACCGCGTGGAATGCTTCCGATTAGCGTCCCGGGAGCAGTGGACGCGTGGGGCGAGCTCCACAAAAAATTCGGCAAACTCAAGCTGAGTGACGATCTTGCTCCAGCGGCGAAATACGCCGAGGAAGGGTTTCCCGTCACCGAGCTGATTGCGTTTTACTTGCACTTCGGGCCGGAGCTTTACAAAGGCTTGCCGGGCGCCTTCCTTGAGACCTACACGCTCGACGGCAAAGGGCGGATGCCGGGAAAGGGCGACATCTTCAAGAACCCGGCGCTGGCCAAGACGCTGCGGTTGATCGGCGAAAAGGGGCGCGACGCTTATTACAAAGGCGAGATCGCGGACAAGATCGATGCCTTCATGCAGGCGAATGGCGGTTATCTGCGCAAGATCGATTTCGAAAAGCACACGTCCACCTGGGTCGATCCTGTGTCCGTGAACTATCGCGGCTACGACGTTTACGAATTGCCGCCCAATGGGCAGGGGATCGCGACGCTCCAAATCTTGAACATCCTGGAAGGCTTTGATCTCAAGGCGATGGGTTATAATTCTGCAGCGGCCTTGCACACTATGATCGAGGCGAAGAAAATCGCCTGGGCCGATCGCGCTAAGTTCTATGCCGACCCGGCGTTCAGCAAGATTCCACTCGCTGGGTTGCTCTCGAAGGATTACGCGGCCGAACGACGGAAGCTGATCGACCCAATGCACTCCGCGAAGAAGATCGCACCGGGAAATCCGGCGTTGAAGGACGGCGACACGATTTACATGTGCACCGCGGATGACGAAGGCAACATGGTGAGCCTGATTCAGAGTAACTACCGCGGGATGGGCAGCGGCATCGTCGTTCCCGGGCTAGGCTTCATGTTTCAGGATCGAGGAGAACTATTTTCGATGGAGCCGGGACATGCGAATGTTTACGCGCCAGGTAAACGGCCATTCCACACGATCATTCCCGGATTCGTGATGAAGGACGGGAAGCCGTGGGAAGCGTTCGGCGTAATGGGCGGTGGAATGCAGCCTCAAGGACACGTCCAGGTGCTGACGAACCAGATCGATTTCGGCATGAGCGTCCAAGAAGCGGGCGATGCCGCGCGGTGGCAGCACGAAGGCGATAACGAACCGACCGGCGAAAAACTGACTGAGCACGGTGGCTACGTAAATCTTGAAAGCAGTGTCCCATACGAGACTGTCCGCGAGCTATTTTTGAAGGGCCACGAAATCCGGTTCGATCTCGGGGGTTACGGCGGCTATCAGGCGATCAAAGTGGAGGTGCACGACGGCCAGCGAGTCTATGTTGGCGCCAGCGAAAGCCGAAAGGACGGACAAGCTGCGGGATACTGACAGGCCTCAAGCCTTGACGTCGTAACTCGAAATTCATCCAATTCCCGCCATGTCGCGTCTAGCTATCGGTTTGTTGTGTGGCCTGATTTTCGGCGCCGTGGATGTCGCTCTGATGTTGCCGATGTCGTTTCCTGACAAGCGCACGGCTTTGCTTGCCGCCTTCTGCAGCCGATTTGGAATCGGGTTGGTAATTCCTCTCGTCCAATTGCCATGGCCCGGCTGGTTACTGGGCTTTGCTTTCGGCGTGCTCCTCAGTTTGCCAGATGCAATCGTAACCAAGGCCTACGGGCCGATTCTGTTGTCGGGCGCCGTAGGAGGTTTAATTATCGGCGGCTTGACTCACGGCTGGTCAGCCCACGCCTGACAGCGGTCGTCTACTTCCGGCGGAGCGGAACGATGATTTCCTGATCGCGGCGGGCGAGAATTACCCGACCGTCTTCGATTGCCTTAACGGTGAGCTGGTAAGTCTGATTGCCGAGCTGCAATCCAAATTGCTGGCCTTCCTGCATCGCTTTGCCATTGATAATGGCAAACCGCGCTCCCTGATCGAGCGTGATCGAGCTCACTACAAAAGCGGAAGGTAGAATATCGGGGCCGGTGTGTTCGGTGGTAGTCGTTTGAGCGCGGACGACAGGCTTCCAGCCGATTGGCCAAAACGGATTGCGGCCGCTCCCGTCCATTGTGAAGGACGATTTGTTCTTCACGTCGATCGCCGGGGCATCTTCCGCGCGAACGCCGCCGAGCGCTAAAACACTTAGAGTCAGAAGGACAAGGGTCGTTTTCATCGTTTAACCATGGCCGTACTGGCATTCAGTGTGACCTGCTGAAACTGCGGATCTTCCGTGAGGGCCTTTATGTCAATGCGCGTGATCGACAGAAGGGGCTCCCCATTTTCCAGAGCAGCGACGGCTTTGCCGAGTGTGGAGAAATCGGCCTGTGGGAGTTCAATCACCCAAGCATAACGCGTCCAGTTAGCGAGATCGGCTTCCTTGTAGGGGCTGTTTGATTCGAGACGTGCGCTCGCCTTGTCGATGTCCTGGTTGGCAAAAAACGCCTTCATTCGCGGCGGGAACCACGCAATCGGCGCCCCTTCCGGGCTCAGCGCCTTGAGTGCGGCGAACTGCGTCGTTGCAGTCTCTGCCTGTTTTTCTAACTTCGCGGTTTTCGTCAGCTCATTTTTCGAGTTCGCCACCTTGCCCTGCAGATCGTCGATTTGGGCGAGCGTCGTGTCGCGGCTGCTGTTGAGAGGCCCCAGGAAGAAGCTGAAATAGACGTAAACCAACACGATGAATCCAACCGTGCTGAGGAACAGTTTTTGGAACTGATCTTTGGAAAGTTTTACCTGGATCTTTTTCATGATCTTTGGTTAGCGGTTCCTGCGCGGCCCGGGCGTGGCCGAAGCTTTTGCTGCGTTCGTGGAGAACACGACGTTCAATCCGAAGCGCGCCATGTTCTGATTGGACCCGCCGATGTTCACGATGGTATCGAGATCTTCCAGCGCTTTGAACTCGACCTTCACGTCATGATAACCCTGGGTCAGTTGCTCTAACAGAAGCTGGCGGAGTTCTTCCGCCGCGGCGCGAGGTTCGCGGCCGGCGGCAAGCCCTTCCACGCTAACGCTGATTCTGCCATCATCTTGAACGATGCCGTTGAGAGCCGTCAGTTGCGCATTGGGCGCAACGCAGCGGGAAAGTTTTTCCAGAAACGGCGCCCAGAAAAAGCGCCCTTCGATCATGCCATCGAGCACCTTAGTTGTGCTGATGATCCCGTTCAGCTCAGTCGCGCGTTTTTGTGCGGCGGTGACTTTCGGCTCCGCCTTCGCCCAATCATGCTGGGCCTGGCTCAGGCGGTTGCGAATTTCGAGAACCTTGTAAGCGTTCCAAAGATAATACAGTAGCATCAACGCGCCGAGCGCGCCGAGGACCATCATTCCGATCTTAAGGGGATCGCGCTGACGCTGGCGTTGCTGGGAGATTTCCTCGTGGAGGAGGTTGAGATGGAGAGCCATGGCCGCGTCCTAGTTCCGCAGATATTCGAAGGCCGCGCCGCAGGCGACGTTAAGCGAGACAAACTCACTCGGAAGGGCCTGACGCTTTCCCGGTGGCAACGCCACTTCGCAGGTTTCGAGCGGGTCCCAGATTTCGCAGGGCAATCCCAGCTCGTCGCTGAGCGTTTGAAGAATCGTTTCTGTTTTAGCGAGACCGCCTGAAACGAAAATGCGATGAATGCCCTGTTCGTGCTGCCCTTCGTAAAATCCTATCGAATTGCGGACTTCGGTAGCAAGCCGGGTCAATGAGCTGCGGCAAATTTCCGCCATACCGGCATCGCCTTCTTGCATCATCACGCGAGCGGCATTCGCGTCGAGCGCGCCGTCAGCCGTGAGTGCCTGGGTGAGCGCTTTGCCGCCGTAGTCGATGCTCCGCACGAGCACCAGTTCCTTCTTGCTCCCGATGAGCACAGTGCTTTGGAGGTGGCCCATGTCGAGCAACAGAAAAGCGTCGTTCGCGAAAATCTGTGGGTAGGCGAACTCAAAGGCGTTAAACGAGCAGACCGGCGCGAGCTGCAGGATGTCGGCCGACATCCGTGTCTTGCCGCACGCTTCGGAGATTTGTTTCACCGTAGGCCGGAGCATGCCGCCGACGAGATATTTAGTCTTGGAGATGCCGTTCTGACCGCTGTGGTCTTCGTGCGCGGAGCCGTTTCCATTCGCGCCATTGGTCGCGTGCCCATTAGTTTCTTCGGCGAGGACCGGAGCGCAATCGAGAACGAAATCCTTGCATTCCTGGTTCAAGACCGCGAGGCCATTAAGCCGAAGCGCGTTCCGGAGTAGATCAATTGGGGTGTCCGGTTGTTCGATAATGCGGAGAAGGGAGCCCGGGTCCGAGATGGCGAGAGCGCAGCCTTTGGCGTTGCCGCCGAGATCTTTGAGCAAAAGCTTGAGGTGCTGCGAGAGTTCCTCCGGGGTTTTCAGTTCCTCCGGCACCTCGCGCGAAGCGTAGCTGGTCAGGACGAAACGGTCGTCCCCCTTCCGTTGCAAAAGCACGCCTTTGAAGACGTGCTTGCCGAGATCGATGCCGAATACAGAATTTCCGCGGCGCGCCATGGTGGAGCTCTCGATATAGCGGGAAGCGTGCCCACATTAACGGATTTCTCCCCACGCCGGGCCTGTAATTCCAGGGATGGAAACCGGCAAATTTAGCACTTAATTCGCGGCGGCCGCCCGATAGCCAAAGAACTGTCGGTCCTTGATCATCTCCGTCACTTCCGGCGGCACCATGGATTCCCAGGCCGGATCACCGGACTGAAGTTTCGCGAGCGTTTCCGGCGGATGAATCCGGAGATAGGCCGAATTGTAATCGGTGATCTCCTGGATGAATTCGTTCTCGATCAAATAACGGTAGAGCGACCGCAAATTCGGCGCGACCTCGAGCTTTTTCGCGGTCACCAGCTCGCCGGTTTGTTCGTCTATCATCGGATAAACATAAAGCTTCAGCC
>DATBCW010000027.1:0-11865 GCA_036270255.1 Chthoniobacterales bacterium
TATGGTTGCTCCGCGCGATCGCAGGCAGCGCGTCGCAAATGCAGATCATGTACGGCGTCCACGGAGAGCGCCGGCTCGACGAGCAGGAAGTCCCATGGCTGCCGGGTTACGAAAACTCGAAGCCCGTCCGGATCGGCAACGCGGCATCGAATCAATTCCAGCTCGATGTTTACGGCGAAGTTCTCGCTTCGATGCATGCCGCGCATCGGGCGGGCCTCGAGACCAGCGAGACCGAATGGAATTTGCAGGTCGAGCTGATGAAATTTTTAGAGACGAAATGGCAGGACCCGGACGAAGGGATCTGGGAAGTGCGCGGCGGGAAGCAGCAATTCACCCATTCCAAGATGATGGCGTGGGTCGCGTTCGATCGCGCGGTGAAGATGAGCGAGCAATGCAGTTGTTCCGCCGAAGAACATGTCGGTCGCTGGCGCGAAATTCGCGACGAGATTCATCGCCAGGTTTGCGAGCGCGGATATAACACGAAGAAAAAAGCGTTCACCCAGTTTTACGGATCCGACGAGCTGGACGCGAGTTTGTTGATGATGCCGCTCGGCGGGTTCCTCCCGATCGAGGACGAGCGCGTAGTGAACACGATCGAAGCGATCCAGCGCGAACTCATGTGGGAGGGTTTTGTGTTACGTTATCGCGCGGCGAAGACCGACGTCGACGGTTTACCGGGCGGCGAAGGCGTTTTTCTGCCGTGCTCGTTCTGGTTCGCGGCCTGTCTCCATCTGATGGGCCGCAAGGATGAAGCGCGCGATCTTTTCGAGCGCCTCCTCAACTTGCGCAACGATCTCGGCCTTTACTCGGAGGAATACGATCCGCGCGCGAAACGGCAGCTTGGCAATTTCCCGCAGGCGTTCACGCACGTGGCGCTGATCAACTGCGCGCAAGTTTTGAGTGGACGGCCACCAGCCGCTAGAACCGGCCCACCTGCACCAGCTGCTTGATGGCGTCTTCGCCGGTCACGATGCCGATGAGCTTGCGCTGCGAATCGATCACGGCGGCGAGCCCTAGCCGGGCGGCCCGGAGACGCTGGATGATTCGATAGGCTGGCTCGGCGTCGCGCGCGATGACGATGCGGCGCATGTAACTGCCGAGCGATTCGCGGCGGGATTCCTCGAGAAGGATGTCCAGCGTGTTCACCAGTCCGATCGCTTCCCCATCCGGTGAAATGACCGGGATGCGATCGACGCTGTAAGCCGCGCTTAAACGCAATGCTTCGTCGATCGGCGTCTCCGGCGTAACCGTCACCGCTTTCTCCAGCGGCACCATGACGTCGGCGGCGCGGACGTTGCGGAAATCGACGACGTTATGAATCATCGCGCGCTCCGTCGAAGTGAGTGAACCTTCGCGTTCGCTCTGGACCGCGATCTGTTTCAGTTCTTCGCGCGCGATAAAAATGCGGCCGGACTCGGCGACGCGGCGGCGGAGAAGAAGTTGGCGCGCGCGTTCGCCGATCTCGAGAACAGGCCAGAGCAGAATTGAAAACCATTCGAGAACGCCGCCGAGCGCGGCGAGGGCGCGGAAAGGGAACCGGCGAAAGAGCGACTTCGGCAAAACGCTCAGAACAAAAAGATAAATCGGGAGCGCGATTACGAACGCGAGGAGAAAACCGGGAGTGCCGAATCGGCTTACGAGCAGCCTGGTAAGAATGAGCAAGCCCAGGATGTTGGCGAAGTTGGTGACCAGCAGAACCGTGACAAGCAGGCGCTCCGGCCGTTTCGTAAGCCGATCGAGACGGCACGCAGCGGCCTTCCCTTGTTTCACCTGATTGCGAAGACGGACCGGGTCGACGGAGAGCAAGCCCGCTTCGATCCCGGCGAAGAAAAACGAGATCGTCCAGAGCAAAAGAATTGCGAACACCCACATCATAGCGCGGCCGCTCCGTTGCCTTCCTGCTCGGGATCGAGGCAGGCGGTTTTTTCCAACAAAATTTCTTCGATCCGTTTTCGTCCGGCGCGTCGGATCGTGACGGCGAGCCGGGGCATTTCGAAGCGAGTGCCGGACGGGGGCAAATAACCGAGGCGGTTAAAGAGCAAGCCGCCGATCGTGTCGAGACCTTCGGCTTCCAGCTCGAATCCGAGATGCTCGCTCAAATCGTCAAGGCGCGCGTTGCCGCTGACGAGGAAGCGGCCGTCATCGAGTGGTTCGATGTAAAGCCCGGCATCGCCGAGCGGCAGCGCGTCGCTGATAATTTCTTCCGTGATATCGGAGAGCGTGATGATGCCCTCAGTGCCGCCGAATTCATCGACCACGATGGCGAGCCCCTGGGCGTGGGTGAGAAAACTGCGGAGCAAATCCATCGCCTTCATCGTTTCGGCGACGTACGACGGCGCGCCCATCAGCTCGGTGTAATGGTCCAATGGATCGAGCAGGAATAGTTTTACATCGAGGACGCCAACAATCTGGTCGGGCGTGTCCGCATAAACCGGGACGCGATGATGCCGCCGCTGCCGGAGCCGCGCGATCGCTTCTTCGTTGGTCAGGTCGTCCGGCAATGCGAACGTGTCCACTCGTGGCGTCATGCAATCTTTCGCGGTCTTGTCGCCAAGCTTGATGATTTCCTGGATCATCTCGCCTTCAGCCTCGTGGAGCGTGCCCTGTTCCTCGCCGATCTCGACCAACGTTTCGAGTTCCTCGTCAGACAGACGCGTTCGATTTCGCAGCTGCCGTGGCGTAAGGCGATCCACGATCGCGGTGCTCGCTTCCTCCAAAAGACTGCCGACGCGATCAAGCAGCGGCATCATCGTCTTGAGGGTGAAAACGCCGAGGGTCGATAATCGATACGGCGCGGAAAGCGCGAGCAGCTTTGGAATCAAATCGCAGAGCAAAACGACGATGGCGAAGATGACGGTGGCGGCGAGCCAGGCCGGGACGCGAGCAGCGAGCGGGCCTTGCCAGATGAGGAACAGACAGAGAACGACAATCGGGACGTTCGCGAAGACGTCGCCAAGCAGGAGGACGTTGAGAACGCGGCGCGGGTTCTGGCGGAAGACACTGATGAATTCCTTAAGCGATGGATGTTTTTCCTCGAGCCGGCGCAGCTGATGGGATTTGAGCGAGAAGAGCGCCGTCTCAAGTCCGGAGAAAAGCGCCGACCAAAAAATCAGGAGCGCGATAAGAAAAAGTAAAACGGTGAGGGCCAACGGCGTCATGGTCGGCTGCGGCGGCGGAGGCGGAGCGACCGTTCCTCGCGAAGACTGAAGCGTCGTCGTTTGCCCATCATCGCAGGCGCCCTCAAGTTAAGGCTTCAATGAACAAAGGCGAGAGGATTTCGCGGTTTGTCGAATCGCTCGAAGCTGGTGGCGCGGAAAAAGGCTCGACGAAGATAGCGGCGCATCCGTACTACCGCGCGTTTTTTCAGTGCTGGAACGAGCAGCGTTACTACGAAGCGCATGATGTCCTGGAGCAGGTCTGGCTGCACGATCCGATCACGCCAGAGGACGCACAATATTTCAAGGGGCTGATCCAGGCAGCGGGAGCGTTCGTGCATTTGCAAAAACAATTCGAGCATCCTACGCATCCGAAACACGGCAAACGGCTCGGTCCGGCCGTGCGTTTGTTTCTACTCGCGGAGAAGAACCTGGCGCCGTTCGGCGCGAAACGGCATGACTTGGATCTCGATCAATTTCGGGAAATGCTGGCGCGTTATCGCGAGGCGGTCGAAGCGAGCGGTAAAAATCCGTGGGGTCCGGAGAACGCGACGGAAGTGCGGCTTGGGTAGGGCCGGCGCGCTGCGCCGGCCGCGGACGTCGCAGCGCGATGTCTCTACCTCCTTGGCTTTGCGGAGCAAAACGATAACGTGAACGATGCCTAACCGTCTCGGTCGCGAAAAATCGCCATACCTTTTGCAGCACGCGGACAATCCGGTGGATTGGCTTCCGTGGGGCGAAGAGGCATTTGCGAAAGCGCGGGCGGAGAACAAACCGATCTTTCTCTCGATCGGCTATTCGACCTGCCACTGGTGCCACGTCATGGCGCACGAGTCGTTCGAGAATGCCGAGGTCGCGGCGGTGATGAATCGAGAGTTCGTCAACATCAAGGTCGATCGCGAAGAGCGGCCGGACGTCGATCGCGTTTACATGACCTTCGTCCAGGCGACGACCGGCGGCGGCGGCTGGCCGATGAGCGTCTGGCTTACGCCGGAGCTGAAACCGTTTGTGGGCGGAACCTATTTTCCGCCCGAAGATCGCTGGGGCCAGCCGGGCTTTACCAAAGTGCTGGAGCGAATCGCGACCGCGTGGAAACAAAACCGGGAAAAGATTTCCGAGCAGGGAACCCAGATCATCGCCGCGTTGGAACAATCTGTAGCCGGGAGCGCTGATCCCGGCCAGCGCCTCGGCGCGAAAACACTCGACGCCGCTTATCAGCAGATCGCACGCAGTTACGATGCGCATGAAGGCGGGTTCGGTGTCGCGCCGAAATTTCCGCGACCGGTGACGCTGAATTTTCTGGCGCGAGTTTACGCGCGCAATCCGAAGTCGGATCGCGGCAAGCACGCGCTGGAGATGGATCTTTTCACCCTGCGCAAAATGGCGGCCGGTGGAATGCACGATCAGCTGGGCGGCGGTTTCCATCGCTATTCGGTCGATGCTTACTGGCACGTTCCGCATTTCGAAAAAATGCTCTACGACCAGGCTCAGCTAGCCGTCGCCTATCTGGAGGCGTTTCAAATCACGCGCGAGCCGCTCTTCGAAGAGGTCACGCGCGATACGCTCGATTACGTCCGCCGCGACATGACTTTTAGAAGAGGCGGATTTTTCTCCGCGGAAGATGCGGACAGTATTATTCCGGATTCGACTGACTCCGGGCACACCAAAAAGGCCGAGGGCGCGTTTTACGTTTGGAGCAAAGACCAGGTCGACGCGGTGCTCGGCAAAGAGGCCGAGGTTTTCAATTTCCATTATGCGGTGAAACCGACGGGCAACGTCCCCGCCGGAGGGGATCCGCATGGCGAGTTTACGGGCAAAAACATCCTGATCGAATTGGGCAGTATTGCCGCAACGGCGAAACATTTCGGAAAAGAGGAATCGGAAGTGCGGCAGCTTCTGGCCGGAGCGCGGGAAACCCTGTTTGGCGTTCGCGCGAAACGCCCACGGCCGCATTTGGACGACAAGATCATCACGGCGTGGAACGGCCTGATGATTTCCGCCTTTGCCCGCGCGGCGCAGGTTCTCAACGATCCCGATTATCTCGAGCCGGCAATTAGCGCCGCGACCTTTGTCAGCAAGGAGTTGTACGACGGTTCAAGGAAAATCCTGTTCCGGAATTACCGGGAGGGGCGGAGTGCTGTGGAAGGTTTCGCTGATGACTACGCGTTTTACATTCAGGGCTTGCTCGATCTTTACGAGGCGTCGTTCGATATCGGCTGGCTGCGTTTTGCTATCGAGCTTCAGGAAATCCAGGACAGATTCTTTTTCGATACGAAGCGGGGCGGATACTTCAGCGGCTCGGGCAACGATCCGAGTATTTTGCTCCGGTTAAAGGAGGATAACGATAGCGCGGAACCGGCGGCCAGCTCGGTCGCCGCCTTGAATCTGCTTCGGCTGGCGCAAATTCGGAACGACGCCGGATCCTACGAACGCGCGGAGAAAACGATCGATGCTTTTGCGCCGCAGATCGGCCATTTCGCCAGCGCCATGCCGCAGATGCTGGTCGCGCTCGACCTGAGCCTGAGCACGCCGCGCCAGATCGTGATCGCGGGCCGTCCGGACTCGCCGGAGGCGCGCGCGCTCATAGCCGAAACGCACCGCCACTTCGTTCCGAATAAAGTCCTCCTGTTTGCGGACGGCGCGGATGGGCAAAGTTATCTCGAAGAAAAACTGGAAGCGTTGCGTGGGATGAAGCCGATCGATGGCAAGGCCGCGGCTTACGTTTGTGAAAATTTCACCTGCAAAGCGCCCGTGACGGATGCGAAGGCGTTGGCAGATTTGCTTCGGTAGGGCGAGACGCTGTCGAGCCGTGTGTGTCGACGTTCGTCGGCTCGACAGCGTCTCGCCCTACCAATCGAGGCAACGCACCTAAATGCCTTCGACCAGGATCATGTTGGTCTTCGCGGTGGCATGGCGCATCTTGCGAGGTTCGCGGTATTCCTCGCAGTTCAGCCATTCTTTCGCTTGATCCGTTGAGGGAAACTCAAGAACAACGATCCGCTTCGGCTGCCAATCGCCTTCGAGCACGTCGGTCTTCCCGCCGCGGACGATGTACTTGCCGCCGCGTGCTTCCACCGTCGGGCCGGCGAGCTTTTTGTATTCCACGTAACCGACCGGATCCTGCACGTCGATTTCTACGATTATGTAGGCGCTCACCTCTCTTCGGAGCCTCCATTCAAGACCGGTTTCGCCGTTGGCAATTTCTTCCGACGGCGCAGGCGCATCCAATTGTTCCAGGTCTTGCGCACGCTATCGCGGGGGGTGAGATAATTTTGATTCAGCTCGTTGCTCTTCACGAGCTGGGTTAGGACACCGCGAACCGAAAGATCCTCAGTGTTCAAAATCGTGTAGGCAGTGCCGATGGCTTCAGCGTGATGGGCGTCGCTGGCGGCTGTCATGGGCAGGCCGCGGACCTGGGCGTACTTGAAGGCGTAGCGATTGTAGCGGCGCAAAGTGGTGGCGGCGTTGAAAACTTCGAGCGCATCGATGGGCAACGTTTCCAAAACCGGAAAGCGAATCCCGGCGCGGAAGAGATCGTAAGGATGCGGCGGAATGGCGAGGCCTCCGCGTTCGTGAATGATCTCGCACACTTCGCGGGCCGGTTTGCCTTTCAGGTAGGGCAACGTCGCGCCGATGCACAGAAGGTGGCCGTCCGCGGTCGTCACCTCGACGCCGGGCACAATGAGAAATCCGTCGACCGGCTGGCCGTCTTCACGCATGAGCCCTTTCTCCAGCAGATACGTGATCGCGTCACAGGTGTTGTGATCCGTGATGGCAAAGGCGTGCAGGCCTTTTTCGCGCGCGGCGGCGATGTTCTCCTCCGGGCTGGAGACGCCGTCCCCCGAAAAAAAAGTATGCGTATGGAGGTCGATGTTGAAGGCCATCGCGGGGAGGCTAGTTTGGGGCGCGCGAAATGCAAAGCGTCGGTTTCAAGGAATGGGCGCTGGTCTGCGAAGCGCTGGGCCGCGGCGAACAGACGATTCTCCTGCGCAAAGGCGGAATCGCCGAGGGCCGCGAGGGGTTCGGATTCCGGCACGACATGTTCTTTCTTTTTCCGACTTTTTTCCACGAGCAACTCGTGAAGGTGCGAACGCCGGACCCGCAGATTCCCGCGACGCGGGAAGGCGAGGTCGAGATTTGTTATTTCGCGAAACTCGAGGCCCAGCGGAAGATCACCGACTGGGGGCAAGCAGCCGCGCTGAAGCCGTTGCACATTCTGGCGGAAGCGGTGGTGCGCGAACGATTCGAGTACAAGGGCGCGGGATTGCACGTTGCTTTGGTCCGAGTTTTTCGGCTTCAGCCGACGTGGGTTTTTCCCAATAGCCCCGCCTACGGCGGTTGCCGATCGTGGGTGAAATTGCCGAAATTTCCGTCAGCTCTCTGCAATCCCGTGCTAAGCGAAGAACAGCACCGCGACGCGGTTCAACGGTTTGAGGCTGCCCTGTAGCCGGGAACGATGAGCCCGGCTCAGCCGACCGCCTCGACCAGATACGGCGTTTCAGGCGCGGGCAAAGTTTCGCCGCCGCGGTTGAATTGCATATCGTAGAGCCGGCGATAATAGACGGATTTTTCCAGGAGCTCGCGGTGAGTTCCGATGTCTTTGATCAAGCCTTCATCCATCACCACGATCTGATCCGCGGAAAGAATGGTGGAGAGCCGATGGGCAATCGCGATCACGGTGCGGCCGGTGGAAAGGACCTCGAGCGCCATTTGGATTTGCTTTTCCGATTCGGAATCGAGCGCTGAGGTCGCCTCATCGAGTAACAGGATCGGCGCGTTCTTCAAAAGCGCGCGGGCGATCGCCAGACGTTGCTGTTGTCCGCCGGAAAGCAGGCAACCTTTGTCGCCAATGGTGGTCTCGTAGCCCTGGGGCTGCGCCATGATGAAGTCGTGCGCGTAAGCCGCCTGCGCAGCCGCGTAAACTTCTTCCGGCGTCGCCTCGAGCCGGCCGAATTGAATGTTCTTGAAGATGGTGTCGTGAAACAAGAATGTTTCCTGCGTCACGAGGCCGATCTGTTCGCGTAACGATTTCTGGGTGAGCGTTCGAAGATCTTTTCCGTCCACGCTAACCACGCCGCTGGTCGGATCGTAGAGCCGGAGAATCAACGACAGGATCGTGCTCTTGCCCGCGCCGCTCGCGCCGACGAGCGCGTAACTTTTCCCGGGCTCGATCCGCAGGGTCAGGTTCGAGACGGCGTTCGTGACCGTGTTCGCGTAGCGGAAAGTCACGTCGTCGAATTCGATTAGACCGCCCGATTTAGACAGGACCTTCGCGTCCGGCGCGTCTTTCACGCTTGGCTCGGAATCCAGGATCGCAAAAATCTCGGTGGTCGCCTGGATCGATTGCTGCATGATCACGTGGATTTTGCTCAACGTTTTGATCGGTTCGTAGAGAAGGATGATGCCGCCGTTGAGCGCGATGAAGCGGGCCGCGCTCAGGTTTGCCATGTAAATGTAAACCAACGCGCAGGCGACGCCGCCGGCTGCGATCAACTCGACGAGCGGTCCCGTTGCCTCCATCGAAGTGATCACTCTCATCATGTTGACGAACTGGAGCTTGTTGCTGCGCCGGAATGAGTCTTCCTGGTGTTTTTCCCGCGCGAACGACTTGATGACCCGGATCCCGGCGAACGTTTCCTGCATCGTCGCCACCATCTGGCCCATGTCTTCGTTCTGGTGGTAGACCGCTTTCCGGGCGCGCTTGCCGTAATACATGATCGGCATGAGGCAGGCCGGGAAGAGCACCATCGTCACGACGGTAAATTTCCAATCCATGTAAAGCAGGACGCTGACGCCCATGATGATGGTAATCGGTTGCTTGAACAGGTCGCTGCTCACAGTGGTGAGCGCCATCTGCATCCCGCGGGTGTCGTTCGTGATCCGCGACATGAGGAAGCCGGAGCGCATTTTGTTAAAAAAGTCCATAGAATGGCGGACCATTTTGCTGAAGAGTTGATCGCGCACATCGGTGCCGACGCGGTTGCTTACCCACGCCATGTAGCAAGCGCCTCCGTAGGAGCACAGGCTTCGCGCCGCCATGATCACCGGAATCCAAAGGCACATCAGGATGATGGAATTGAGCTTCGGCCCGGCGTTCATGAGCGCCGGGTTTTGGGCGAACTGCTGCGGCGTGGCCGCTCCGCCGCCGTGAAAGACCGCGCCCATGACGTTGGCCAAAACCAGCGGCATGCACCCGGTGATCAAGCCGAACCCGAAGCCGAAGGCCAGCCCCAGGATGAAGCGCCATTTGTAGGGCTTAACGTAGGAAAGGAGCCGCTTGTACGGACCCAAACTCCTGCGAAACGTCTGCAGGAAAGGGGGCTTTTTAGGTGCGGCTTGCGGTTCACTCATAGGGCACGCGCCGCCGGAACCGACAGCAGGCTTTCCATAGCATCGATCACCGCTTCCGTCGAGATTTGGTTCATCGGGACGGCCCGCTGTTTCGGCTTGAATTCGGTCACGGGAACCCCGCTTTCGCCAAGGAGAATCACCGCGGATTGCGAGCACGGATGCCAGTGGAAGGGATTGGTCGGGCCGAAGAGGACGACCTGCGGCGTGTCCCAGGCCGCGGCGAAATGCATCGGCGCGGAATCGACCGTAACCAAGAGGCGCGCTTTGCGGACGAGGGCGGCCAGGGTGAGCAGGTTTGTCTTGCCGGAAAGATCGATCGGCTTGGATTTCGCGGCGGCTTTGATAGCGGCAATCTGCGCTTGTTCGATCGAAGAACGGCCACCGGTCAGGACGCACGCGATCCCGGTTTCTCGAGCACAATGGTCGAGAGCCTTTGCCCAGCGGCTGGCGTCCCAGAACTTCTCCGACCGTGCCGAGCCGGGATGAAAACAGACGAAGTCGCCGCGGACCCCGGCGGAGTGCAAAAGCTCATTGGCTTTCGCGATGGTCTCGCCAGGCAATTCGAGGCGAATGGCCCTGGAGGCGTTCTCGATCCCCAGCGGTTTCAGCAGCGCAAGATGGTAATCGATGGTGTGGAGAAAACCGACCGGCGCTTGGACGAATTCGTTGTAGCTGCGGGCGCGCAATTTCGTCCGCAGCTTGGGATGGTCGGACGTGATTCGCTTTCGCGCGGCCGAAAGAAAGGTCAGGAAGGAGGAGCGATCGTTCCGGGTAAAGTCGAGGCAGTAATCGTATTTGCCGAGCGAAAGCGCGATCCAATCCAGCGCGTCGTCGGTTTTGCCGCGAACTTCGAAGACTTTGTCCACGCCGATAATGGCGGGTAGCAATTCTTTCACCGCCGCGGAAACGACGAGCGAGATGGAGGCGTCTGGGAATTTGTCCCGCAGCGCGCCGATGGCCGGCGTAGTGAGGATGAGGTCCCCGATTCGCTTGAGTTGGATGAGGAGAATGTTCACGACCTCATGCTCATGCTCTTGATCCTGATCATGATCATACTCGTGGGTTCGAACCGCAGGATCAGGAGCAGGATCATGATCAGGAGCAGGAAGGAAAACCCTACCGCTTCATCCGCATCGCTTTCTCGTACGCAATGAGAAGGCGGGTGCGGAAATGATCCCAGGTGAAATTATCCACGACGCGTCGGCGCGCGGCTTCGCTCATTCGCGCAACCGTTTCCGGATGCCGGTAAAGTTCCAGAATCGCCGCGGCCAGCTCACCGACGTTTCC
Organism: Chthoniobacterales bacterium; assembly: GCA_036270255.1. GTDB lineage: Bacteria > Verrucomicrobiota > Verrucomicrobiia > Chthoniobacterales > UBA10450 > AV80. The sequence continues at coordinate 10,794 of DATBCW010000027.1, forward strand.
GGGTTGAATAATGATTCCCTCGACGTCGTTGTTCACAACGTCACCGGCTTCGCGGGTTGTGATTTGCGGCAGCCCGCAGGCCGCAGCTTCGTAGACGACCTTCGCGCTTCCCTCGCAAGTGGAGGGAAAAACGTGAATCGTTCCCTGGCTCAAGTAGTTTTCCACGTCCCGCTTGAAGCCGACCACCTTGATGTTGTCGCGCCAATATTTTTTCAGGTGCGGCTTGGCTTCTTCGTGGACTGAGCCGACGAGCCACAGCTCCGCATCTTTCAAATCAAGCCGGTGCCACGCTTCCAGCAGGTGATGAATTCCTTTCCGCTCAATCAGAGCCCCGGAAAATACGGCTCGGAAAATCGGAGGCTTTGGTGCCGGTTTGAACTTCTCCACATCGACCCCGCGCGGCAGATAATAAAGTTTGTCCTCCGAAAAACCCTGGACGCGGAAAGTGTCGGCCGCCTTTTGGGAAAGAACGAAGAGCAGATCCGCGAGGTCGTATTCCTCGATGAAACGTTCCCGAGTCTGGAGCAAATTTTCCTTCCAGCTCCGGGGCGGATCGGGTGGTGCCACCGGCGCGCGCTCTCCCACTTTTCCGCGATCGCGATGCCAGGTGGGAATCTCGACAATCGAGGGGATCCCGAGCTTTCGCGCGACGCGCAACGACCGCAGGCAATCGCCCGACCAACTGTGAAACAAGTCGTAACGTCCGGTCGCCAGGTGCCGCGACGCGATCCAGTCGAGATACTTCTTTTTCGCGCCGTAATAATAAGGCCGCTCCAAGAACGAAATGAGCCGGACCGGGTGCCAGCGCAGGGAATAAATTAGACGCGCCGGGATTTCGCTTTGCCGATTGTCGTAGGCCACGGCGCGGCCGAGGAAACCTCCACGGTGCGAGGCGCGCAACGTTTCGAAAGCGTCGGTGTCGAGCCCCGAACCGCCGATCCGGGCAAAGATCGAATAGAGGAGATGCTTTGGCAGGGTCCGCTCGGTCGGCGGTGGCGGCTGCGAAATCGGAGGGGCGTTTAGAGTTTCACCCACCATCGGTCACCAAGTATTGTGGCGTTCCCAGCCAAGT
>DATBCW010000028.1:0-2431 GCA_036270255.1 Chthoniobacterales bacterium
CGCCGCCAGACCAATGACTGCGAGCACTCGGCCGCGCGTGCCCGACATTAGCGCCGTGCGAGACACGTTGATGAATGAATCCGGATTCGGCGGCGAAGGCGGCACCATGACGTATTGCTTGCGCGCAATCCAGAGCACGAGCGTCGATACGAACATGAGCACGCCCGGAATTCCGAACGCGATCATCGGCCCGAAACTGCGGAGAAAGATCGGCATGAGAAACGACGCGAAAAGCGACCCGAAATTGATGATCCAGTAAAACGCATCGAACACTACCTTCGCCCGATGCTTGTTCGTCTGATCGAACTGGTCGCCGACGAACGACGCCACACACGGCTTGATTCCACCCGACCCGAGCGCGATCAGCGAAAGCCCCACGTAGAACCCGACTCGGTTCGTCACGAACATCGCCAGACAGGCTTGGCCGGCGCAATAGACAAGGCTCAACCAAAGGATCGTGTTGTATTTCCCAAAGAAACGGTCCGCGATCCAGCCACCGAGCAGTGGGAAAAAATAAACACCGATGACGAACGTATGGAACACCTCCTTGGCCGCACTTCCCCGTTCCGCCTCCGGTAAATAAGCCAGTAGCGAACTGACCAGGAAGACCGTCAGGATGTTGCGCATCCCGTAAAAGCTGAAGCGCTCGCAGCCTTCGTTGCCTATGATGTAGCGGATTTGGCGCGGGATTGGCGCCTTTGGATCCGGGACGGCCGGCGTGCCCGCCAGCGCCGGATCCATCACGTCTTGCTTCATCGCGGCGAGCGTCGGTTGGGCGGCGATCTACCGCAATAAGAAAAGCCGTTACACCTTGCAGGATAACGGCGTGGCAACCTGCTCGAGAGATTTGCGTTCAGCGTCGACGCCCAAGAAAGCCTCGACGACTGCGCCGATGATCATCAGGGCCGCGCCGACGAGATAGCCGGCGAGCAGCGCGGTTCTCGAACCGGTGCCGATCATCCAACCAAAAAGAATTGGCGCACCGACGCCGCCAGCCAAGGTTCCGAGAGCGTAGAAAATTGCAATCGCGAGAGCGCGGATCTCGAGGGGGAAAATTTCGCTCACTGTCAGGTAAGCAGAGCTCGCGGCAGCGGAGGCGACGAAGAAAATGATCATCCAAGCGATGGTTTGCGTTTGCGCGGTCAGCACGCCGGCGTGGAAAAGCCAGCCGGTGATGGCGAGCAACAGACCGGCGATCGCGTAAGTGGCGGTAATCATTTTCTTGCGACCGATCGTGTCGAAGAGGTGCCCGAGCACGATCGGGCCCAGAACATTTCCGAGCGCGAACGGCAGCAGATAGCCGCCAACATTTTGCGCGGGCACGTCGTAGAAGCGCATCAGAACCAAACCATAGGTGAAGAAGATCGCGTTATAGAAAAACGCCTGTGTGAGCATCAGGACGAAGCCGAGGAGCGAACGGCGCCGATGCTCGTGGACGATTGTGTTCCAGATCTCGCGCCATGGCGTGTGCGTCCGCGTTCGCACGCGCGTCGGCGGCTCGCTGTAGCGGCGGTCTATGACCGCCGAGTTGGTTCGCTCGACCTCATCCAGAATCTTCTCCGCTTCGTCCGGTCGCCCGTGAATCAGCAACCAACGCGGACTTTCCGGGATCCAGCGCCGGAAAAAAATCACGATAAGTCCAAGCGTTGCGCCGATGCCGAAGGCAAGACGCCAGCCAAGCCAAATCGGAAACCGATTTGAATCTAGCAATACCACCGTCGCCGCAGATCCCATCGCGGCGCCGATCCAGTAGGAGCCGTTGATCATCAAATCGACACGGCCACGGACCCGCGCCGGGATCAGTTCATCGATCGCCGAATTAATGGCGGCATATTCTCCGCCAATGCCGGCGCCCGTGAGCGCGCGAAAAAAAGCATAACTGGCGAAGCTCCATGAGAAGGCGGTCAGCGCAGTCGCCGCCAGATACACAGCGACTGTGATAAAGAACAGTTTCTTGCGCCCGAGCCGATCCGTTCCGTAACCGAAGACCAGAGCGCCAATGATCGCGCCGATGAGATAGGCGGTGGCGCTAGCGCCGACCTGGGCATCGGTCAGGCCCAACGTTTCGCGGTGCGTCAAGATTCCGCCCAGCGAGCCGGCGAGCGTGACCTCGAGGCCATCGAGAATCCACGTCGCTCCGAGCGCGGAGACGATCAGCCAATGCCAGCGGGTCCACGGCATTCGGTCCAGCCGCGCTGGCACATACGATTCGACCCAATCGCCTTCCATCTTCCCGTCAGTCATCGGAGGGATCTGGCTGCCTCAATTTCTCCGCTCATTTTGCTTTTCAAATCCGCGGATTGTGTAAATTAGGAGGCCTTTACTAAATCCGTCGCGGTTCCCCTTGTAGCCCCCGTCTGGACCGCAAGCCACTGCGACAAATCCCAGAAAGACAACTCTCATGCACCGCCGCTTCCTGATGGTAAAGGTG
>DATBCW010000029.1:0-40310 GCA_036270255.1 Chthoniobacterales bacterium
AACCACGCGGTCAATAGCCCCAGCCCCAGTCCAACAATGAAAAACGGTACCAAGGGCAAAACGTCCTGCCGCTTTAGTCGACCCGTTTTCCACCACCGCACGAGTAAGAGCGCGGCCGGCAGCGAACACGCCACCGTTTTACTCAGCAACGCCAGGACGAATAAAAGCAGCGACGCCACATACAAGTACCAACATCGCGCGCTTGGATCCTTCGAGTCGCGCGACTCCTCGAAGCGCAAATAGGCCAACGCCGCGGCAAAATAAAAAACCGCCGAGAGAACATTCTTGCGTTCCGTGATCCAGGCGACTGACTCCACTTCAACCGGGTGGAGCGCGAAAATCGCCGCCGCCAGCCACGCGCCTGGAATACCTAATCGAACCAACCCGCGCCAAAGCAGGATCGCGGCAAGCGCATGCAAAACCAAATTGACCAGGTGATAGCCCAGAGGATTCAAACCCCAGAAGTGGTGCTCGATCCAAAAGCTGCTATGCACCAGCGGGTAATATTGAGGCGTGGCGGCAAGCTCAAACCAGATGCGCCACAGACCGTGGAGATCATTTAATGTCGCATTCTTGGTGACGTACGAGTCGTCGTCCCAAATGTAGCCCGCGTGCCACACTTGCTGATAAGCAATCGCCACCGCCAGCACGACAAACGCGCCGAGAAACCACGGCGAGTCCCACCAGTTTTTCGCCGGCATAGCGGCGATCGGTTTGCGGCGTGACTTAACTCGCTTCCGACTCATGCGTATCTGATTTCAAATAATCCTTCCGAGCGAACACGCGAACACCATTCACGATCGACCCATCAACGCACATCACGAAAAGGCTGATTCGACCGATAAAGAAGGAGTTGTGCGCGAATTGCGCTGGCCAGGGCTGCGTTGCCAGAATCCTCTGCCTTTTGTAACGCCGCTTCGGCCGTTCTAGTCGCGTCAGCAAAACGCCCGGTCTCCGCGTAAGCAGCAGCGAGCGTCGTGCCGATAACTGGGTCCCGGTTGTCAGTAAGCTCATTCGCCCGCTCGGCCAGCTCGACCGCCTTTGCACCGTCGCGGACGCGGGCGTCGGGCCAGGTTGCCAGCACCCAAGCCATGTTCTTCTGCGCTTCAGAGTCGTTAGGCTTGCGAGCAAGAACCTTTTGCAATTCAGACATAGCGTCGCCCACCCGTCCCATTTGCAAGAGGGTGTTTGCTAGATTGAAATGGCTTGCGGTATCCTCCGGATCGATTTCGAGTGCTTTCCCCAAATTGAGGGCAGACTCGTCGACTCGTCCTTTCACTAAGAACGCATAACCCAGATTGCTATACGCAAGAACATAACGGGGCTTGATCTCTACTGCCTTCTGAAAATGTGCGATGGCTTCGTCGATGCGATTCTTGTTAAGTAAGACCGCTCCATAACTGTTTTGCGCCATCCAGGACTCCGGATTCTTCTCAACCGTATCGCTCCAGAGGGTTTCAAGATCGCGGTAAATCCCCGCCTGTTTCCAAGTTAGAATAGCCAGGACTGCCAGCACAATCGGTGGAATGAAGCGAGGCAATCGAATCAGTCCCGCCGCCACGAGAACAATCAGACCGACGCTGGCAAGATATTGAAAGTGATCCGCAACGAACGAAAAACGAAACGGGTACACGTTCAAGAATCCAAGCGCGGGGAAAAGAGTGCCGGCAAAAAATAGCACTGCGACCAGCGGCCCTCGGCCAATCCGCGCTCGCATTTGCCAGAGTGTCGCGACGACTGCCGCAAACGCCGCCGGAAATAACCAGGCCCAGCCGAAAGCACCCCTCACGTCCCAGCGCGGGTAAATGAAAGTAAGTTTCGCCGGGAAAAAAAGTTTCTCGGCGTAAAACCAAAGTCCGCGACCAGCGATCAAACATCGTTGCCAAAAGCTGAGCGCCCATTCGTCGCCCTCGGCGCGGACCTGATGTTTTTCCAACCACGCGGTCAATAGCCCCAGCCCCAGTCCAACAATGAAAAACGGTACCAAGGGCAAAACGTCCTGCCGCTTTAGTCGACCCGTTTTCCACCACCGCACCAGCAAGAGCGCAGCCGGCAGCGAACACACCACCGTTTTGCTCAGCAACGCCAGGACGAATAAAAACAGCGACGCCACATACAAGTACCAGCGCTGCGCGCCTGGGTCCTTCGAATCGTACGACTCCTCAAACCGCAAATAGGTCAATGCCGCGGCAAAATAAAAAACCGCCGAGAGAACATTCTTGCGCTCCGTGATCCAGGCGACTGATTCCACTTCCACCGGGTGGAGCGCGAAAATCACCGCCGCCAGCCACGCGCCTGGAATACCTAATCGAACCAACCCGCGCCAAAGCAGGATCGCGGCAAGCGCATGCAAAACCAAATTGACCAGGTGATAGCCCAGAGGATTCAAACCCCACAAGTGGTGCTCGATCCAAAAGCTGCTATGCACCAGCGGGTAATATTGAGGCGTGGCGGCAAGCTCAAACCAGATGCGCCACAGACCGTGCAGATCATTTAATGTCGCATTCTTGGTGACGTACGAGTCGTCGTCCCAAATGTAGCCCGCGTGCCACACTTGCTGATAAGCAAGCGCCACCGCCAGCACGACAAACGTGACAAAGATCCAGGCCCATTTCTTTCGGGCTTGCTGATCCCCTTTCGATTGCCCGGTGCGAGGTCGCTTTCTTGATCGGGCCGCCATCTCGCCTCTAACCGCGGTCGGCGGCGCCGATCAATCGCCCAAATTCTTCCATCAAGTAGCGGTCGGTCATTCCGGCGACGTAATCGCAGACCGTGCGATGCAGTCCTTCAGTTTCAATTCGCTTCGCTGCCATGTCGCCGAGTTGCGCGGGGTTGCGCACGTAGGCCTCGAAGACCGCGCGCAACATTTCGCAGGCCTGCCGATTTACCTCCGCTACGCGCGGATGGTAATAGACGTTCTTATATAGAAAGCGCCGCAGCTCCTGGTTCGCGGCCAGCCGTTCTTCACTGTAACGAATCAAAGGAAACTCCTGCCGCCTCACTTCATCCGCGCTCTGGACTCCGGCTTTCGCGATCATCTCAGCACTGGTCGTGACGACATCGCGGACCTGCGCATCGATGATCGCGCCAATAATCAGCTTGTGCAGTTCCGGCTCGCGCACGTGCGGATAACGCGCCGAGACAGACTGGTGGCTCGAGCGCCAGATCGCCGTCTCTTCTAATTGGGCCGCGCTTAAGATTTCGAAATCGACCGCATCATCGAGGTCGTGACTGTAGTAAGTGATTTCATCGCCAAGATTCGCAATCTGCGCTTCGAGTGACGGGCACCGGTATTTCTCTTCGCCTTCGACCGGTGGATCGTAAAACGCCTGATGTTTCCGGAGGCCCTCGCGCACTTCGAAAGTCAGGTTCAGTCCGGGAAAAGCCGGATACGCACTCTCCAGCAATTCGACCACACGCTGGCTTTGCTTGTTATGGTCGAACCCACCGTAGTCCCGCATACATTCGGCCAGCATCTCTTCGCCGGAATGGCCGAAGGGCGAATGCCCGAGGTCGTGCGCGAGCGCGATGGCTTCCGCCAGATCTTCATTTAGCGAGAGCGCTCGTGCGATGGTCCGGCTGACCGACGCCACTTCGATCGAATGGGTCAAGCGGGTCCGGAGATGATCCCCGGTCCCGTTCAGGAAAACCTGCGTCTTATATTCCAAACGGCGAAAGGCCCGAGCGTGAATGATCCGTGCTCGATCGCGCTGGAATTCCGTCCGATAGGCGTGACGCGGCTCCGGATACTGCCGGCCGCGCGAATCGCCTGATTTTTGCGCGAACGACGCGAGGACACGAACCTCATCGGCCTCCATCTGCTCGCGCGTCTTCCAATTTTGCCGGTCCACAGTCGTTTGGTTACTGGTCGTTAGGCGGGTGGGATTGGATCTCCTCGCGTAACGCTTTTTGCGCCGCCCGTTCCTGCGCGCGCATCAGCAAGAGGTCAAAAAGCGCCAGTAGGGTCGCGAGCATGATTTCCCACGCACAGGCGAGCCAGAAGAAAATAAAGCGCCACGGATGTTCGTGCGGGTCAAGCCAGGAGCGGAAGACAGTCAAACCTGTCACCGACAAGATCAGCGCCACTGCAATCGACACCGCCATGGTTCGCCGACGCGACTTTTGATCGCGCAACAGGCCACGCGTCGCGTGGATCGCGAATGGAGCCACCCTCAGGCGCTTTTCGGGTGGCCGGTCTTCCATGGCCTAACGACTAGATCAGCAGCAACGTGGGATTCTCGAGCAGATGCCGGAGTTCCTTCAGGTATTCCGCGCCGAGCGCGCCGTCGATGACGCGATGATCGCAGCTCATTCCGATGCTCATCCGTTGGCCGGACACGATCTGGTCGCAATCGTCGATCACCGCTTTTTTCACGATCGCACCGATGGAAAGAATAAAACCCTGGGGCGGATTGATGATCGCCGAGAAACTGTCAATGCCGTAGCTGCCGAGGTTCGAAACTGTGAACGTGCCGCCCTGAAATTCTTCTGGCTTCATCCGCTTGTTCCGGGCGCGGTGAGCAAGGTCCTTCACTGCTTCGCTGATTTCGCGAAGGGACTTGCCCTGGGCCGCGCGGATGACCGGCGTCACGAGTCCCTCTTCGAGTGCGACGGCGATGCCGAGATTGACGTCGTTGTATTGCACGATCGCGTCGCCGTCGAAGGAAGCGTTCGCTTTGGGAACTTTGACCGCCGCTTCTACGGCAGCCTTCAACACGAAATCGTTCACCGTGATTTTCGAGCTGTCGCTTTTCTCGCCCGCTGATTTCAATTCGGCGCGCGCGCTCATCAGCGGGCCGGCATCGAGCTCGATATTCAAATAGAAATGCGGCACCGGCCCTTTGCTCGCAACCAATCGTTCCGCGATCACCTTGCGCATGCCGCTTAAACTGATGCGTGACCCCTCGCCCGCCGGAATGTGTTGCGCCGTGGCCGGTCTTGATGGCGCTGCTCCGCCTTTCGATTTTGCGATGGCGCGCACATCGCTTTCCGTGACACGCCCCTCGGGACCGGTTCCTTTTATTGTCGAAAGATCGAGACCCTGTTCGGCCGCAAGGCGTCGCGCAATCGGAGAAGCTTTTACTCGGGCTTCGCCGCCACTTTCAGATTTCGGCTCCGCTGAAGGCTTCGGCGCAGGCGACGTTTTTTTCGCAGCCGACTTCTTGTCTTCCTGCGGCGGAGCGGTCTCGGGCTCTTTCTCCTCGGCTGGAGCTGGTTTCTCGGTTTCGGCCTGCTCTTTCTTTTTTGCGGGAGCTTTCTCTTCCTTGGCTTTCGCCTCCGGCTCATTTTTCTTTTCTTCCTTCGGCGCTGTCTCTCCTTCGCCGCCGATGAACGCGATCTTCTGGCCGACCTCCACCTTGCCGCCTTCCTGGACGTAGATCTCCGTCAGCGTGCCATCCTCGGGTGATTCCCATTCCATCGTCGCCTTGTCGGTCTCGATCTCAGCGATCACGTCGCCAGCCGCGACCTTGTCGCCCTTCTTTTTCTTCCACGCGACCAACGTTCCCTCGGTCATCGTGTCACTGAGCTTGGGCATTTGGATTTCAGGCATGGTGAGAATCGTTAGGCGTAACAAACCTTCTTCACGGCCGCGATCAACTTCTCTGCGCTCGGCAGCACGGCTTTTTCGAGCTGTTCGTTGTACGGCATCGGCACGTCTTCCTGCGCCACGCGCAAAATCGGAGCATCGAGCTGGTCGAAGATTTCTTTCTGGATCCGATATGAAACTTCGGCGCCGACGCCGCAGAAAGGCCGGTCCTGCTCGACGATCACCACGCGGTGCGTTTTCGAAACCGAATTCAGGATCGCGTCCAGGTCGAGAGGCTTGATCGAACGAAGATCTAGAACTTCAGCGCTGATCTCTTCGTCGTTCTCGAGCGTTTCGGCCGCGGCAAGCGCGAGTGGAACTGTTTGCGCGTAACAGATGATCGTGACGTCGCTGCCTTCTCGTTTCACCTCCGCTTCGCCCAGCGGAATGAGCAGCTCGACGTTTTCGTCCTCGACCATTCCTTTCGAGCTGTAGAGCAACTCGACTTCCAGGACGAGGACCGGATTGTTGTCGCGGATCGCGGTCTTCAATAATCCCTTTGCGTCACGCGGTGTCGCCGGCGTGCAGATTTTCAAGCCCGGAACGTTGGCATAGAGGCATTCCGTCGCGTGCGAATGGGTAGCGCCGAGTTGGTGAGCGGGGCCGTTTGGTCCCCGAAAGGTGATCGGAATGTTGAACTGGCCCCCCGACATGGTGAGCATGTTCGGCGCGTTGTTCACCACCTGGTCGAACGCGACGAAAGAAAAGCTGAAGGTCATGAACTCGATGATTGGCCGCAGCCCCACCATCGCCGCACCCACGCCCAGGCCCGCAAATCCGTTTTCGCTGATCGGCGTGTCGACGATTCGCTTGGCGCCGAAACGCTCCAGCAATCCCTGGCTCACTTTGTAAGCGCCGTTGTATTCCGCGACTTCCTCGCCCATCAGAAACACGTTCGAATCGCGCTCCAGTTCTTCGGCGAGCGCTTCGTTGAGCGCCTGGCGGTAAGTGATTTCTCTCACGCCTCTCCTCCGTTCACATACGTGTAATCGTAAAGTTTCTCGAGCGGCGGTTCCGGGCTTTCCTCGGCGAATTTCACGCTGGCTAGCGCGACTTCCTTCGCCTCCTTATCCAGCCGATCGAATTGTTCATGCGTCAATTTCTCTTCACGCGTGAGCTGCGCCCGCAAACGCGTGATCGGATCGTCGAGCCGATATTTCTCAAGCTGCTCCTTCGTCCGATAACTCGCCGGGTCCGACATCGAGTGGCCGCGATAACGATACGTCCGCACTTCGGCGAACGCCGGATGCGGGTCGCCGCGCATCGAGCTGATGATCTCGCCCAGTTTGTCGCGCACTTCGCGAAAATTCATCCCGTCGATCACGGTTCCGGGAATGTTGTAACCCTCCGCGCGCTCGACAATTTCCTTCAGCGAGGTGGATCTCTCGACGCTGGTTCCCATCGCGAACAGATTATTTTCGCAGATGAAGACAACCCGCAGTTTATAAAGCGCGGCCAGGTTCAGCGCTTCATGAAACGAGCCCTGGTTGATCGCTCCGTCGCCGAAAAAGCAAAGTGTCACGCGATCTTCGTCGCGGTATTTCGATGCGAACGCCATTCCGACTGCGAGCGGGACATGCGCCGCGACAATCGCGTGCCCGCCATACATGTGGTGCTCCTTGTCGAAGTAATGCATCGAGCCGCCGAGTCCCCGCGAGCAGCCAGTCGCTTTGCCAAAAAGCTCCGCCATGCACGCGTTCGCGCTCGTCCCGCGAGCGAGGGCGTGGGCATGATCGCGGTAAGCGGTTATCAAATAATCGTCGGGCCGGGCGGCCGCGACCGCGCCGCAGACCACCGCTTCCTGGCCGATGTAAAGATGACAGAAGCCGCCGATTTTTTGCGCCTGATATTGCTGGCTCGCGCGCTCCTCGAAACGCCGGATGAGCAGCATCAACGAGAGCATTTCGACCTCGTCGCGTTGCTCCGGCTGCGACATAAGGCCGGACTAGATTGTGTGCGGCTGGGCGGCGGTGGCGCGGACCGATTCCGAGGCGCGACCCCAGTGGAAACAAAGAATGAAAAGCCCGGTGAAGATCAGATCACTCAGGACCGAGTTGCGGAAAAACATCCAGCTCGGGGTGGCGCTGTATGCCGGCAAACCAACGGTCAGCGATTGAAACAGGCCAGCGATGTTCTTGGGATAGCCCGGATCAAAGAGCCAGGAGACGGAATTCGTCACGACGTAAAAGAGGATCGACGCTGCAATTGACGCCGGAAACATGATCTTGAGGGAGGTGCGATTGCGCAAGAGCAACCCGAGCGCTCCGACGATCGCGAAGCCGACGTAATGCGAGAGAACAAAAGGGCTGAGCAAGGAAAAGCCGTAGAACGTGTTCAGGACGATGTCGGAGACAAGCAACGCGATCATGGGGACGCTGAATCGGTATTTGGCCGGAAAATAAGCGGCCGCGCAAAGCGCGATCGCGGCGAGCGGCGCGAAGTTTGAGAGCCACGTAGTGCCTGAGGTAATGGCGAGCCCGGTCACGATGCGATAAGCGACCGCCGCGACGATGAGAAGGAGTGCGGGAATCATTGCGACCTAATTTTTAACGTTCCTGAGCGATATGCAATCCTGTTCTTGATCCTAATCGTGCACGAGCACGATTACGAAGAGGCCGTCGGCGTTCCGCCTAACGACTTGTTCAACCGCGCCTTGCGTCGTCTGGCGGCGTTTTTGTGAATGATGCCGCGCTTGGCCGCCTTATCGATTGCGGAAATCATCGCGCGCACGTCTTTCGCTTCCGGCTTGGCCCCGGCAGGAGCGGCGCCCTTCTGCATTCGGCGTAGTCGGGTCAGGACCCGGCGATTACGGAGTGAGCGCTTGGTCGTCTGGCGGGCGCGTTTGGAAGCGGATCGTGTGTTGGCCATGTTCGGAAAATTTGTGAGCCGGAGGGTCGCGGCGAGCGCTCTCTCTGTCAACCCGCGGTGTATCGAAACTACGCGCTGCGACCGAAGTGCGGCTGCTCTTTCAACGGCTTCCGCACCGGCCGCGGTTTTTCCGACCGTTTTTCGGAAGCGGGCTTTTCCGCTGGAGCGTCCGATGCGATCGCGGCCACCGTGGTCGAGTCAGCCTGTGGTTCCGGTGGCGGCGCTGCCGCTGGTTCCGGTTTCGGTTTTGGCTGTTCGAGTGTGAAGACCGCGCCTTTCGGTGCTTTCGGGATGCTCGGCAACCTGTCGTTTACGATCTCGACCAGCGCGCCGATCGGCAGTTGCGCGTAAAGCTCCGTTACGTCGCGCGATTTCATCCGGATGCAACCATAGCTGGCCGGCCGGCCAATCGTCTTCTCTTCCGGTGTACCGTGAATATAAATGCACCGGCTGAAGGCATGAGCGTTTTCCGCCTGCAGACCCTTCAGCCAGATGATTCGCGTGATCACCGGATCGCGGCCCGGCGCGTTGGGCTTGAGAATTTCACCGGTAAACCGGCGATTGCGAAAGACCGCGCCCACCGGAGCATGATCGCCAATTTTTTCGGCCACCTGAAGAAAGCCGAGCGGCGTAGTCATCCGTCCCCAGGCATCACCGACGCCGAATTTGGAAGTGGAAATCGGATAAGTCGCGAGGCGTGCGCCGTTGGTCATCAACATGAGCTTCTGGTCTTTAACGCTGATGATGACGCGACTGGGACCGTCGGCGCGGAGGCCGGGAGCGAGTGCGAGGAGCGCTAGCGCAACCAGCCAGAGCCGAAACATGCAGCGCTTCCTACTAGAATTTCGCGGGTTGTCACGCGGGAATTGTGGCCGCCGCGCGTTCGCCGCCACCGAAATTCAGGCGCGGCATCCATTGGCTGAACGACGAAAGCGAAACGTAAAGGAACCCGATCTGGAACATCGCTAGAAACGGAACGGACATCCATTGGCCGTGCTCGATCGCGAACCAGAGGAAATAAGAGAAATAAACCGCGAACGCCATTTCGGCGATTGGCAGAAGCGATTTGAGCGGCATGTATTTACAGGAACGCCATGGCTGAGCTTTGCGTTCGATGCCGTACTTCGGGGTGCGGGCGAAATCCGATTTGTGATTGAACACCGCTTCTAAAACTGCGCGGGCGTTGTTGATAGAGAGTCCAACGCCGAGAGCGAGCAGTGCCGGCAACAGAAGAATTTCCTTCATCCATGTGCGCGGATGCAGCTCCCGTTGCGCGCAAATGTAGAACACAGCGACAGAGACCGACGCCGTCATGAAAATGGGGACGTCGAGCAGGACGGTGCGGACCCAGGTCGCCTGCGGACCGCCGGTGGACGGATGAAGCAGCACGCAGAGAGAAGCGAGAAGCAGATAAGCGAAGTTCGAGGTGAGATGCGCCGTCGCCTCCATCTTTATCATGAACGGGAGAGGACTGCGCCAGATCGTCGGCAACAATTTTTTGCACGTCTGGATCGAGCCTTTTGTCCAGCGATGCTGCTGTGATTTGAAGCCGTTCATGTCCACGGGCAACTCAGCGGGCGTGATTACATCCGGCAGGAAAATAAATTTCCACCCGGCGAGCTGCGCGCGGTAACTCAGGTCGAGGTCTTCGGTGAGCGTGTCGTGCTGCCACCCGCCCGCTTCATCGATGCACGACCGCCGCCAGAGGCCAGCCGTTCCATTGAAATTGAAAAAGCGTCCGCTGCGGCTGCGCGCGGTTTGCTCGAGGAGCAGGTGGCCATCGAGGAACATCGCCTGGACGCGCGTGAGGAGCGAGTAACCGCGATTGAGATGGCCCCATCGGGTTTGGATCATGCCTACCTTCGGATCGGTGAAGAAATGAATTGTCCGTTGGAGCAGGTCCGGCTGGGGAACGAAGTCCGCGTCGAGAATGCAAACGAAGTCGCTTTGGGCCGAGGCCAGCCCGGTTTCCAGCGCGCCGGCTTTGAAACCGGTCCGGTCCGTTCGATGGATCAGCTCCACGTTGAATCCGCGACCCTGCAATTCGGCCACGCAGGACGCCGTTAACTCCCGAGTATCGTCTGTCGAATCGTCGAGGACCTGGATGTGGAGGCGATCCTTCGGGTAATCGATCTCGCTGACCGACCGGAGTAGCCGCTCCACCACGTAAACCTCATTGAATATCGGCAGTTGCATCGTCACGTTCGGCAATTCCTCGAATCGACCAGCCGGAACCGCGCCTCGTTTCCGATGCTTCAGAAACAGATAAATGATGACATACCGGTGGATTCCGTAGGCGGAGAGGCCGATCAGCACGCTCATGTAGCACACTGTCCAAATGATCGAGGTGAGGCTTCCTTGCATAACGGATTAGAGAAACTGCCCCGACGCATTCTTCGGAGCAGGGCGACATGATGCCGCTTCCGTCGCGCCCGTCAAATCAAAAATCCGGGGTTTGCCCGCAGAAAGCGGACACATTTCCAGGGGCGAAAGGGCCGACTTGGCCGCGGTGACTCGTCCTGCTTTCCCTATGCGAGCAATCAGCGGTCTGGACCCGATTCAGTTGTGAATGAAAGCCACTTTCTGGCTCGCGGTTGCTTCTATTATATATGGAGCGGTGGCCGGCGCCGCGCTGTTAGCCGAGGAACCGCGTGAGCACGAACGAGAGGAACTGGGCGTCAATCCTTACACCGCTCCGTCCGTGGCTGAGGTTTTCCAGCAGCTGGACGATCTGAAGCCGCTGCCCTTCGAGGAATTGAAACGCGACTTTCCCCAGGCTGCTCACGCCACCCGCGAACAGATGGGAATGGTGTTCGGCGGCCTCGTCGCTGATGGCTTTCTGATTGTCGAATCGAAGAAGCAAAATCTGGTCGACGACCTGGGTCGGGTTCTCCTGCGCCAGGCGCGCAGCCTGGGCGTCGGCGACCGCGTCATGCGTCATAGCGCGAGCCTCACGGAGCTGGGCAAGAAAGGCGATTGGGTTGCCGTCCGACGCGAGTTGATTTCCACCCAACAGGACGTCGAGGAGGCGATGACGGAATTGAAGGATCAAAAGATGGCGCACCTCATCAGCCTCGGTGGCTGGCTCCGTGGCCTCGAGATTTGCGCAGGCGCAGTCGAGAGCAATTACACGCCCGATCGGGCGGCGGTGTTGTGGCAACGCGATCTGATCAATTATTTCGCCGAAGAAATGAAGACGCTGCCGCCCACGGTCGCGCACACCCCACTTTTCGAGAAAGTGCGCGCCGGTGTGGGTGAGATTCGCGACGTTTTGAACAAGGCGCCGGAGGCACCGGCGCTCGAGCAGGTGAAGCTGCTTCACGCAAAAGCAAAAGAATTGAATCTCGCGATTGCGGCGGCGGATTAAAGTCCCTTGCCGCAACCGGAGAGAGAGCCGAATTTGCTGTCCTGCGATGACGTGGCTCCAGTCCATCCCATTCTTCTCGCATCTTAAACGACGGGACCGCGACCGGCTTGCGCGTTACAACATCGTCATCGCGATCCTGCTCGCGGGCTGGTTCCCCTCCATCCTCATGCTGGTCGTTTCCTACACGATCCTAACCAACACACTCGAAAGCAAAATCCTCCACGATCGCCAGACTTTTGTGCAACTGATCGCGCACCTGGTCGGCGACGATCTCAGCCACACCGGCAGCGTGATCGAATATTACCAGACCCAACCGGACGTCGGAAAAATCCTTTCCGGGCCCGCGGCGTCGACTGGCGCGCAGCAATGGCTCGCTCAAACCTTTTATTCGCATCCCCGGATCGACGGCATGTTCATCACCGGCGTCGAGGGCAACCTGATCGCCTCGCTGCCCGCGATCCCGCCCGAGGAAGTGCCGAACTTTTCTTCCGCTCTCTGGCGCGAAGGTGCGATGGGCTCGCCCGATGTTTACGTCTCGCCGGTTCATCCACGTCCGCCAGATGGCCGCATGGCGACAACAATTGTCGGCGCTGTCCGCACGCCGGAAGGCAACGTCGCCGGTTACCTTGGCGTTTGGGTTCTGGTCGAACGCATGGGAAAGCGCTTGTCGTCCATCGACTTCGCCGACCACGCAATTTGCCAGATCGTGGATCAAACTGGCGCCCCGTTGTTCACGAACAATTTCGCGCCCAACACTGGCCCCGCCTCCGAGCGCCTGTCGAAAATCATCGGCGAAATCCGCGCGCTTAAGTCTGGTTCGATCGAGCGCGACGGAAATCTCTATTCGTTTACCACGGTCGACAGCACCGGCTGGATGACGGTGGTGGAGCAGCCAAAAGCCGTGGCCTATCGGCCGGTTCGCGACCTGTTAGACAAGATCACGATCCCCGCGTTGTGGCTGATCGTGGTGACGGCCGTGGCCGCGTGGCTCGCCGGAAGAGTCGCCCGCCGTCAGTCTGAAGCGGCGCGGCGGATCGAGCGCGAAGTTATTTTTAACGAAAAGATTCTGGCCAACATGCCGAGCGGCATCGCCTTGATCGATCCGGAATCCCGCCATTTTTTGCAAGCGAACCAGGCGTTCGTCGATATGGCGAAGCGCTTCGGCGAACTCCCCGAAGGCCGCGACATTTACGACGCGCTTTATGACGACGTGAAGATCGCGCCCGGCGAAGCGATCGAACGCGTGCTGGCATTCGGCGCACCGTATCAGCTCGTCGAACACGCCTTCGTGGACCGAGATGGGATGACGCGGTTCGTGAATGTGAATCTGTTGCGCCTCCAAACGTCGGAGCAAACAGTTCAGGGCGTCCTTTATCTCGTCGAAGATAAAACGCGGGACATGACGCTGCGCCAGGAACTTATCGGCGCGAATGCCGCCAAGGACCAGTTCCTTGCCCTGCTCTCCCACGAACTGCGAAATCCGCTTTCGCCAGTCATCGCGATGGTGGGCGAACTCGAGGCGAGCGCAGGCGATTCGTCAGAAGTTCGGCGCGCTCTCGAAGTCATTCGCCGAAATGTCGAGCTCGAAGCGCGCTTGATCGACGATCTCCTCGACGTCACCCGCATCTCGAAAGGCAAACTTCAGCTGACCCTCGAGACGGCAAGCGTGCATGAAATTCTCCAGCGTTCTTACGAAATCTGCCGCGAAGAAATTGCCGCGAAAGATCTCAAGATCGAATTCCGGCTAAGAGCAGAGCGCGCCTTCGTGGAAGGCGATCCGGCGCGTTTGCAGCAGGTCTTCTGGAATCTCATCAAGAACAGCGTAAAATTCACTCCGGCCAAAGGTCGAATCGTCATCGAGACCTTGAATCCGACGCCGGAAAAAGTGGAGATCCGCACCACCGACACCGGCATCGGCATTGAGTCCGACCAGATGGAGCGGATCTTCAACGCCTTCGAGCAGGGCCAAAGCTCGATCACCCGGCGCTTTGGCGGCCTCGGCCTGGGCCTCGCTATTTCAAAGGCGATGGTGGACGCCCATGGCGGCTCCATCAAAGCCGAGAGCGGTGGAAAGAATCGCGGGGCAACGTTTGTCGTGACGCTGGCGACAGTCGCGGCGCCGGCGGCGGTGACTGCCACTCCAGAAACAAAGGGGCCAAAAGCAGTCGCGACGAAAACTGCCAAGACAAAAGAAACCGGCCCGCGAGTGCTCGTCGTCGACGACCACGTTGATACCTGCACTGGAATGCAGATGATGATGGAACGCCGCGGGTACCGCGTTACGGTTGCGCACACCGCAGATCAGGCGGTGGAGAAAGCTGAGCAGCAACCATTCGATCTTGTGATCAGTGATATCGGGCTGCCGGACAGATCGGGTTATGAGCTGATGCATGAGCTGAGCACGACGAAAGGCTTGCGCGGAATCGCGCTGAGCGGATTCGGGATGGAGAACGACGTTTCCCGCGCGCGCGCAGCGGGGTTCTCCGAGCACCTGACGAAGCCGATCAACTTCGATCGGCTCGATGAGGCAATCCAAATGCTGCTCGCTGAAGCGGAGCCAGCGGTTCGATCCTGACATTGGAGGGACGCCCGCTGTGGCGTCCCAGAAATCCCAGGACGGGACGGCGCCCGTCCCTCCAAATTTAGTTGTTTGAGTGGACGCTCGCGGCGGTCTGTTCCTGGGCGGCTTTACGCTCGGACGCTTCCTTCAATTCGCGGGAAAGTTTTTCCACGCGCTGGCGCATGATTTTGCCAGCCTTGAATTTCACGGTCGCCCGCGGCGGGATCACAAAACTGCTGCCCGGTTCGTTCGGGTTCCTGCCGACGCGTGGCTTGGTCAGGCGCGGCTGAAAGACGCCAAAGTTGCGCAATTCAACGGCAACATTGTTCGCCAGGCTGTTGGTAATGTGATCGAGCGTACGCTGGACGACTTCAAAAACGTCGTGCTGCACCATCCCAGTCTGATTGCTGATGGCCACAACGATGTCCCTCTTTGTAAGCTTCGGCATACACAAAGTAATCGGAGCCCGCGACTAAGGTGGTGGGGAGTAATTGCAATTAATTTCGACCCGCGCCGGTCGGCCCGGGAGGCGAAATGAAGGGGGTGCGCGCCTTCGAGACAGTTCAGGTCGTCGCCGGACGAGTGAAAAGGCGGTTCAGGTAGTAAGTAACAGGTGTTTGCTCCGAAAGCGTTTTTCGGCGCGACTTCAACTGCCCCTGGACCGTTCCGAGCTTGGTGAAAACCCCGTTCCATTCGGTTTCGAGCCGGCGCACTTCCTCAGGGGACAGCTCGCGAACGCCGCGGACGGAAACTCCGCGCTGGAGGACGTTCATGGCCCGCCCGGACAATTCGCCCAGCACTCCAAGCACTCCAAAAACGTGTTCAGTCTCCTGCAAGAGATTCGCGCGAATCTCCGTGAACTGCCGTTCCTGCTCCGCTGAAATAATGGGCCGCGCCTTATCCAGACCGTAGGTAATCAGATCGTGGAGCTTCTTCCAGCTATCCAACTGGAGCGTGAGCAAACGCAACTGAGTTTCTAAAGATTTATCTCTCATAAAGGACCGGTGGCGGACAGTTCCAGGGTCTCATCGAGCTTCTGCAAATTGTCGATCAACAGGTGCGCCCACGGCCGATCCACCGTCTGGACCTGGCTGATGATTCCTTCTTCAAAATAAAACCGGCCCTGGCGCCAGCGGAAAATCTCCGCCACCGCGGATTCGCCCTCGAGCGAACCATACACCGCGTGCCGTACCGAACCGTGGGCGAGATAAATTTCGCTGTTGCCCCGGCCCGACTTGAAAGTGAAGCGCCCACTGCGCTGACCGAGACAGCTCATCTGCAAAATCTCGGCGGCGGAGAATTGGTTCAGATTGCCGATCAGCGAATGGCAGGGATCAATCCCTTCCGCGGGCGTCCCCCCTTGGGCCAGGGAATCAACGAAGACTTGGAGCTGCTTGCGCAGATTGCGCTCGTTAATGTCGCTCGCAATTCGAGTAATCTTCTGCTGCTGCGCCGCCGACGTGATTGCCGCGTCTTTTGTTCGCGGCGAAAGGCAAACAATCTTTAGCGAAGGGAAATGTTGCCGAGCACTGGTTCCCTGCTCTAAGGCGATGGGGTTTTCGCCTTCGACCACGAAGCCGTCGAAATTCTCGGAGAGCAGCACAGAGACCGCTTCCGGCATCGTCCGGACCACGCGGGTCTCGATGCCGTCAAATTCGTCCAGAATAGCCAACGACCGATCCTGAAAGACCGGGTCGGCATTCAATATAAGGAGCCTGGTTTCCACAAATGGCGCGTCAGCGGTAAAAACTAAGCAGGAAGCTTGCCCGAATGAATGGGCCTATAGTCGTGGAAGACCTACCGCCAGGCCCTGCGCGGCGGCGGCGCCGGAAAATGCGCCGGTGCCACCTCATGCGCCGTCCGGAAATGCAATTTTGCGACTTTTCGCAAGGCTCCTGGTCCACTCCCTTCCACGACCTTCCTGGCCGTTTCCTTCACTTCTGCCGAAACGCCGCGCCCCAGCTTTACCCCGATCGTGTTCCCCTGGCGTTCCAACCAATCGATAAATGCTTCCCGCGCAAGGATTGACGCCGCCGCCACTGCGAGGTCCGACTCAGCTTTGGTCCGTTGTTCGAGGCGAATTTTCTGGCCGTGTTTCAACAACGCTTTCTCGATCACGCTCGCATCCGCGAATTTGTCCGACAATGCGCGTGGACAGTCCGGCTTCCGCGCCAGGAGATTCTCGATCACCCTGGCGTGTCCCCAACCCAGAAGGCTGTTGAGGTTCCCAAATTTTTCGTAGAGATCATTGTAACGCTCGGGGCCCACTGTAACCGCATCGCCAATTGCCCCTGGAGTGCTTCTGATGATCTTCGCCAAATCCCGGATCCGTTTATCTGACCCAATTCGCTTACTGTCCTGGATCCCCGCGTCCAAAAACTTCCGCGCGACTTCGCGATCGACATAAACACCCGCGATCACGAGCGGCCCGAAAAAATCGCCCTTCCCGCTTTCATCGATCCCGAAATGCGGCTCGAACATTTCCGGCGAGTGAACTTCTTCGTAACCGAGCTTCGCTTCTTCGAGAATTTTCGGCTCCAGCTCGAATTGAACGAACTCCTCAATCCCCTTTCCCTGCAGCAAGACCTTCGGGCCTTTCTCATAAACCGCGACGCTGAGCTTGTTTTTCTGCGCGAAGAAAAGCGTGTAGGGCCGTTCCGCAAACTCGAAGCCGAGATCGCGGAGTAACTCGCGGAGCTTCGTCGCTTGCTCAGTGGTGAGCGCGTGAGTGTAGGAAGTCATTGCTTCGGGCGCACAAACGTCCAACGTTTTCTTCATCAAAGCGAGTTCTGCCTTCGCCGCCGCCTCTTTCCGCCGTTCTCTCCTTTCGTGGTTCGGCAAAAACCATCGCGATCTTCCGTGGCGCCACACGACCGATCCTTACGCGATCCTCGTCTCCGAGTTCATGCTGCAGCAGACTCAAGTCGCAACGGTGATCCCGTATTACAGCGAATGGCTCCGTCGTTTTCCGGATTTCGCCGCGCTTGCCGCCGCCTCTGAAAGCGATGTTCTCCACGCGTGGCAGGGTCTCGGCTACTATGCTCGCGCCCGGAATCTTCGGGCCGCGGCAGTCGAGGTCGTAGAAAAACATGGTGGCAAATTTCCGCGCAACGTGACTTCGATTTCGGAGCTGCCCGGCATCGGGCGCTACACGGCGAACGCGGTCGCGACCTTCTCGTTTGATGAATCAGTTCCGATTGTTGAAGCGAACATCGCTCGGGTGCTCTCGCGCCTGTTCAACTTGCGAACGCCAATCGACACCAGCGCGGGCCGGCAACACCTCTGGTCTAACGCCATCCGACTTCTTCCATTGCGCCGTGCCGGCGAACACAATGCCGCCTTGATGGAATTAGGCGCGCTCGTCTGCGGACCGCGTCCGAAATGCGGCGTCTGTCCGGTAAAGCGATTTTGTAGAACGACCGATCCTTTGACATTGCCCCGAAAAAAGCCGCGACCAGCCCTGCAACTGCGGACCGAGAATCACGGCTTCGTCATGCGGCGGGGGCGCGTGCTACTCGAACAAGCAACCACTCGTTGGCGCGGTATGTGGATCCTCCCGCCTCTGGCAAAGGCGCCCCGCGGCGCTCAATCGTTGCATCGCGCTGATTTTCCCTTCACCCATCATCGTATCAGGCTGTCGGTCTACCCCTTCCTCAGCGACAGGAAGACGGCTCGATCGGGACGTTGGTTCCCAGTGCGTGATCTCGCATCAATTCCACTTCCTTCGCCTCACCGTCGCGCGCTGAGCAAAATCCTCGCGTCGAAACGAGCCTCTTAGATTGGCGTTGGACGCCTGCCACGCCGTAGCCTTGCGAAGGCGGGTTGGGCATTGGACGTTTGCCCCTTGAACGCCGTTAACCAGCTCCCGGATTCCCACGGCCATTTCGGTCCCTACGGCGGCATGTTCGTCCCCGAGACGCTCATGTCCGCGCTCAACGATCTGACTGCGGAATACGAACGCGCGAAATCGGATCCGGAATTCAAACGCGAACTCGACGATCTGCTGCGCGATTTCGCCGGCCGTCCCACGCCGTTATATTTCGCCGAACGGCTCACGCAGAATCTCGGCGGCGCGAAGATTTATTTGAAACGTGAAGATCTTCTTCACACCGGGGCCCATAAAATAAACAACGCGCTGGGCCAGATTCTCCTCGCTCGCCGGATGGGCAAGACGCGCATCATCGCCGAGACCGGCGCCGGACAACACGGCGTCGCGACCGCGACAGTCGCCGCGCATTTCGGCTACGAGTGCGTGATTTACATGGGCAGCGTCGACATGGAGCGCCAGTCCCTTAACGTCGCGCGGATGCGCTTCCTCGGCGCGAAAGTCGTTCCCGTCACTGCCGGACAGGCGACGTTGAAGGAAGCGATCAACGAAGCGATGCGCGATTGGGTCACGAACGTCCGGACGACCCACTACATCCTCGGTTCCGCGCTTGGTTCGCACCCTTACCCAATGATGGTGCGCGATTTCCAGCGCGTGATCGGGATCGAAACGCGCGAGCAAATTCTAAAACGTGAAGGCCGCTTACCCGACATCCTGGTCGCCTGCGTCGGCGGCGGCAGTAACGCGATCGGTCTATTCCATCCGTTCCTCAAAGACGAATCGGTGCGCATGATTGGCGTCGAAGCAGGGGGCGAAGGAATTCGCACCGGAAAACACGCCGCGCGATTCCAAGGCGGCCGGCTCGGCGTCCTCCAAGGCACAAAAACCTTTGTCCTCGCGAACGAAGACGGTCAGATCGAATTGACCCACTCCGTTTCGGCTGGGCTCGATTACGCCGCCGTCGGCCCCGAGCACAGTTATCTGCGCGACCAGAAACGGATTGAATACGTTTACGCAACCGACGACGAAGCGCTTACCGCCTTCCAAACCCTGGCCGAAACCGAAGGAATTATTCCCGCGCTTGAAACCGCTCACGCGATTGCTCACGTGATTAAGATCGCGCCCTCGCTGTCGTCCGATACAATCGTTGTCGTGAACTGCTCTGGTCGAGGCGACAAAGACGTGTCGCAAGCGGCGACTTATTTTGGATTTTAGATTTTGGATTGAGAAATCAGACCCCCAATGGACGAACAGGAATTTAAGGCACGAACCAAAGGCGTAGCGTTAAGAGTGATTAAAATGACTGGGACATTGCCGAATTGCCGCGCGGCAGATGTTTTGGCGCGGCAACTTCTGCGTTCAGCGACATCGGTCGGAGCGAACTATCGCGCCGCCTGCCGAAGCCGATCTACCGCCGACATGATTTCCCGACCATCCATCGCCGAAGAGGAGGCCGACGAATCCATTTACTGGATCGAGCTTCTCACCGACGCCCGATTCGTTGCTCAGAAAAAGGTCGCGCCTCTGACTGGCGAGATCGAAGGGATTCTGAGGATGACCGTTGCCTCCATTAAGACATTGCGTCAGCGGCGAATCCAAAATCCAAAATCCAAAATCTAAAATGCGCAGCATGACAGGTTATGGGCGGGGCGAGGCGGACCACGCTGGCACGAAGATCAGCGTTGAACTGAATTCCGTTAACCGGAAGCAGAGCGATATCGTGATCAACTTGCCGCGCGATCTCGCGATGCTGGAGCCGCGTATCCGCCAGGCAATCAATGAAAAAATTTCGCGCGGACGCATGAATGTGATGATCGGCCTGCAAGAAAGCGCGAACGGCGCCAGCGCGCTTGCGCTCGATACCGCTCTCGCGCGCTCGTATCACGAAGCAATGCTGACGTTACAAAAGGAATTGAGCGCGCCGGGCGAGATTACGATCGGAACAATCTTGCAAGCGCCAGGGGTAATGCGGTCGCCCGAACACAGCGTCAATGCCGACGAAGCGTGGCCGGTGGTGCAGCGGGCACTCACTACTGCGTTGGGCGACCTCGTCAAAATGCGCGAGCACGAAGGAAAGCATTTGGCCAAAGACTTAATCCATCGGCTGAAAACTTTGCGCGCCGAGATCAAAGAAATCCGAAAGCTGTATCCCGACGTGGTGAAAAAGTACCGTGCCGTCCTCCGCGATCGACTAGAGAAGGCCGGACTCGACCTCGCGCTCGACGACGAACGTTTGCTGAAAGAAGTGACGATCTTCGCCGATCGCTCCGATATCTCGGAAGAACTCACGCGATTAGAAAGTCACCTCGGCCAGTTCGCGCATCATCTGCGCAAGAACGAGCCGGTCGGGCGCACCCTCGAATTCATCACCCAGGAAATCTTCCGCGAGTTGAACACGCTCGGCGCCAAGTCGAACGACGCCGGAATTTCACAGCACGTCGTTGCCTGCAAATCGGAATTGGAGAAAATCCGCGAGCAAATCCAAAACCTTGAGTAATCAATTCACTCGCACGGGAATTCTCTTCGTCGTTTCCGCGCCATCTGGGGCGGGCAAGACGACGCTATGCGACGCGCTTCGGCAAACGCCGGATTTCGTTTACTCGGTCTCCTGCACGACCCGCGTGCCCCGCGCCGGCGAGATGGAGGGCGACGATTACCATTTCATTTCCGAAAAAGAATTTCTCGCTCGAATCGCGGCTGGCGATTTTCTGGAACACGCAAGCGTGCACGGCCGCCATTACGGCACCACCCGCGAACCTCTTATCACGAATTTGGAAAACGGCGTGGATGTCCTGATCGACGTCGACATTCAAGGCGCGGCCGCCATTCGAAACTTCGACGACGAGACGATCCGCCGCGCTCTCTGCGATGTTTTCATCATGCCGCCGGATCTCGATGAACTGCGCCGACGCCTGACCAAACGCGGCACGGAGACGCCGGAACAAATTGAGTCCCGGATCGTCACGGCCGCGCGGGAGATGGAGCTGTGGCGCGATTATCGTTACACGATCATCAGCAAATCGATGGAGGAAGACCTGATGAAATTCCGCCACATCATGGGGGCGGAAAGATATCTGAGCCGGAGGTTGAAGCTGTCATGACTAAAGCAAAATGCGTCGTGCTCGGGGTGACGGGCTCGATTGCCGCCTACAAATCCGCGGAACTCGCCAGCCTGGTCGTGAAACAAGGCCACGACGTTTTCGTTGTCATGACTCGTGACGCGGCTGAGTTCATCACGCCGCTAACGCTTCAGACGCTTTCGAAAAATCCAGTCACCACCAGTTTCTTCGACGAGAAGGAAAGCTGGCGCCCGGGGCACATCGATCTCGCGGATCGCGCGAACCTCTTGCTGATCGCGCCGGCGACCGCGAACGTCATTGCTGAACTTGCGAACGGATTGGCCGGACATCCGCTCACCGCAATTGCGCTCGCCACCCGCGCACAAATTCTGATCGCGCCGGCCATGAACGGAAAAATGTGGGAACATCCGGCGACGCAGGAAAACGTCGCCACGTTGAAATCGCGCGGCGTGGAATTCATCGGGCCGGAAGCAGGAATGCTGGCGTGCGGATACGAAGGCGTCGGCCGCTTGTGGAAAGTCGATGAGATCGCGTTCCGGGCGGAGTTTCTTCTCGCCCGTCAGGACAATCTGATCGCGTGAGGTTCGTCATCACCGCCGGTCCGACGCGCGAAGCCATCGATCCGGTCCGCTTCATCAGCAATCGATCTTCGGGAAAAATGGGCTACGCGATCGCGGAAGCGGCGATCGCACTGAAACATCAGGTGACGCTCATCTCCGGCCCGTCCGCGATTCGGCCGCCCCGCGACGCGGAAATAATTTCGATCACGACCGCGGAGGAACTATATCGCGCCGTTCATGGCTCACTTCGTCACTGCGACGTCCTCGTCATGTGCGCGGCTGTGTCCGACTACAAACCGGCGTCCGTTTCCCCGCGGAAGATGAAGAAGAGCAAAACTGCTTTCACCCTGAAATTAATTCCGACACGCGACATTCTCTCTTCACTCCCGAAACGCCGCCGCTATCTCGTGATTGGTTTCGCGGCGGAGACGCACGATTTGAAAGTTCACGCTGAGAAAAAACTGCGCGCAAAGAACTGCGACGCGATCGTAGCGAACGATGTGAACGGGAGCGAAACCGGAATGGAAAACGACGAAAATGAGGTCACGATTTTCTTTCGCGACGGCGAAAATAGAAAGATTTCGCGCGCTCCAAAAAAAATTATCGGACGCGAGCTCGTAAAAATAATTGCAAAGATGTGGGAAAAAAGTTTGACAAAAAAATCGTGGTGACTACTGACAACAGTAAGTGAAGTTAAAAAAATCCTTCACCAACCCACCGCGAAAGCGGACCGAAAGGGGGGATTAGTCGATATGGCAGCTAAGAAAAAAGCTAAGAAGCCCGCCAAGAAAAAGGCGGCCGCGAAGAAAAAGAAACACTAGTTTCCAAATATCGCGGTAACGACTACGAAGCTGTTTCGTAGTTCCAATCAATAACTTCAACCCGGGGGGAGAATGAATTTTCTCCCCCCGGTTTTTTTTGCGCCCGAAGAAGTTGAATGGTTGAATGCACCTGCGAGTCCGCGCTCGCAGACGGCTTAAACTTCATGACGCATTATCTCGACGCAGCAGTGGAAGCGGCCCGCGCCGCCGGCGAAATGCTGCGCCATGGCTTCCATGAACCGCGCCGGGTCAACTCAGCCGAAGCGCACGATATTAAACTCGAGATCGATGTTCGCACCCAGACGCTGATTACCGAATCGCTCCTGAAAAAATTTCCGGAGCACGCGCTTTACGGCGAAGAAGGAATCGTGGGCGACCAGGCGAGCGATCATCAATGGGTGGTGGATCCGCTCGACGGCACCGTGAATTTTTTCTACGGCATTCCCCACTTCTGCGTGTCGATCGCGCTCCGTTACATGGGAGAGATCATCGTCGGTGTGATCTACGATCCGATGCGGGACGAACTTTGGAAGGCGCAGAAAGGCGAGCAGCCCACGCTAAACGGCAAACCGTTTCGGGTGAGCGACCGCGCGGATTTGCGAGAAGCAGTAGTGTCGGTCGGTCTGTCGAAGACGGGCGTGACGATTGCCGCCGGTCTTCCGTTGCTGCAAGACATGGTGCATCGCGCGCGCAAATGCCGGTTGATGGGAAGCGCCGCGCTCGACATGGCGTATGTGGCGTGCGGACGTTTCGACGCTTACATCGAGCAGGGGATCAGCCTCTGGGACATTGCCGCCGGATGGATTCTGGTGGAAACGGCGGGCGGCACGGTGGACATGAACCCGCGCACCGACATGAAAGATAAATACAGCATCGTGGCGTCGAACGGCGTGCTCGATTTGAAATTGTGAGTACGATCCGCTGCGGCAACGGATACGACGCGCACCGACTCGCCGCGGGTCGGAAGTTGATTCTAGGCGGGGTCGAGATTCCGCACGATCGCGGACTCGATGGGCATTCGGACGCGGACGTGATCTGCCACGCGATCGCGGACGCATTGCTGGGCGCAGTTGGCGAAAGCGATATTGGCCACCACTTTCCGAACACCGATGAAACGATTCGGGGGATCAGCAGCATCGAGATTTTGCAACGAGTGACGGCGTTGCTCGGGGAAATTCACGTCCACCCGATAAATGTGGACGCGACGTTGATCGCGGAAGCGCCGAAGATCGCACCGCATATTCCGGCGATGCGGGAGAAGATCGCGAACGCGCTTGGGCTGGAGACAGCGCGGGTGAGCATCAAGGCGACGACGAACGAAGGACTGGGCTCGATTGGTCGCGGCGAAGGCATGGCGGCAATGGCAGTGGCAATGGTCGAGATGGAGTGATGGCGATCCGCCTTTTCAACACTTACTCTCGCGCCCTCGAAGAATTCCGTCCGCTCGATCCGGCGGGACGCGAAGTGAAAATGTACACGTGCGGGCCGACGGTTTACAGCCACGCCCACATCGGAAATTTTCGCGCCTATCTTTTCGAGGACTTGCTCCAGCGACATTTGGAAGCGCGCGGGTTTGAAGTGCGCCGGGTGATGAACATCACGGACGTGGATGACAAGACGATCCGCGGCTCCCGAGAAGCAGGCGTTCCGTTGGCAGAGTTCACGGCCAGATTCAAGAAGGCGTTTTTCGAAGATCTCGACTCGCTGCGAATCAAGCGAGCGGATTCATTCCCCGAAGCGACGGATCCGCGCGAGATCAAAAAAATGATCGAGATGATCGGGACGCTGATGGATCGCGGGCTTGCGTATCAGGCCGAAGACAAATCGATTTATTTTCGGATCAATAAATTTCCCGATTACGGAAAGCTAGCGCACTTCGATTTGGAAGAGCTGCGCTCAACTGGCCGAGTAAAGAGCGATGAATATGACAAGGAGCACGTGGGCGATTTCGCGCTCTGGAAGGCGTGGGACGAAGCGGACGGTCCGGTGAAGTGGGAAAGCCCCTGGGGCGAAGGGCGTCCGGGCTGGCATATCGAGTGCAGCGCGATGGCGACCCAACTTCTGGGCGATCAGCTCGATATTCACTGCGGCGGCGTGGACAACATCTTCCCCCATCACGAAGCCGAGATTGCGCAGACGGAAGGGTGCACCGGGAAAAAATTCGTCCGCTACTGGCTCCATTGCGCGCATCTGATGGTCGAAGGCCAGAAGATGGCGAAGTCGCTCGGAAATTTTTACACGTTGCGCGATGTGATCGCGAAGGGATACAGCGGTCGCGAGGTGCGGTATGCGTTGATGCGGGTGCATTATCGAGCGCCGTTGAATTTTACCTGGGAAGGAATGGAAGAAGCGCGTACCGCTCTAGCGCGGGTGGATGATTGGGTGCGCCGATTGAGCGAAGCGGCGGGCGAAGCTCCAAACTCCAAATCCCAAACTCCAAACAAGCTCCAAACTCCAAGCTCCAACGAAGAGTTTCAAAACGCGTTGGATGACGATCTGAATATTTCGGGCGCGCTCGGCGTTTTGTTTGAGACGATTCGCGAGACAAATCGGCGGATGGATGCGGGCGAGATGAGCGCGGACGATGCGAAGGCATGGCTGGAATGGTGGGAGGGCGTGAATCGAATTCTCCAGGTAGGTGGAGAAGAAGCGGAACTGCCAGCCGAAGTCGCCGCGCTGGCCGAGGCACGGGCGCAGGCGAGGCTTGCAAAGGAGTGGCGAAAAAGTGATGAATTGCGCGACGAACTGGCCGCGCGTGGTTGGGAAGCCCGGGACACCAAAGACGGGCAAAAGATTACGCGACGCGGCGGGGCGTAGCTCTCATGTTTTCGCCGGCGGAATTTCTCAGTCTAGAACACACCGCGCACCCAAAGCTATTTGAGTCGCAGAAATACGTCTGGGACGCGCTCAGGCAGATCGCGAGTTATCTGCAGTTTCGGCTAAAGCCGGCCGTGCTCGGCGACTTGATTGGAAAACCTTTTATTAGCAACTCGGTTTTCATCGGCGCCGGCACAATCGTGGAACAAGGCGCGATGTTAAAGGGCCCGGCGTGGATCGGGGAGAACTGCCATATCAGGAGCGGCTGTTACGTGCGGGAAAATGTCATCGTCGGGAACGGCGTCGTGATGGTGAACTCATGCGAATTCAAGAACTGCATCCTGTTCGATGAAGCGCAGGTGCCGCATTTCAATTACGTGGGTGACTCCATTCTGGGGCATCGCGCTCATCTCGGGGCGGGCGTGATCTTGTCGAACGTAAAGCTGGATCATGCCGAGATCCATGTTACAGCGCCGGATGGCGAGATCGCGACGGGGTTGACGAAGTTCGGCGCGGTGATCGGCGATCGAACCGAGATCGGCTGTAATGCGGTGATTAATCCGGGATCGGTGCTGGGAAAGGATTGTATCGTTTATCCGGGCGTGAATTTCCGCGGAGTGTTGCCGGGCGCGAGTATCGTGAAGGTCCGGCAGAATTTGCAGGTGCTGACGCGTCGAAAAGAAGGGTAAGACTCGAGCACGAGCAGGAGCGCGAGTAAATACGGATGGGAGGGGATTCGAACCCCTGGTGCCTTGCGGCACACACGCTTTCCAGGCGTGCACAATCGACCGCTCTGTCACCCATCCATTTAAATCCTGCTCATGCTCTCCGGAAAATCATGAGTACGATCATGACCAGGAGCAGGAGGATCAAAGCTGCAATCTTTGGAACAGTTCGTCGAGCGGGAGTTGCACGCCGATATAAAATTCGCCGAACTCGCCGTAGTCAGCGCTCACGGGATCGAAACGCATTTCGTAGACGATCGATTTTATCTGGAAAGTGTCCTGCGCGAAAAGCGTGACGCCCCACTCGGCATCGTCGAGGCCGGTCGAACCCGTGATGAGCTGTTTCACTTTGCCGGCGTATTGCCGGCCCACCGCGCCGTGACCGAGCATGAGCTTGCGTC
The DNA here is from genome assembly GCA_036270255.1 of Chthoniobacterales bacterium. Taxonomy (GTDB): domain Bacteria; phylum Verrucomicrobiota; class Verrucomicrobiia; order Chthoniobacterales; family UBA10450; genus AV80. Next base: position 26,613 of record DATBCW010000029.1, read on the forward strand.
GATCGTCGAACGGCAACGCATACCAGTTCCGCTGTTCCCCGCGGCGTTTGCTCATGTTGTAGAAACAAACGACGGGCCAATCCGGTAGCGTCGGGTACATGCGTTCGTGGCGATAGTGCTTCATGCGCTCCTCGAACGAGGCCATCGATTTCTCAAACTCGGGCGTCCCAGCCTTGATCTTCTGCTCGTTCTCGAGCACGCCGGCGTAATCTTCCGCGCTCGTTTTGTATTCGCTCTCCTCGGTAAGCGACAAATAGCTGTAAACCGGGACGAGCACGTCTGCGCCTAACGAGAGGCTGAGTTGTTTTTCGATCCGATTCGCCGCGTGCAAGTCGGGCGTGACGAGCATAAAACCGAGATCGGCTTTCGGCGTGACCATGCTCAACGTCAGCAGCTGAGTCGATTCGACAGCACGAATTTCCTGGACGAGCGAGGAGAGCGCGACCTTCCCTTCGCGTTGTTCGTCGACGCTAAGCAACTGCCATTGGCCGTGCTCGATCCGGTAAAACAGATGGAGGCAATGCCAGCCCTGCTCGGGAATCAACGGCGTGACGTCCTTGTTCATCGCGGCGAAACGGGAGCGTTTGCCGGCCGCGGCAGATGCGCAAGACAATACTCTTCGCCATCGCGAGCGACGCGAAATTCAAGGCTGGGATCGGAGTGTTCGGTCGCTCCGCAAGTCGCGCAACGGTGGAGAGGCTCCTCTTCGCTCCGGCTTTGCACTTCAAAACGCTTCCGGCGGTCGGCCACTTCGTGTCGCTGGCGCACGTTGCGAAAAACCTGCGGTCCGAAGAACAGAAAGTAATTTGAGAGCGCGAGAATCATTCCCAGTCGATTGGCATTCGAACTGAACAAGAAGCCGAGGAGCAGAAAGCCCCCTGTGATCCACGCAAGCCATTTGAATTTCACTGGCAGGATGAACATTAGGTAAATGACTTCGTTCGGATAAAACCAGGCGACCGCCAGGAAGATCGACGTGGCCAGCATGCCATTGGAGAAAGGTACGTGAAGGAGAAAGGCGGCGAGGGTTGCGCCAATCATTCCGGTGAGGAAATAAAGCGTGACCCGGAATGGTCCCCACGCGGCTTCGAGCTTGTCGCCAATCCACCAGAGAAACCAGAGCGCGACGACAGCCAGTAAAGGGGAAAGCATTGAGCCCTGTTGGAGGGGCGAGCTCGGGATAAAAATGTAGGTCACCAACCTCCAGACCTGCCCCTTCTTGATGAGCTCCGGCTTGAGATCGAGCACGGAGATAAAATGCTGGTCGATGTAAGCCAGGACGCAGACCAGCGCTGTGAACATCACGACGATGCGAATCAGCCCCGGAATAGCGATGAAGCCGAAGCGGCGTTCGAGTTTGTCGAGGAAGCTCATCGCTGCGAGCACGGTAGAGGAAGCGCGGCTTGCTTCAACTGGCGAGGCATCTAGGATGTTGCCAATGACCGAGGCCGCGCAGAAAAAGACGCCGCTCTACGACGAGCATGTGCGGCTCGGCGCAAAGATGATCCCATTCGGCGACTGGATTATGCCGGTGCAATACAGCGGCATCATCGACGAGCATCAGGCGGTGCGGAAAAACGTCGGCGTCTTCGACATTTCGCACATGGGGCAACTGTTGGCGACGGGTCCGCGCGCCGGCGCTTGGTTGAACGAGATGCTCACGAACAACATCGACAAGCTCGAAATCGGCACCGGGCAATACACATTCCTTTTGAATGAACGCGGCGGGATCATCGACGACCTGATTGTTTACCGGACGGCGCCCGAGGAATTTCTGCTGGTGGTGAATGCGTCCCGCGTCGATGAAGATTTCGCCTGGTTGGAGAAACATCTCGGCGACAGCGGCAAACTGGAGAACCGGAGCGCCGATTACGGCGGGCTCGCGATTCAAGGCCCGCGGGTGGTGGAATTACTGAGCGCTTTTCTAAGCGACGGCACCGAGCTACCGGCACGCAATCAGATCAAAGACTTCGAATGCTGCGGCACCAAGGTGACCGTCGCGCGAACGGGTTACACGGGCGAAGACGGCGTCGAAATGTTTTTTGCCGCGGCGGACGCATCCATGATTTGGAACGGCCTGCTGCAAAAGGGCAAAGAGCTTGGGATTCGGCCATGCGGACTGGGAGCGCGCGATACGCTGCGCCTGGAAATGTGTTATCCGCTCAACGGTTCCGATCTTTCGCCCGAGCATAATCCGATTGAAGCCGGACTTGGGTTTTTCGTGGACCTGAAGAAACCGAAGTTCTTTGGTCGCGATGTTCTCGTGGACGCAAAGGAGAATGGTTCGCCCAATCGGCTGATAGCGTTTCGGATGAAAAGCAAAGGTCCGCCGCCGCGCCCGCATTACTCGGTTTGGCGGGAGGGCGAACGGATCGGCGAAGTCACGAGCGGGAGTTTGTCGCCGAGCTTGAACGAAGGGATCGGTATGGCCTACGTTGCATCCGCTCACGCCAAAGTCGGGACCGAGATCGAGATCGAGATTCGCGACCGAAAACTTCCGGCAATCATCGAGAAAAAACCGCTCTACAAAAAATCATGAATGTTCCAGACGATCTTCATTACGCCGAGTCTCACGAATGGGTCCGGGTGGAAGGCGAGAACGCTCGCGTCGGTATCACTGATCACGCCCAGGCTGAGCTAACCGACGTGGTTTACGTGGAGCTCCCGAAGATCGGCGCGAAGGCGACCGCGAAAAGTCAGATTGCTGTCGTGGAATCTGTGAAAGCCGCCAGTGACATTTACGCGCCTGTTTCCGGAACAGTGGTTGAAGCGAACAAGGCCCTCGAAGGGAACCCGGCGTTGATCAACACTGACCCTTTCGGCGAAGGTTGGATCTTTGTGGTGAAGATGGATTCACCGGATGAAGTGAAGCAGCTCAAAGACGCCGCCGGTTATCGGCAGCAGATCGGCTAGCGACCGACCTAACGACTGCGTTTGATAACACGCACCGGCGCCTGGGCCGGCGTGAGCATGTCCTCAACAAACCGAACCAGGTCGTCGAGCGTAATGGCCGCCGCCAGAAAGCTGTAGCCGCTCAGAAATCCGCCGGTCATCACTTTCTTCTCCACCGCCGGATTTCCGCTTAGATAAAGGAAAGGCGTGTCCTTCAAGGTCGGTTCGCCCTGCAATTCGCGGGTCATTTGTTCGCTCTCGGAAGTCTGGGCCGCGTCGAGCAACACCAGATCGGGACGAAACCAAGGAGCCGCGTGCTGGGCCAGCCGCACATCCCCTTCGACCTTCACCAAGAACCGGCCCGTACTTTCGAGGGCACGCCTAACGAGTGCCGTAACGCGCGGCTCATGGTCGACTAAAAGGATCTTCTTCAGGAAGGTCATCGTTCTGCGGCATACCAAGCATCGGATATGCCAGCAGGTGACGGCTCGACAGTGCCTAGCCCGGCCGAATCAGAATAGGGCCGAGACGGTGTTGATGGTCAGGGCGAGAATGACGGTGTTGAAACCGAACGAGAGCATCCCATGGACGAGCACGAGCTTCCGGAAGTCGCGCGAGGTGATCACGACGTCCGAAACTTGGAACGTCATGCCGATGACAAAGGAAAAGTAGGCAAAATCCATGTAGTCCGGCTCGCGATTGCCGGGAAACTCGAGTCCGCCCGCGTGCGGCTTCGGTCCAGTCGGTCCGTCGGGATCGCCATAATAGGTGTGGGCATAACGCAATCCGAAAACAGTGTGCACCAGCGACCAGGAGCAAATCACGGCGATAAGAACCATCACAAGATGGATGAAGAAGTGCGAGCGTTGCATGACCACGGTCTTATTGAAGAAAAGGAAACCGACCGCGAACAGACCGGCACAGGCTGCGACCAGGACGAAAATGAAAATCACAATGTGACTCAGGTCCTGCATCTGGGCGCGGGCCCGAAGTTTCTCCGGCGGAGTGGTGATGATGGTGAGCCACGCCAGCCCTAGAACGCAGAGCCCGAAAACGTCCCAGGTGACGATAAACTGAGTGGAACGCTGGACGTGTCCGCGTAAACCGAGCCAGACAGCCACGGCGACGAGGAGCGAGATGACGATGCGGTGCCGGGCGTCCTGTTTAGCGATCCAATTCATTTCGCGATGCAGTTAAGCCGGAATGGCCCGCATCGCGCAACACTAACCGAAGATGCCAAGGTTCGGATGGGCGAAGCGACCAATGTTGGGAAGAACGGTCGATAAGTCGGATGGACTGACGCCGAACCAAGTGGCGAGTGTCGCTGAAAATTCGTCGACCGACGTCGTCGGAATCCAACGGCCCTGACCGGTATCGTCGGGTCCATTCACGGCGAGTGTGGGAAACGTGCCGAACAATCGTCCGCCCTGGACCGCGCCGCCGAGGACGAATTGATGGCTGCCCCACCCGTGATCGGACCCGGATCCGTTCGTCGGATACGTACGGCCGAAATCCGAGGCGGTAAAAGTGGTGACCTGCGAGGCGATACCGAGCTCGACGGTCGCATTGTAAAACGCGTTCAATCCCTGGCTCAGCTCCGTGAACAAATTTGCCTGGCCGGCGAGCTGATCGCCATGAGTGTCGTAGCCGCCGACGGAGCAGAAGAAGATCTGGCGGTTCATGGAGAGATTGGTCCGAGCCGCGATAAGTTTCGCGATCATGTTCAACTGCTGGCCGAGACTCGTAGTTGGGAACACGGTTTGGAACGCGGGAAGGCCGGTGAGCGCGGACGTCAGAAGATCGTTGGCCGCGATCGAACGCGAAACGGTGTCGGAATAGGCCTGCTCAAAGAGATTGTTGTGGGGCAACGCGAGCAAGTCCTTGAACGCCTGGAGCCGAACATTCGAGTTTGCGCTCCCATCGAAGCCGGTCAGACCGATGCTGCCATTCGGCGAAACGACATACGGCAGGACCGTGTTGCCGACTTCAAAGGTGTTCGTGCCCGCAATGGAAAGAGAAAGCGAGATTTTCGAGCCGGCATTGAGCGATTGCAGCATGTCTGCCATGCGGCCGCCCCACCCTGTTTTCGAAATCACGTCCGGCACCGAGGTTTGCCATTGGACGGATTGATCCGCGTGCGAAAAGAGCTGTGGCGGAACTGCGGCGCCACCCGCCAAATATTGTGCGCGCGTGACAGGCGCCACTAACGTCCCAACGTTCGCGACGACGCCAAGTTTCCCCTGATTAAACAGACCCTGCATCTCCGGCATGTTCGGATGAAAACCGAAATCGCGGCCGTCCCCATTCTGCAGCGTCAACGGCAAGAGCGAGGCTTGAGGAATGGCCAGCACTCCACGCGCGGCGGCGTAAGACGCGTAGCCGTTCGCATCATGAGGGACGATGACGTTGTTCGCGTCGTTCCCGCCAAATAGGAAAAGGCAGATGAGCGCCTTGTAATCGCTGGTGTCGAGCGGCGCGGCGCTGAGGCGGCGCAGATCGAAGATCGTGTTCAGGATTCCCGTGGTCGTGAGCGCGGCGCAGGCAGCCTGGCGAATAAAAGTGCGGCGGGTAGGCGAAGTCATATTCATTTGTCCACGACGAATTCCGGAGAATTGACGACGAGATAGATCGCGGTACGGACGCGCTCGAGAGGGTTGGTCGCAGGAATCTGGGTAACGGCGTTGATCAGAATGTTGCGTGTCCCGGACGACATGCCGCCGGCCATGAGCAGCGAATTCAAATGGTCGACAAGTCCCGCGGGATCGGAGGCGCGAGTCTGTTCCGCGGCGAGCCCTAAAGTGATCCGGTCGCCCGACGGCCCAAGGGAACCGTAAATCGCTGTGCGCAAATAGTTCGTGATCGAGATCACTGTTGTGTCGGTGGTGATTTCAAACTCAGGACTCTTCAGGCCGGCGGTCGCGATTGCGCCGGGCGCCGAATAATCGGGCGTGAAGAAATTGAAAACGGTTGGCGAATGCATCGCCTCCTCGGCGAAACTGTTGTAGACGTTGCGGACTGAATACTTGCCGCTCGGTGAAGTGGCGTTGAAGGCGCGGAGCAAATTCGCCAGGCGAATCACGGGCTCGCGTTCGTGTCCGGCGCCCTGGGCAGTGGGAAATCCGACGCGGGCATCGTAATCCATGAGGATCGCGCGCACGACGGCCTTCAGGTCGCCGCGCACGCCCTGGCCGTTGTCGTTAAACACGGAGGCGACGCGATAGACATAGCCGGGGCTTGGATTGCTCGTCACCAGTCGCTGAATTAACTGCCGGCAAATGAAGGGCCCGACGTTGGGATGATTGAAGATTGTGTCTAGTGTGATCTTCAAATCCTGCGCGGCCGTCTGGTCCGCCGGGATAGCGACGCTGTTCAGGATCGTTTTCGCCGTGGTCTGATGGTGGGTCGCTATGTTGATCATCGGATCGCGCCAATTCTGCGGCGGGCGAAAGACCGGATTCGCCACGCCGGGCTGGGTATAAGTCCAACCGGTCAGGACCGCGGCCGTTCCGAGGATCGCGTCCTGGCCATAAGTGGCGATGGGGTAACCCGTCGAGCTCAGGGTCAGGCTTCCATCGAGGTTGAGATCGTAAAGGCCGATGGAAAACAGCTGCATCATTTCTCGAGCGTAGTTCTCGTTAGGCGAGGTGCCGCGCGACGTGTTCGCCTTGTCGTTCTGGAGCATGTTGAGGTATGCGCCCATCGCGGGATTGAGCGTGATGTCCTCGAGAAGCTGGCGGTAATTTCCAAAGGCGTCGCGCACGAGCACGTCGTAATAGGCGGGCAACGCGAAGGGCGCGTTGCCCAGGCCGGCGCTATTGATCGAGACAACGAGCGTTTCGCTCAACGCGAACGCGACCCGCTGCCGCAACTGGTCCTGGCCGCCGATCGCGTTCGTCCACCAGGCGTCGTTCGTCATCGTCAACGTCGGCTGATTCGGCGTTGCGCTGGGACTCGGCGATGGACTCGGCAGCGCGGCCATCGCCGCATCGACAAACGCGAGATGCGACGACATCGGCGCTGCAAACTGCGCGTTCAGGAACGCGTCGTATCCCTGGTTTTGAACCTGCGAGATGAGCGCGTCCGTCGCGCCAAAGGTGGCTTGCGAAAGAAAACGTCCGGCGTCTGCTGCCGTAGGCGTGCCACCGGGCAAGCTTGGCGGCGGAGTCGGCGCGGGCCCGGTCTGTCCCCCAGTTGAAAGGTTGTAGTTGCCCGTCAATTCGCCCGCGGGATGGCCCGACGTCTGGATCAGGAAAGTCAGTTGGCCGCTCTTGATTGCCGCAACGATGTCCGCGACCGTGTAAGTGCCGCGCGGCTTGAAAATCCAGACGTAAGAGCCGTCAGGTCGCGGCAATGAGACCGAGATATCGAACAGGAGCTGGCCGCCAGTGCCGTAAATCCCGATACCGCTGACAGGAGAAGTCAGGTTTGAATATTGAAACGAAACGGTCGCAGAGAGTTCATCTGCCGCCAGACGAAGCGACGAAATCCCCGAACCGCTGGAGGCGACTCCGCTATCCGGGCGCAGTTGAGCAAGGTACAGCGTCGAACCGTCGGCCTGCGGCGGCTGATCCAAATCGTACATCTCAAGCAATGCGACGCCGCTCGTGTTCTGCGCACCGCGCACAACTGTTGTATAATTCCCGGGCGTTAGCGATGCGATGAGCGCCGGCTCGCGATTGTCAGTAGGAGCGAGCGTGCTGGCATTGATCTGCTCTTCCTGGGTCGAGCGCCAGTTGTCATTCTGCGCGAGCAATCCGCCATTCTCGTCATGCAGCTCCAGCATGGGGTCGGACAGACTGCCGGGGATCGGAATGCCATTCAGAATAAGCGTCGGCCCTCTTACACGCATGAGCATGGTTTTGATGACGTCGCCGCGAACGATAAAACCGCCAATCATCACGTTGTCGTCCGTCAAAACGTTTCCGCGGGTGGAAAGGTTCGCGAGCCGGCACGGCGCGCCGTCGGGATCGAGGTCGTACAGTTCAACCAATCCCACGCCAGTGACGTTGTTGGCGCCCTTGACGATTGCGGTATAAGCGCCCGGATTAATCGTGGCAATCAAGGCCGATTCGAGATCGTTGCTGGGCGCGAGACCGGCCGCGATGATCGCGTCCTGTTGAGTCGTGCGCCAATTGTCATTGGACGAAATTAATTTGCCGGACGCGTCGTGCAGCTCCAGAACGGGATCGCTCAATGCGCCCGCCACCGGCAGGGATGGTCCGAGAGCCCGCAGCGCAATTTGCTTCTGGCCAGTGCCGTAAACGATAAAGCCGCCGATCAAAACATTGTCGCCAGTTTGGACAACCATGCGGGTCGACAGATTGACCGCGCTGGAAATGGCGAAAGCCGGCGGCGCAATGAGAGCGAACACCAAGACCGCCCCGGCCGTCCATCCCGCGCCTGAAAAAATACGTCTCATTTTATTTTAGAGCCGCGCCGCAGGAGAAACTCAGCCGAGCTGAGGTGGCGACTGATTTGTGGGGGGAAAAGTGAGCAGAAATTAGACCGGTCGATCGGTTCGTTTGGTTCATTAATTGTGCGACCCGCCCAGCCGCAAATCCCGCCGTATGGAACACAACGACTCCCCAGAAGTCGCGCTTTTTATCCGGGCCCGCCGGTGCTTAATTGCGGGCGCATGTCTTCCGCCCCAAAAAAGAGCGAGCCTTCCCTGAGCTTCGAAGGCGCCATGGATCGACTCGAGGAAATCGTCGAGCAGATGGAATCCGGTAAAATGATGCTGGAAGAATTGATTGGCCGCTACGAAGAAGGAATGAAGCTGGTGAAGGTTTGCCAGGAACGACTGGCCAGCGCGGAGCAGCGGATTGAGATCATTACTCGTAACCATTCCGGCAAACCTGTGGTAAAGAATTTCGAGCCGACGGTGGAAAAAGAAGCGCCGGCGCCGAGGGAAGAAAAAGGAGCAAACAAGAATGACGACGTCAGCCTCTTCTGAGACGACCGCGGTCGCGCGGGTACTGGACGGGATTCGTTCGCCCGCGGACATCAAGGCGCTGAACGAAGAAGACCTGCCGCAGCTTGCGCAGGAGGTCCGCGACGAGCTGATCAAGGTGCTCTCCCAAACCGGCGGACACCTGGGGCCGAACCTCGGTGTGGTGGAATTGACCATCGCCCTTCATCGCGTGTTCGAAACGCCCAAGGACAAGTTCGTCTTCGACGTCAGTCACCAGGGCTACGTCCACAAAATGTTTACCGGCCGTCTCGATCGAATCTCGACGATGCGCCAATACCAGGGGCTTAACGGGTTTCTCCTGCGCACGGAGAGCGAGCACGATTGCTACGGCGCGGGGCACGCTGGCACCGCGCTCTCAGCCGGGCTCGGAATGGCGGTTGGCCGTGATTTGAGAGGCGGGAATGAGAATGTCGTCGTTGTGGCGGGGGATGCGGCGTTTACCTGCGGCATCAGTTACGAAGCGCTGAACAACGCGAAGTCCCAGACGCGGCGTTTCATTGTAGTGCTGAACGACAACGAATGGTCGATCGCGAAGAACGTCGGCGCCATCGCCAGCTACCTGAACAACATCGTTGCGAATCCGACCTACGCTGGACTGCACGACAAGGCGCGCCGATTTATCGAGGCGATCGCAGGCAAGAGCGCCGTTGAGTTCGCCCACCGGTTCGAGGAAGGCGTGAAAAACCTGCTCGTCCCGAGCGTGATTTTTGAAGAACTCGGGCTTCGTTACTACGGACCGATCGACGGGCACGACATCCCCCTGCTCGTCAGCACCTTCGAGTTTCTCAAGACGCAGGACGAACCGGTCCTGCTTCACATCCTGACCAAGAAAGGCAAAGGCTACGAACCCGCGATTGCCAAGCCGGATAAGTTCCACGGCCTCGGCAAATACAAAATCGAGAGCGGGGAAACCGCGCCGGCGCCGACACCAACGTACTCGGAATTGATGGGCAAGACGCTGGCGAAATTCGCCGATTCAAATCAGAAGATCGTCGCCATCACCGCCGCGATGCCGAGCGGCACCGGACTCGGATTTTTCCAGGCGCAACATCCCACCCGCTACTTCGACGTCGGCATCGCAGAGGAGCACGCGGCGCTTTTCGCCTGCGGCTTGGCGACCCAGGGAATAAAACCGTTCCTCACGATCTATTCGACGTTCATGCAGCGCGCATACGACATGATTATTCATGATATCGCGCTGCAGAACCTGAATGTCGCCCTCTGCATGGATCGCGCCGGGCTTAGCGGCGACGACGGCCCGACCCACCACGGCCTTTTCGACATAGGCTACCTGCGCCACATCCCGAACGTCGTCCATATGCAGCCGAAGGATGAAGACGAGTTCATCGACATGCTCTGGACGATGGCGAATTACGATGCTGGTCCGATTGCGATTCGTTATCCGCGAGGCGCGGGCACCGGCGCAGTTCCAAAGGCCTCGCCGAAGCTTCTCGAGATCGGCAAAGCCGAAGTCGTGAAACACGGACGCGACGTAGCGATCTTCGGACTCGGCAACATGTTCGAGGTGGCAGAGGAAGCTGCGAAAAAGCTCGAGGAAAAAGGGATTTCGGTCGCACTCATCAACCCGCGCTGGATCAAGCCGATTGACACCGGCACGCTGGAGTTCTTCGCGCGCGGCGTCGAAGTCGTGTGCACACTTGAGGATCACGTCCTTCACAACGGATTTGGCTGCGCCGTGATGGAGCATCTGCATTCCCAGATGATCAACACACCGGTTGTTCGCATCGGCTGGCCCGATCAATTTGTCGAACACGGGACCATCCCGATTCTTCGAAAGAAGCACGGCATCACCGCGGACGCGCTGGTGGAGAAAGTGTTGCCGCTGTTGGAAGGCAAAAGCCGCAGTCGTTCCTCAGTCGCGTGAGCGTCATTGAGACGCGCGGGTTAACCAAGGTCTACCGCACTTACCGCAAGGAAGGCGGACTCCGCGGATCGCTCAAAGGACTCGTTAGGCGGACCTATCAGGAAACGCGCGCGGCGGACGACGTCACATTTAGAATCGAGGAAGGCGAGCTTGTCGGATTCCTCGGGCCCAACGGTGCGGGGAAAACGACAGTTCTGAAAATGTTGTCCGGGTTGCTGAACCCAACCGCGGGCGAGGCGCGCGTGCTCGGCTTCGTCCCATGGGAACGCAGCAACGAGATGAAGCGACAGTTCGCACTCGTGATGGGACAGAAGAATGCGCTCTGGTGGGATTTGCCCGCCCAGGAATCGCTCGAGCTCAATCGCGCGATCTACGGGATCGATCGCGACCGATTCAAGAAAGTCGTGAACGGCCTGGCTGATCTTCTGGACGTGCAGGACAAAATGAATGTGATGGTGCGCGAGCTCTCGTTAGGCGAGCGCATGAAAATGGAATTGATCTCCGCGCTTATCCACGAACCCCGCGTCCTCTTCCTGGACGAGCCGACGATTGGCCTCGATGTCGTCAGTCAGAAACGCGTCCGCGAATTTCTCCGCCTTTACAATCGCGATCACAAGATCGTCACCATGTTGACCAGTCATTACATGCAGGACATCGAAGAGCTGTGTGAGCGCGTGATTGTCATCGATCACGGCAGGATTTTCTTCGACGGCCCGCTCGACGCGATCATCGACCGTTTTTCCAGCGCGAAGATCATCAGCCTCAGTTTCGAGGAAGGCGCGGCCTGCGATTTCACCCGGTTCGGCGAAGTGGTGGAACAAAAGCCGATGTCCGTGCAACTCAAAGTGCCGCGTGCGCAGGTCACCGATGTGGCGCGCAATCTCCTCGACAACTGCCGGGTCACCGACATCAACGTCCAGGAATTGCCTGTGGAAGAAGTGATCCGCCAGCTCTTCGGGGAGCGCGACACGGAGCGTGCTTCCGCTGAGGCCGCCTCTGCTTGAGCCTAGCGCCGGTAAAGCGCCTGCCTGAGGTCGCTCGCGTAGGCGGGATTCAATTCAAACGCCGTTACCGGCATCTCGGCTAACTGCACTTCGTCGTAATAGGGGACGGACTCCACGAAACCGGCGGACATCAGGCTGTTGAGCGTGTCGGTCACATCGTCGCTGTCCATGTGCGTCTGCTCTTGGAGTTCGGCGCCCATCATCGCTTCGGCGAACCCGATCGCGCGCACTATCGTCGCCTCTCGACCGCTTAGTTTGATATGCCGCATGGGATTTTTTTAGCAGCTTGCATACCGACGACGCTTTGTCGGCGCGGCGCTTAAAAACCGAAGCTCGGCAGGATACTGTCGCTCATCGCGACCTCGAATGTCGGGTAGCGCGGCTCCCATCCCAGTGCTCGCAGTTTGCGATTGCTGACGCGCTTGTTGCTTTGACCGCGTTTGCTCGGACGGGCCTGACCAGCAGTCGTTGGTAGCGACTTTTTCAACCTGGAAGCAAGCCACGCGGAAGCGTCGCTGGCCTTAATCGGTTCATCTCCGACGACGTTGAAAATCTCGCCCGCAAGTTCACCGCGCCGTTCGGCCAATAACCGAACCGCGCTTACGATATCGTCCCGGTGAACTTGATTGATGAGTCGATCGTTGGAAGCGGCCGCGTAGCCTTCCAAAAATCGACTCAGGAAAAACGACCGACCCGGTCCGTGAATTCCTCCCAGTCGCAGGACGATTCCACCCGCCCCGAGAACCAGATCTTCGGTTTCGCGCAAAATCTGTCCCTTTGCGTGACGCGGTTCCGCCGGGCTGCTTTCGTCGACGACGCTGCCATCGGTCTGAGCGTAAACACTTGTGCTGCTGGTGAAGAGAAGTGTGGCCGTCGGAAACGCCCGCAGAAGATTGTTCGCCCCCTGAAAATAGAGGCTACGATATTCCTCTTCGTTGCCCCCCTGTGAGCTGACGCAATGGATAACAACATCGAAGTCGCCGGTGATCTTCGGATCGGTCACGTCCGCCGCGCAAACTCGGTAAGGGCGATGCGAGAGTTTGCCGGCCGATTCGACTGACGCGGTCCAGCCTTCCACTTCCCAACCGGACTCGTGGAAAAGATTCGCCGCTGCTTCGCCGACGTAGCCGCATCCGGCGATCAAAACCCGCGGCATCGTCAATTCAGGACAGCCGGCGCAATCTCGATTTCCTCGAACGGACTCACCTGGGTCGCGCGCACCTGCTTGAGCCGAATCAATTCGAGCAATGCGAGGAACGTCACGACAATCTCGATGCGCGACGCCATTTGCGCGAACAACTCCGAAAACTTCAACGTCACGCCGCTCCCGATCTGCCGCAGGATCGATTCGATCTTGTCCGAGACCGTGAAGTGCTCACCAAAGAGCTGCTGTAAATCTTCCCGCGCTTCTACGCGCTTGATCACGGTCTGAAGCGCATTGATGAGCTGAAAAATTCCCACCTCACCGAGCGGCAACGGCGCGCTCGCGAAATCCGCGACCTTCAATCCAGCGCGGGCAAACATCCGTTCCTGCTCCAGCGCGCGTGTCTGCAATTGCGCCGCCGCTTCCTTGAATTTCTTGTATTCGATCAGCTGCCGGATCAAATCCCAGCGCGGATCGTCTTCCTCCACTTCTTCATCCGGCGGCTGCTGGTCCACCGGCAACAGGCTTCGGCTTTTCAGATAAATCAGGTTCGCCGCCATGACGATGAACTCGCCCGCGATATCGATGTTCAGTTCCTTGAACGCCTGGAGATACTCGAGGTACTGCTTCGTGATCCGCTCGAGCGAGATATCGTAAATATCGACCTCGTCCCGCTTGATCAGATAAAGCAGCAGATCGAGCGGGCCTTCAAAAACCTCGAGCTTAACCTTGTAATCCGTCTCCATCGCGCGCGGCGAATGTTACCGGCCGCGGCTGCGAAAGTAAACTGCGCGAGGTTGCG